>JADFJS010000053.1 GCA_022566155.1 Chloroflexota bacterium
TGGGTGGCTTCTATATGTTGGAGGAGGCGGAGCGGGAGCTGATCGGGAGAGAGAACGTTCTTATCGACACTACCTGGCCGCCGTCGTTGAAAGAGGTTGCCGCCAAAACGCTGACCACCATTATCAATAAGCACGGCGCTCACAAGGTATGCTTCGGAACCGACTTCCCTCTGGCCAGCCAGACAACAGACTCCGAATACATCCTTAACCTACCCCTCTCGGACAGCCAGAAGGAGGGTATCTTGGGGGAGAACGCCAGGGAGCTGATCGGCCTGTAGTAGTGGCGATACAGTTTGGTCTAGTGTCTCGTAAATGGCTTGATACCCGGTCCGGCGTCCCCGCGAAACGTAGGGGCGACGCATGCGTCGCCCCTACGCTGCGCCGGAAAGACAATCCTTGGGAGGAGCTGTATCACCCTCTTGCGGCGGGCCGGGTGTAAAGTCATTTACAACCCAGTGCACTAGCGTCAAGAGGGAGTCAGAGAGGGTTATTTGGCTCCCGGCCGGCTTATCTGTTCAAGACCTGCGCAAAATTCTCCAGGAAGCCGCCGATGTGTTCCTGTGTTATCAACCCAACAGTGCCCAGGCGGAATGTTGTCTCGCTCAATGGGCCCTGGGATTTGTAGATCAGATACCCGCGGTCTTTCATAGGCTGGTGCAGGTCATGGTATGAGAACCCGTCGGGCAGCATCACCGAAGTCATGGTGTTGGACAGGTGCTCTCGCGAGACCAGGAAACTCAACTCCAGCGATGCCAGTCCATCGCGCAGCGAGTCCGCGATGTCGCGGTAGTGGACGATCCGGCGGTCCACCCCTTCCTCAAGCAACTCCCTCGACGCCTCCCGAAGGGCATAAATGGTCTGGATGGGCGGTGTGAACGGAGTCTCTCCTCCTTCCTCCCGGCTCAATGTGCCGACCAGGTCAGTGGAAAATGTCACCTGCCGCCGATTTGCCAGCACTTCCAGCAATTCATTGGAGACGACCACGAAGGAGGCCCCTGGAACACCACGAAGGCATTTGTTGGCAGAACCGATAACCAGGTCCACACCCCAACCGGCTGGGTCCAACTCCTCGCCGCCCACGCTGCTGACGGTATCCGCAAGCACCCACTTGTGTTTGGCCTTCGCTATCTCGGCCACCCGGGCCAGATTATTGAGTACGCCCGTGGTTGTCTCATGGTGGATCAGATAAACCACATCATGGGGCGTGGCGCTAATCAACTCCTCCACCCGTTCCAGCGGGAGGGGAAGCGTCCAGTCGAATTTCTCCAGGGTGTAGGGGATACCAAAGACCTGGGCGATCTGGGCAGCGCGTTCGCCGTAAACGCCGTTGGATAGGACCAGGACGCCGCTTGTAACGCCGGCCAGAGAGGTGATAGCCGCCTCGATGCCGGTGGTGCCGGAGCCGCTGAGCACGGCGCAGGAGTATCCTTGGGGCACACCGCATATCTCGAGTAGCAGAGAGCGGGTTTCCATTAGAAGCTCAGTAAATTCGACCTCACGGTGACCTATGTCGGGCAGCGCGAGGGCGTCGCGTACGCGGTCGGAGATGTTGGCCGGACCGGGGGAAAATATTATCATCGCTTTCAGTTCCTCTGTTGGACGCTGCTCCGGAACCGGTCCCTTATCTCGGTGGGCGGTATGGTCACTCTGGGTATACCTTCCACCGGAGCGATGCCGGCCTTGACCAGGATCAAGTGGGGGCCCGCTTTTCCGTCGATCGCCACCAGAGCGCCTTCCAGACTCTCTATATCGTCCACACGGGCCACCTGACGGTAACCGCAGCTTTTGGCTACCTCGGCCAGGTCCACCTTGGAACTGATGGTTGGCTGGCCTCCGGTGGACTCGTAGGACTCGTTATCCAGGATGAAATGGACGAGGTTACTGGGACCTTCGCTGGCGATGAGGGGCAGGGTGCCCAGGCTCATCAGGGCGCTGCCATCCCCCTCCACCACAAATACTCGCTGCTCAGGAGACATCAACGCCAGACCCAGGCCGAAGGACGACAAGAGCCCCATTGATCCGATCATGTAGAAGTTTCCCGGCCGATCGGACGTGGAGAATACCTCACGTGAGATCATCCCCGTGGTACTCAAGACCAGGTCAGCGGGTTGGACATGGGCCAGGATTTTTTCGATGGCCTTGTAGCGGTCGATCAATCCACCACTCCAGGCCTGATCAGCAATGCTCCCGGCACCGAGCGCTTGTGGATCTCCGCCAGAAGCCGGTCCAAGGCGTCCGCCAATTGGTCCGGCTCCGGTACTTCATAGGGGATCTCCAGAAGATCGAAGATCTCCGGCGACTTGACCCCCATGATCCAATGCTCGGGAGCGTCGTTGGGCGGGCCTCCGTAACCTCTCCAGCCTATCACCAGCAAGACTGGAATCTTGTACATCAGGCTGAATGAGGTCAGTGGATTGACGATATTGCCGATGCCCGAATTCTGCATCATCACGCCGCCCAATTTTCCGGCGAAGTAAGCGGCGCTAGCCAGGCCCAGAGCCACATCTTCCCGCACCGCGGGCACGTAGCGAATCTCCGGGTCCTCGACCATGTATTTGTAAGCCTGTTGAAAGGTTGAGTCGGGCACACCGGCGAAGAAGGTCAGGTCCCGCGACTTCAGCACATCCCAGAAAGACTTGGCATCCATTATCTAACAGCCCGGTACGGCCGTTACCGCCTCTGACCCGGCGCGGCGGCTGCCCCGTTTCTTTCACTCTCGATAAGGCGCCTTGAATCGGCCCGCTCGCGGTCTTTGCGGTTGATGCGGTCGGCGCCCACCGTGACGAATATTTCGGCCACTGGAGCGCACAACGGGTCCACCTCCAGGCTGCGGCCGCTCTCCAGGATAGCCATTGCCGCTTGATTCATGGCTTTATAGGCGGACCTGAGCAGATGGTTCGCGTGGATGATGATATTGAAACCACAGTCGACCAGCTGCGCGTCGGTGATCGTGTTGTAGGTTGTCGGCACGCATACCAGCACCGGGCGGCGGCCGAGACGCTGGCACAAGGGCTTGTAGGCTTCAGCGAAGGCCAGGATGTCGTCGGGCCGCTTATCGCTGGAGTGAATCATGATGCCATCGACCCCGGCATGGATGTATTGTTCCGCCCGATCCAGAGCATCCGCTAATCCGGCTCCGGCGATCAGGCTTTCGAGCCTGGCGATAATCATGAAGTCATCGTTGATGACCACTTCTTTTCCCGCACGGATCCTCTGCGAGAAGACCACCGGGTCCTCCAGGTCCTGTCTGGCAGATCCATCCAGGCTGTTTCGCTTGGGGAACACTTTATCCTCGATGATTATCGCCGAAACGCCCAGACGCTCCAGGTTTTTCACCATGTATTCGAACTGGGACGCCTCCCCGCCCGTGTCACCGTCGACGATGATGGGCTTGGTAGTCACATTCAGTATCTCGTCGATGGTGTGGGCACGGGAGTCGTTACCGACGATGGAGGCATCGGGCAGCCCCTTTGTGGCCGAGTCGGTAAGGCTACTTTCCCATATTCCGTCGTATTCAATCACCCGGCCGTTCACCTCGGCTCGAGCATTTTCCACCACCAACCCGCTCAAGCCGCTGTGGGCTTCCAGGATGCGGGCAAATCCATTCCGGGATATGCACTCCCTTAAACCGCTAAGACGTTTCAACGGCGTGATTCTATTTTCGATACTCATGCAATCCTCCTCCTATGTCCCCAAGCGCCTAGCTGAACAGCGGCGCTGATCGGCACCTACGGCTGCGAAGCCGGTCAAGGTTCGGGCGGCTTCTCCGCGGTAACCAGCGCCAGTTGGGTGGGCAATGCGATGGTTTTGGTATTCTGAAAACCCGAGCCCTCGAGCCAGGAAGCAACCTCTGTGCCCTCCCGGTCGCCGGCGCCCGGGTCGAAGGCCACCAGCACATACATGTCTTCGAATGTATCAAGCCTGTTCCGTTCGGCGCTCTCGCCGATGCGCATATAGTCTTGAATTATGATCAATCCACCGGGTAGCAACAGGTCGTAGGCCAGCCGGAACAGCTTGCGGGATTCCTCTGCCGACTTGATCAGGACCACGCCCGAGATGAGGACCACATCGTAGTCCGCACCCGTTTCGGTACTAAAGAAATCGCCTTCCAGCAGTGTTATCTGGTTCTGCAGGTTGTGCTCGTCTACCAGGGTTTTTGCGATGACCAGCGGTTCTTTCTGGTCTAGCACCACGGCTTTCAATTGCGGATTGGCGCCGCAAAAAGCGATGCTGTAGCTGGCCGCGCCACCGCCCAGGTCCAGAAGTTTGCGGTGGTTACTGAGGTCCACGTTTTCTACCAGGTAATAGGCCTGCCCGGAGGCGGCGCGGTTATGCTGGCCCATCATATAGTCGGTCCAGTATGTGGGCGCATCCACGAATCCGGTCTCGTAGGGCAGCAGGGTCTTTCCTTCACGGACTATCTCGTCGAGGCGGCCCCAGGAAGCCCAGGTGTTCGTATGGTGAAGGGCGTGGTCGCCCACATACTCCTTCTTCGTCTTGACCAGGGTATTTGAAGAAAGTGGGGAATTACTGTATTTGTCCCCGTTGGTCTCCAGCAGATCCAAGGCCACACAAGAATCGAGAAATGCCTGAACATATCGCGGTGAAGCTCCCAGGCTTTGGGCCACTTGGCCGTGGGTCAACGCCTGCTCTTCCAGTAAAGAAAATACATCGAGCTTGATTGCAGCCCGCAAAATGGCCGAATACCAGAAATTGCGCGCCAATTCGTTGACGCGTTCCGCCTCTAAATGCGTGGGCGGGCTGGACCGGTCCATTCAGTTTCCTCCGTTAAAACTTGTCGACATAGATATTCAGATACTCGCTGTTGATTTTGCAGGCTCGTTACCCCAATCCGCACATACCAAAACAAATACCACATAAGAGATACATGGGAGGCGGAATGAGGGGTGCTACACAGGTGGGTCTTGCCCCAAGAGGACGGGTGTTAAGGGTGCGTGTCCGGGAGGCGAAATTGTAGCGGTGGCGCTAGGGTTCGCAGGGGATAGCGTGCATGTGGCCGGAAATGAAGCCTATCAAGAGCGGCCAACAGACCACAGCCTCGACGCCAAAGCTGATCAGGCCGTTGACGGGCTCTGAATCTAGAAGAGCTATATGTATTGCGCTCGTACCGATTTTGCGGCCTTCAAGTACGGTTTCTATGCCTAAATCTCTAGTGTTCCGTGCCTCTGCCCAGAGGGAAGGGTAGGCTCCAGTGCTGGGTGAGTGTAACAACGTTGGCCCGCTTCGTCAACCTGTACCCAACAGATCCGTCACAATCGGTGCGTGGGCTACGAGCGCGGACACCGCCTGGTACCGCCGCGGCTAGCTTTGATGGTATGTACCGTTCTTCCGGGCGAACAACACGCAGTGGTCAACGGCTTTTCCGTCGGTTAGATACATCAGACCGGCCAGCTCGTCTGGTGAGCCGGGCGCGATCAGCTCAAGGCTATGCTTCCCCAGAACACTCAGAATGTCGTCTTCTTCGTAGAGTTGAAAGGTCCGCTCCAGCCCGTAGGCCGGGTCAAACATGGTAAGAATGCCCTGGCCGTGTTTGAACATCAGTTGCAGCACACCCTGAGGACGGAGCACCCGAGCCAGCTCGGGCAACACCACTTTTCTGACCAGATCGGGCTCAATGTGCTGGATGACGGCGTTACAAACTACGAAATCAAAGGACTCGTCCTCAAATTGCAGGGGCTCTCCCAGATCGGCGACCCACACCCGGTCGGCGATCTCTGGGTGTTCATCCCTGGCTACCTCGATATTCTCTTCGATGGCATCGATGCCGGTTACGTCGTAGCCCTCGGACCACGCGTGATAAACGTCCCTGGCCCCGGCGCCACAGCCCGCGTCTAGCCCCCGCTTTCCCGGGACGAATTTCTTCAGTTGGTCCCAGATGTCCCAATCGTGCTTCAAGCCTGGGTGGGAGCTCTTTTGGTAGACGGACTGAAGGAACTCATGGGCGATCTGGGAGTAGCGTTTTGAATGATCACGGTAGAATTCTGGTGAGTAGTCGCGCGTAGTCATGGGTACACCTACACAATGCGGGCCGGAGTTTGTAGCGGCTTCAGATAAATTTCAAGCCGCCAGCTAGGCTTTTCGTCGAGACTTAATTCGCCCCTACCCTATAATCCTCAGCCCTCGGTGTCAACTTTGCAAGATCTGACGGAGAGACTATGCACGATCTGGAGTTTGGTGGACAGCACTCGATCCACCCTGATCGAGAAGTGTATTTCTCAGGGATACGAAGAATCTGGTGAGCGTTGGGTTACCCTTTCCCATCCGCCTGAGGCGGATTGCGCCCCTCCGGCCGGCTCGGAATGACGGATTCGAGGGAATAACATCCAAGCAAGCCTGCCGGCAGGTTTGTTAACCCCGCTCAAAGCCCTTACGTGATGGGTATGGATACGTAGGGCACGTTCTTGGCGGGGTCGATGGGGCGGCGCTCGATAAAGGCCAGACGTCTCTCCTTGCATTCCTCGGAGGCGAAGTAATCGGGTATGTGCTCCTGAACAGGGCTCTGATCCGGAAGGATAAAGTTGTCGTGCTGGTGGTAGGAGATCTTCTGCATCTGCAGGATCACCGGGCTAACGTTCTTGATGTCCGCGATCCACCGGTCCACCTCGGCCCACAGTTGGTCCGGTTCTACCACCTTGTTTATCAGTCCCATGTCATAGGCTTCCTGGGCGGTGTATTGACGGCACAGCATCCATATCTCGCGGGCCCGTTTCTGGCCAACCCTGGCGGCCAGGGACGCCACACCGTGTCCGGCGGCCGGGCTGCCCACGCGGGGACCGGTCTGGCCGAATCGGGAGCGTGTGGTGGCAATGGTAAAGTCGGACTCATAGGCAAGGATGTTTCCCGAGCCGATGGCGTAGCCGTCAACCGCCGCGATCACCGGCTGGGGCATCTGCATCAGCACCTGGCTGTAGCTGGTGGTGGCGGTGCCTCGGTATTCCTCACGCTCGGTTTCAGGGTCGTAGCTCTGGTCATTGCCGGTGCAAAAACCGTTGGGTCCGGCCCCGGATATAACCACGGCCCGGATGGAAGCATCACCGGCCGCGTCTAGAAGAGCGTCGGCCATCTCGGTCATCGTGATGCCCCGTTTGGCGTTGAAGGTCTCCGGCCGGTTGATCATGAGCCAGGCTACGGAATCCTTCTTTTCGTAGACGATGTCCGAGTAGCCGCTGCCGCCGATCACGGGCCCTTTATAGTTGGGGAACTTCTGGTCGATCATATCTACCGCGTCGTGGGCCGCCTGCAGTAGCTGGGCCGCGGACAGGTTGGCCCGCGCCGTGCCGGAGATCTCCTGTTCCCCCCGGGTAGCCCGCACCCCCTTGGTGCCCAGCCACCTGCTGTAGCCGCGAGTAAAGTCGTGGACCGCCGGGCAGGCTTGATGGTTCAGCGGCACCCTTTGACCCGTGGCGAGATCGTCGACGGTAAGGCTGAAAGCCGCTTCCCCTCCACCCGATGGGGTCTTGAGGCTGACGTTAAATGCGACGCCCGCCGTTTCGTACTCCAACCTGGTCTCAAACTGAAAATTGTTTGGCATTATCGGCCTCCATAATCAGATGCGCGAGCTTCCTCACCTCTACGCCACCAGGGGTAACCCTTCCTCCCGGCGAATGTCGTTGATGACCTCCCTGACCCGGTCGCGGAAGGGCGCGTACTCTAGCTCGAACTCGCCCAATAGGCGGCTATTGTCCACCAGGTAGTTACCCGACTCCTCCAGACCGCCTTCATCGGCGAATGTGATCTGGGCATCGGGAAGGAATTCCTTCACCATCTTCGCCAGGTCACCGATGCTGATCGGCGTGCCACCCGAGTTGTAGATGGAATGGTGGGGCGAGTCGGACATCAGGACACGCGTGAAAACCTCGGATATATCCTCCACATGGATGGGAAGGCGCATCACGGACCGGAAAGGGAAATGGATCGCCTCGCCACGCGCAGGGTTGGTTATACACTGGACGTGGTCGACGGAGCCACGGACCTTGTCCGGGCCGTTGACGTTGGCCGGCCGGATGCCCGTGATGGACATGCCGTGGTGCTTGATATACTGGTCCGCCTGGAACTCGTTGAATATCTTGCAACGAGCGTACTGGCTGGTGCCGGTCATGGGATCATCTTCATTTATCAGACGGTCACCATAGTCCTTCTGCTGTCCGTTCACGGCGAGAGAGCTGGCGTATACCACCCTTTTGACCTCGCCCAGCCGCGCCGCCTCGAAACAGTTATCCATCCCCAGGATGTTCAAGCGGATGGCGAAATGGGGATCGTCATCCGGCCCGCCCAGCTTATAAGCAAGGTTGATGAGGCGTTCCGGCTTGGACTGCACCACGGCTTTCATCACGTCTTCAAACTGGGTCACATCGCCTCGTATAACCTTCACATGGTCTTCCATGCCGGCAAAGGACGCCGTATTCGGGTTCAGGTCCAAGCAGACCACTTCCTCGCCCCTCTCCACCAAGCGCCGGATAACCCTGGGGCCGATAAAGCCGGTGCCGCCCAACACTAGTATCGTCATATCATTTCCCTCCTACTAAAGCAGGCCGGGGCCGGAATCTATCTCTAAATCCGGCCCTTCGGCTTTGAATCTTGCCAGTCTCCCTTGACCAGCCGAGTATATGTGTGGCCAGGCTCACCGTCAACGTGAGACACGGTTACCTGGGCTGGGTCAGCGTGTCGATAAGGGCTGTCCTTCCTTCCTCCTTGACCACTTTGAGGCCTCGCTCCAGGGCCGCGTGTATCTCGTCTGGGTCCCGGATGGGTCCCTCTCCGTAAAGGCCGAAGCTTCTGGCCAGGTTGGCGAAGTCGGTGGAGGGCGAGTCCAGGTTGACGCCCACGCCGATGGTCTCCAGGTTGCGCTCTCTCATGCGGGTTACCGCGGTCTGGTGGCCAATGTCCTGGTAGTAGGAGCCGTTGTTGAACATGACCACCAGCATGGGTATCTCGTGGTGGGCCGCGGTCCAGAGGGAGCCCGCGGTATACAGCAGGTCGCCGTCGTTCTGTATGCTCACGCACACCTTGCCGGAACCCTTGAACGACAGAGCCGCCCCCATGGCCACACCCATGCCGGTGCCGGTACCGCCCCCACCGGCGACCCACCGGGACGGGTCCGACACATCCCACAGCCGTCTCTCCCAACCGCTCAGCGAGCCGTGGACCAGCACCCAGTCCTCGTCTTTGATCGTCTCCCATATCTCCGCCGCCAAACGGGCGGTGGAGGTAGGCTGCTGGCTCCACAACCTATCTTTCAAGTCGCTACGGAGACGGTCGTACAGGTCGTTGTGGATCTTGGCCGCCCTTTCCGACCTGCTCTTGGCCTTGCGTTGCACACCGCTGTCGGCGCTGTCACGGCAGATACGGCCCAGCTCCTGTACCACTTGAACTCCATTCCCGAGGATAGAGGTGTCCGCGGGCATGAGCCTTCCGTAGCTGCTGGGCCAGGCCTTGACACCGTAGTCTTCCAGGCCGATGCGTACGAGCTTGGTGGAATCGGGAATCAGGCTTTCATAGATACGCCCGTAACCGGAAGCCATCCTGGGCGAGCCCGACCCAGTTGTTCCCGGCTCAGTCACCGCCCGCTTCAAGACCGACTCCACGTCCTTGATCCCGACTGTGACGACCAGGTCGGCGTCCTTCAGGACTTCGGCGTTGGCGCCGGTGAGGTTCAACGGATGAGAGTTGGGCAGGTTGAAAGCGGAGCCCTGCTCAAGGACCGGGACTCCCAGAAACTCCGCCAGGTCCTGGAGGGCCTCCGTTCCGCCGGGGCTCCTTCCCAGCCCCTCCACAACCAGCACGGGCCACTCGGCCTCCAGCAACGCCTGGGCAGCCTCATTTATGGCCTCGGCATTTCCCGAGGGAGAAGCTGAAGGGCGGAAGCGCGAAAGGTCGGGCAGCGGGAACCCGTCGGGCAGGCGGCTCTCCTGCAGCTCCACGTCGAAGCAGAGGTACACGGGACCGCGCGGCTCGGTCATGGCGATCTGGTAGGCCCGGAGCATGGAATCGACGACCGACTGGGCGCCCTGGGGTTGGTCGTCCCACTTCACGTAGTCCCTGATCAGCTGAGCCTGAACCTCGGCCGTGTGTATCCAATCGATCCAGGGCCTCCGGTGGCTGGCGTCCAGCGGCCCGGTCCCTCCTATAATGATCATGGGAGTGTGGTTCAACCAGGCCTCGTAGATCGCCTTGCTGGCGTGTTGCAGCCCCACGATGTCGTGAACCAGGGTCGCTTGGAGCCGGCCGGTGGCCAGGTAGTAACCCTCGGCCATGGCCACGGCCAGCTCTTCGTGACAGCAGGTGATCAGCTCCGGCCTCTTGTTTCCGCCGTAGTTGACTATGGATTCGTGGATCCCCCTGGTGGTCGCGCCCGGGTTGAGCGGGACGTACTCCACTCCCAGGGCATCCAGCAGATACACGATCAGGTCGGAAACGTACTCGGGTCTCTCCAGATTCATAGCTATTTCTCCCGATTGTTGTGTATTCAGGCAGAGCGGAATTGAGTGTAGGGTCGGCTTCCAATGGCTGTCAACCGAGGTGGGGCGCCGGCAAGTTGACCCGCGCCAACGGACCTCCTAAACTTGCGGTGCAGCCCGGCGCCTGGGAGGAAAGCATATGGGGTTCAAGCTCGTGATCTGCCCTCCGGACGTGGAGGAACACCTCGCGGATCGGCTTAAAGAGGTCATTCCGGATATCGATGTACAGCTTTGCGCCACCGTTGGCGAGGCGATGGAGGTCATCGGAGACGCCGACGCCGCTTATGGCGACATCGTCCCCGAGCTGTTCGAGAGGGCGCAAAATCTCAAGTGGATCGCCTGCTCCCGGGCCGGGCCTCCCGCCGGGTACTATCACCAGGCCCTGATCGACAGCGAAGTCGTCGTCACCAATGCCCGGGGCACCCTGCACGACCACATCGGCGTTCATGTGATGGCGTTCGTGCTGGCCTTTGCCCGGGGGTTCCAGGTCTACATCCCCCAACAGCTCGAGCGGACCTGGCGCCGGAGCTACGACACGGTGCACCTTCCCGACGCCACGGCAACGATCGTCGGCCTTGGGGCCATCGGCGAGCAGGTGGCTCGGCGTTGCTACTCCTTTGGCATGAATATCATCGGCATCGATCCCCGCCGCGTCGAAAGGCTGCCCGAGGTTTCCGAGCTGCACGGGCCCGAAGCGCTGCCCCAGGTGCTTCCCCGCAGCGACTTCGTGATCGTGACGGTGCCTCAGACGCCGGAAACCCAGGGAATGTTTGCCGCTACCCAGTTCCGCCAGATGAAGAGCAGCGCCTTTTTCATCAACGTGGGCCGCGGAGCCACGGTGGTCCTCGATGACCTGGCCGAGGCCCTAAGGAATGGAGAGATCGCCGGCGCGGGCCTGGACGTGTTCCAGGTGGAGCCGTTGCCCTCGGATCACTCGCTGTGGACCGCTCCCGGCGTATTGTTGACGCCCCACATGGCGGGCAACGGCCCCAACCTGCCCCAGCGCCGCGACGACCTGTTCATCGAAAACTGCCAGAGGTTCAATGAGGGCCGGGAGCTGAGGAACGTGGTGGACAAGGCCAGTTGGTTCTAGGCGCCCTATCCGATAGAGGAGGCAGAGACAAGATGGAATACAGGGTCCTGGGCAGTACCGGTCTTGAAGTGTCACAGATAGGCTTCGGGTGTGGCAACGTGGGAGGCCTGATGATCCGGGGAGAGCCCGAAGAACGGGTCCGTGCCGTGGCCCGGGCGATGGAGCTGGGCGTGAACTACTTCGACACCGCTCCATCCTATGCAAATGGTGTTTCCGAGACGAACCTGGGCCAGGCCTTGAAGGCCCTAAACGCACAGGTGTACGTTGGCACCAAGCTCCGCCTCGGCCCCCAGGACATGGCAGACGCAAGGGGCGCAATGGTGCGTTCGGTGGAGGAAAGCCTCACACGGCTGGACCGAGACTACGTGGATCTGATCCAGGTACACACCCACATCGCCGCTGAGCGCGATACCGAGCGCGACTCCCTGGGCGCGGACCGCCTGCTGGGGGAGATGGTGGACACCTTCCGGTCGCTCAAGGAACAGGGCAAGATTCGAAACTACGGGATAACCGGTCTGGGAGACACGGAAGCTCTGCACCGGGTCATAGACTCTGGGGAGCTGGACACGGTCCAGGTCTGCTACAACCTGATCAACCCCAGCGCCGGCCAGCAGGTGCCCCCGGCGTTCGACCAGCAAGACTTTGGCCGGCTCATCGACCGGGCGGAGGCGTCGAACACGGGCGTCATCGTGATACGAGTCCTGGCCGCCGGCGCCCTCAGCGGCGAAGAAGCCCGTCACCCGGTGGCAGTCCCCTCAGTGGCGCCCATAGGCTCCGGCCGGGACTACGCCCAAGACCTGGACCGGGCGGCAATGTTTGGCTTTCTGACGGACGAAGGCCACGTAGAAGGAATGGTCGAGGCCGCAATTCGCTTCGCTCTATGCAAGAAAGGAGTGTCCACCGTGCTGGTGGGCTACTCCAGCATAGAGCACCTTGAGAAAGCCGTTGCCTACGCCGACAAGGGTCCGCTGCCGGAGGAGTTACTGGGGCGCTTGCCGGAGGTATGGAGCGGGTTCGTACCCGGATAGGTCAAACGACCGAGACGCCGAGAATGCTGAGGATTGGACCCAGATTTCTAATCGGTAGATAGCCCGGACCCTGGGAGACTCTTTGACTGAAGACCAGCGCAAAAAACAAGACGAATTCG
>JADFJS010000160.1 GCA_022566155.1 Chloroflexota bacterium
ATACCTATGTCATCTACGGACGCGCCCTTTTGACGCAACCTCAAGGGGTGGCCTTCCAGCTTTTCGACGACAAGGTGAAGCATCTCTTGCGGGACGAATACCATATCCCCCAGGTGACCATGGCCGAGGCGGATACCATCGAAGAGCTAGCTTCGAAGTTGGATATCGACCCCCAAGGATTGGTGCGGACGGTCAACGAGTTCAACAGCGCCGTGCGCACCGACGTTCCCTATAATCCAACCATCAAGGATGGCCGGGGAACCGAGGGTATCCAACCACCCAAAACCAACTGGGCCCAGCCCTTGGACACTCCCCCTTACCTGGGTTACGCGGTTACCTGCGGGATCAGCTTCACCTTCGGTGGGGTGAAGATCGACAACCGTGGCCAGGTGGTTAACAACGGACAGGAGGCCATTCCCGGCCTATATGCCGCCGGGGAGATGGTGGGAGGCCTGTTTTACCACAACTACCCCGGCGGGTCAGGATTGTCGGCGGGCATGGTATTTGGCCGCTTGGCGGGCACCAGTGCGGCAAATGACGCCATGGCCCTGAGGGGCTGACCCCTGAAAACTGAACGCTACCGGCCGATGGAGTACACATGGTAACTCTACAAGAGCGGGTCAAGCTGGTTAGATCCGAATCGGAGAGGCTCAAGGAGTATCTGACCGGCCTCCCATCGGATGCGTGGAGCCAGGCCAGCGCCTGTGACGCTTGGCAGGTGGGGGACGTGGTGGGCCACTTGACCTGGGCCGCCGAGGGATTCGCGGATTCTATCTCCCGCGGCGTTGGAGGCGATGCGTCGGCGCGGGCGCCCTTTGACTTCTCGCCCGGGACCGCCAAGGCGTCGTCCCTTGCGGAACATATCGCTCTGTGCGCCATCGCTCATCGGGAAGCCTTGGGAGACCGATTGCTCGCCGCCTTCATCACCAGCAGTGACCGGCTGAACCAGGTGTTCGATGAGCTGGGTCCCCAGGACTGGGATAAGCAATGCGGCTTCTTGTCCGGGAGCCGCACCCCAGAGACTTTCTTGCTGGGCCGGCTGCCGGAGCTGGCGATCCACGACTGGGACATCCGCTCCAGATTCGAGCCCCTGGCGGCTTTGTCCAATGACAGCCTCCCGGCGCTGATGGAACGAGTCCCAAACTTCGTAGGTTGGTCTTTTCATCCGGGGCCCAGCCTATCCGAACCGCTCCGCTATCGGTTTGAGCTGACCGGACCGGGCTCCACCGGCAAAGATGTCGTCGTTCAAGGAGACGCTTGCCGTTTGGAACCTGCCGGAGACGGCCCTATCATTGGACCGTTTCGATGCGATACCAGTACCTTTGTGCTCCTGATGTGCGGGCGTCTGGCGGCAGGTGCGGCGTTCAGCGAAGGCCGCCTGGCAGTGGAGGCCGGGCGGGGCCTTGTCGATGAGTTCGCGGGTTGGTTCGGCGGAAACCAAAACTAGACCGTCCCAAAAACAGCGCCAGGCATCGGATCCGGACAGAATATTTGGCAAGGATGACAGGCAGTGAACCGTAAGGCAACCAAGCCTCCGATATATTTTGGCTGGTATGTATTAGCCAGTACAATATTGATCGGCATGGTCACCACCGGCGCCCAGAGTAGCTTCGGCATCTTCGTGTTGCCGTTGGAGAAGGAGTTCGGCTGGGATCGGCTTACCGTGACCCTGGCCGTCAGCCTGGGCGCGCTGGTCAACGGCGTGACTCAGCCTTTCCTGGGCCGGGCCTTGGACGTGTTTGGCGGCCGCAAGGTGATCCTCATCAGCCTGACGGTCTATGGGCTGGCGATCGTACTGCTTAGCCTCACATTCCACCTTCTGTTCCTGATGTTCATCTTGGGCTTCGTTTCCCCTTTCGCGCTCAGCGGCACCTCGTTGACCAATACCAGTGCCCTGGTGGCGATCTGGTTCCGGCGGATGCGCGCCACCGCTGTGGGCTTCAACTCCGCCGGCATCTCCCTGGGCGGGCTGCTGCTGGTGCCATTTGCCATGTACCTTATGCAGGCGACTAGCTGGAGGATCGCGTGGGCGGCCCTGGGTGTGATCGTCTTGGTACTCGCCGTGCCGATGGCGTTTCTCTTCTTGCGGGACGATCCCGCCAAGATGGGTCTCCAACCCGACGGAGATGCGGCGCCGCCCGATCAGGGCACCGATGAATCCACCAGCCGGCAACTTGGCCCGTTGGAGATAGACGAGCCGGGTATGTGGGCCCGGTCCCTGCGGTCGTGGCCCATGTGGCAGATGTCTGGCTCCTATGCCGTGTGCGGTTTCACCACTTTCATCCTATCGGTCCACTTTGTGCCCTACGCCATCGACCAGGGGGTTGCCCCCGGCACCGCGGCCACCATATTTGGATTTATGATGGGCCTCAACCTCTTGGGAGTCACCGGGGCCGGGATGCTGGCAGACCGGATCGGCGGCAGGAAAAACGTGCTGGCCATGGTTTATCTTTTGAGAGGATGCGCCTACGTACTGCTGCTGTTGTTTCCTTCGACCATGGGCCTCTGGGCATTCGCCGCCCTTGCCGGCTTCTCCTGGGTAGCGACGGCGTCCCTAACTACCACGCTGACCGCCGAGGTCTACGGACTGCGGGCGCTGGGCACTATTTCGGGCGTTTCCTTGCTCATGCACCAGATAGGTGGCTCGGCCAGCGTGTTGTTCGCCGCGCTGCTTTACGACCTGACCGGCTCCTATACCATTCCCTTCGCCATCGCCGGGGCACTTCTGTTCCCGGCGGCCCTCGCTGCATTCAGCATCGACGAGCGGCGATACTCCATCCGATACCAAGAAATCTCCCCGGCCACCGCCGCCGATTAGCACCTTGCGTTGTAACCCGCGGCCCCACATGGTGAGATTGCTCGGCCCAAGCCCGGCTGCTAGTGCTGAAGGCTGACCGCTGATGTTTATGCGGATCTTGTGGTCGATACCAGCCCATCACGCCGATGCAGCGGACCCCGACCTGCTGAAGTGGATCAAGGATCGCCTGGACCATCTGATTAATCTGGATGCCTGGGTAGTTGTGGTGGTGCTGGCATTGATCTTGCTGTCGATACCCGTCTCGGTGGTGACGCTTTACCTGGTCCAGCGGCGGCGCTACGGTATCGACCCTCGCCGGTCGCCTGAGGATCGATCCTGATCCGAAGGGACATAGTGTCGCAGAAACTGGAGAGGCGGCTCACTTGCTCACCCTTGGTCATTCCGGCGCAGGCCGGGATCCAAGCCCTCTTTCCCCACAT
>JADFJS010000054.1 GCA_022566155.1 Chloroflexota bacterium
CTGCCGGTACTCCAGGATAGTGTCCACCACCGGGTGCAGGCCCTTGAGGCCATCAAGCGAGTTGGCGTCGGTGGAATACCCGGTCTTGGTGCGCTTGGTGCGCGGCAGGCCCAGCTCTTTGAACAGAAGGTCGCTTAGCTGCTGGGGAGAGTTGATGTTGACCGTGTGGCCGATGGAGTCGTACAGCGCTTGCTCCACCTGCTGCATCTGCTGGTTGAGGTCGCGGGACATCTCGTGAAGGGCACCGGCGTCAACCTTGATGCCATGGCTCTGCATATTGACCAGGACCGGCACCAGGGGCATCTCCAGTTCCTCGAGCAATGGCCTGAGCCCCAGATCGTCAAGCTGGCCGCTCAAAATGTCCCGCAGCCGTCCCGTCATATCCGCGTCGGCCGCGGCATAGGGCACGGCAGATTCAATGTCCACCTGATCGAAAGTTATCTGCTTGCGGCCCGTGCCGATGAGCTTGGTGATAGGCGTCATCTCTTCGCCCAGAACGTTCAGAGCCAGATTTTTCAGACCTAGGGCGCCCTTGGTCAGCAGGTGGGCGGCGATCATGGTGTCGAAATCGACATTGCGGCAGTGAACGCCGTGGTTGGCCAGCACCGACACGTCATAATTGGCGTTGTGGGCGCATTTCCCCAAATCCGGAGACTCCATGAGCGGTCTGACGGCGGCGAGGACATGCTCCAGGGGTAGCTGCGATCCCTCTTTATGTCCCACCGGCACATACCAGGCCTTACCCGGCTCAACGGAGAAGCTTAGACCCACCAGATCGGCCTGGAAGGGGTCGAGACTCGTGGTTTCGGTATCGAAGGAAAAGCTGCCAGCCTCCCACAGCGCAGCCAGCATCCGCTCCAACTCCTCCTCGGTCCTCACAGCCTGGTAGTCCCCCAAAGGTGCAGGCTCGGGCCGGGGAGCGTCGGCGGTCATTGGGGAATCTCCGGCGCCGGCAGTCACGGGGAGCCGGTCTATGATGCTGAAAAACTCCAGCTCGGTCATCAGATCAACCAGCGCCTTGCGGTCGTAATTCCCGAACCGGCTCGCCTCCAGGTCCAGCTCCACTGGAGCATCCAGGTTGATGGTCATCAGTTCCCGGTTTGCAAAGGCCAACTCCCGGTTTTCCGCCAGCGACGCCTTGACACTGGGCGGCTTGACCTCCTCCAGGTGCTGGTAGATCCCCTCCAGATTTTGGAACTCGGTTAGCAGGCCGATGGCCCGCTTTTCGCCGATGCGGGGGACCCCGGGTATGTTGTCGGAGGTGTCCCCCAGCAGAGCTTTGAAGTCCGGCTGTTGGGCGGCGGTCAGGCCCGAGTAACGGGTGGCCAGCTCCGCTTCGTTGTATACCTTCCGCTCCTGAACGCTGTAGGAAAGGTCCACCCGGACGCTGGGGGACACCAACTGAAAGGTGTCCCGGTCGCCGGTCAGAATCACTGTGTCTACGCCCTGGGCCGTGGCTTGGCGGCATAGCGTGCCGATAACATCATCTGCTTCGTAACCATCCACTTCGAAGACGGGGACGCCGAAGCTCTGCATCAACTGCTTGACCCGGCCAAACTGGCCGCGCAGCTCCGGCGGAGTGGGTGCCCGCTGGGCTTTGTAATTCGGGAAGCGCAGGTGACGGAAGGTGGGCGCCGAGGTGTCGAATGCGATGGCGCAGTAAGTGGGGGACCAATCCTGGAGGGCCCTGAGGAACACGTTGGTGAACCCGTAGACGCCGGTGATGTCCTCCCCTGTGGCTTTGACCGTTAGACTGCCCCGCACGGAGATCGCATGGAAGGAGCGGTGCACCATGGCGTGGCCGTCCATGACGATCAGCAGCGGTGTCCCGGCTAGCTCGAAAAGAGGCAAGGTCTCATTGACCTTCTCAGTCATGGCGGCACCTCGGTTTTCCTGGTGGAACAGCCCATTCGTAGTTCAACGCGGCTGCATTATACAATAGGCTCGCTATCGGCATTCATCGCCGTGGCTAGGCGGCGCCTACAGCCGGTTTCCCTGCCTGACCTTTGTAAAGGCGGCCACCACCGCTCGAGCGTCGCCGCCGTCCAGGTGCCGGGTGAAATGTTCGTAGATACCCTGCTCATGCACCGGCTTGGCCCCTCGAAACACCCGCCGGCCTTCCTCCGTCAACACGGCGTAGTATCCTCGCCGGTCATCGGCGCAATGTTCCCTCTCCACCAGGTCCGCTTTCTCCATCCTATCTATGAGCCGGGTTAGACCGCTGCGGCTCAACACCACCGAGTCGGCAAGGGCCTGCATGCGAAGCCGCCCATCAGGCGCCGACGATAGCTGGACCAATACGTCATACCAAGGGAGGGGCAGACCCACGGCATCCTGGAGCTCGGCCTCGAAGGTCTTGAGCAAGGAGCCTACGGTCCTTATCACCGCCTCCCAAGCCTCCATCTGTGGAGGTTTCGCTGTCGTGTTCATGGCCTCAGTGTAACATCTCGTTATTTGCCAAGCCAACTATTGTTAGCGCAACTGACATGGTCCGGCCGGGCTATGGCCGGTTCTGAATTTCCGCTTCAAGCCATTGGTCCACCATGCTACAATGGCTTTCAGCCTACGGTAATGGAGACTGATACCCCATGCCGGTTTACGAATATCGATGCCAGGACTGCCGCAAAGTAAGCTCTGTGTTGACCTTTAGCTGGACCAGCTCCGAGCCCAAATGCAAGCACTGCAGCGGCGCCAATCTAACCAAGCTCATCTCCAGTTTTTCCGTCCATCGCTCTTGGGGCTCCAGTTTGGACTTTGACTCCTCCGGGGGATCAATGGACGACTTTGATGGCGATGATTACGGCATGGGTGGATTCCCCGGAATCTAACGCCTGGGTTGCCGGCGAAAGGACCCTCCATCTTCAATGAACACGCTGCTGTCAGGACAGCGGGAGGTCTAGGGGTGCCCATATACGAGTACCGGTGCGAGATGTGTGGGGGTATGTCCTCCTTCTTCACGAAGTCGATCAATACCGCGGTGGAGCCGGTTTGCGCGCATTGCCAGGGTACGGACTTGCGACGGGCAATGTCGACCTTCACCACGGGCAGATCAAGCCGGCCGGCACAGGGCAATTACTCATCTGAGATGATGGGGTCCCCACAGAACTACTATCGCGATCCGCGGAATATCGGCCGCCATGTGGAAGATAGCTTCAGCCGGCACGGTGTGGAGATGCCCGAGTCGGTACGGAACACCATCCAGGCTGCTCGGGAAGGCGACCTACCCAAAGGGTTGGATATATGACTTCGTTCAGCTCATCTGGTGACTCCCCAGGCGATCCATTGAACGATCCTTGGAACGATGCCTGCCGCGCTTCGTTGGTCCAATCCTTGCAACGGTTGGCCGACGGATGTCCGGACCCCATAGCCGCCGGCAGCCCGGTACATCGCCTGCGTAATCTGATCCTGGTGCTCAAGTCCCAGGAGTCCTTTCCCGACCCGGCGCCGGTCCCCGGTTTAACGCTGAGCCAGGCATTGAACCTGGTTTCAACCTCCCGTGCCCTGTTGACCACCCTGTTGGAGCAAGACACCACCGGCTTCGTGGGGCCCGAGATGTCCCAGGCTTTGTCGGAAACATTGGAAAGCTTGGTGGACGAATTGGGCCGCGAGCTGCGGGCACAACAGGCAACCCGGGTAAGAGGCCTGTACGTTATTATCGACCCTCAGGTTACGGGCGGCAGGGAGCCGATAGACATCGCCCGGGCGGCCATAAATGGGGGAGCCAGGATGTTGCAGCTACGGGACAAGCTGCGGGACAAGGGCGAGTCACTGCCGTTGGCCAAGGCGCTGCAGCAGCTTTGCCAGGATAACGACGCGATGCTGATCATCAACGACCACGTGGATATTGCGGCGGCCGTCGGGGCGGCGGGTGTGCACGTGGGGCAAACCGATCTGCCCGTGGCGGAGGCACGCCGGGTGCTGGCCCCTCACCAGGTGTTGGGGCGCTCCAATCGTGAGATCCACCTGCTGGTCGAGTCTCAGGAGATGGGGGCCGACCACGTTGCCTTCGGCGCGATCTATCCAACCACCACCAAAGGCGGAGGCCGCGGACCCCAGGGAATAGAGCCCCTCCTCCGGGCCAGGGCGGCCACAACGGTCCCTTTGATCGCCATCGGCGGCATCAACGCTGAAAATGTGGCCCCGGTGGTGCAAGCGGGGGCCGACGCAATCTGCGTCACCGCGGCGGTGGGCTCTGCCCCAGACCCCGAAGCCGCGGCAAGCCGCCTGGTGAATGCCATTCGCGAAGCGGGAGGCCGGGTTTAATGTCCACCTCCCCCACTTCCTATCACGCGGACCTGTCGGCAATAGGCGCCTCGGCCATCGAAGAGATGACCTACCGCAGCCGGGCCAGAGAGGAGGCGCTCTCGATATCCAGGCAGGTGATCCGCTTCTCGGCCAACGCCATACGCGCGGTTCACCGGGGCGAGTTTGAGGAGGCCCAGAACCTGATCCACCAGGCCGGTGAACGACTGGAAGAGACGAAAGGCATGCGCCTGGAAAACCCACAGATATATTATGCCGGCTTTCTTGCGGATGCCCGAAAGGAGTATACCGAGGCCAGCATCACCCTGGCCGTGATCTCCTCCAAGGCCATCCCCAAGCCCGAGGACCTGGATGTAGACCCCTCTTCCTTCTTGAACGGCCTGGCCGAGGTGATCGGCGAGCTGCGCCGTTACATCCTCGACGCCCTGCGTCGAGAGGAGGTCGGCCGCTGCCAGGAGCTGATGGACCTGATGGACGAGATCTACGGTGTCCTGGTGACGGTTGATTTTCCCGAGGCGGTGACTGGAGGCCTGCGCCGCAACACCGACGCCATGCGGGGAGTGTTGGAACGGACACGCGGCGACCTGACCATGGCGCTCAGGCAGCACAGGCTAGAGGCCCGCCTGGCCCAGTGGGAGGAAGGAAGGGCCGGCGGCAGGTAGGTGCCCCGCAAAGCCATATATCCCACCAATATTTGAGGCGCGGAATAAAGGAGTTGAGCATGGTTACAAATCTCGGGCACGTGGGCATCATCTGTGACGACTTTATGAACATGCGGGATTTCTATACCCGAGTCATCGGCCTGACCATTACCGACGAGGCGCCGGACCGGGGAAGTTGCTTCCTCAGCGCCGACCCGGACAATGAGCATCACGAGTTGGCGCTCGGTCAGTCCAGAGGGCCGGATGATCCCAACGGTCCCAGGCCGAAGACGCAAGGCGTGGGACAGATCTCCTTCATCGTAAAGAGCATGGACGCCTTGAAGGAACTGTATGCCAAGGTCAAAGCGGAAGGGATGCGTATCGACAGCGTGGTTACCCACGGCATCTCTTGCAGCGTCTACTTCTTCGACCCTGAGGACAACCGCATTGAGCTGTACTACAAAACAGGGTACATCGTGAAGCAGGGCTTCAGCCGTCCCATTGACCTGGAGAACCAGTCCAACGAGGAGCTTCTAGCGTTTTCCAAGTCCTTCGAGGCAACAGAAGGGCCCTTCCAAGGCGCCAAGCTACCCGTAGGTTAGATCTACAAAAGGGGTGGTCGTGCACCGCCCGGCTAGATCTTAACCATGAGCCATCGGGCGCATCCGCGTACATCGCCGGGTCCATTCATGTCTGGGTGGGACCACCGCTGCCGGGCCCGGCCTGGCCACCACAATCTGACGGCGTTCGACGGCCGGACGTAGGAGCTATATTTCATGGCCAGCGTGCGTATCACATTCCTGGGCACGGGGGCGGGGGCCTGTATCCATCGGGCGCACACCGCCATCGTGTTGGACTGCCCCGACGGCACCCGGCTCCTCCTGGATGCCAGTTCCGGGAACTCGTTACTGCGCAACGGGGCGGAAGCCGGCATGCAGGCCAAGGATTTCCACCACGTACTGATCAGCCATAACCATGCCGACCACATCGCGGGGTTGAACCACCTTGAGCTGGTGCGTGGCCGAGCCGCCCCCGACGCTCCTGCCCTGGCGCTTCACGGCACCGAAGAATCCCTGGAAGGGGTGAAGCGGCTGTGCCAGGCAACGGACCGCTCCTTGAAAATAGACCAGGACGGCGCCACAAACAGATTCGGCAGGCAGGCCTTTCAGTGGCTCCCGGCAGATGAAGGCCAACGGGTGGAACTGGGTGCAACTACTCATGCCGTATCTGCTCCAGTGGACCACATCGGCGGCGCAGTATGTTGGCGGATAGAAAGCGATGGGGTGGCCGTGGTCTTTTCCGGAGACACCAGGTTTAGCCCCAACTTGGTGGAGGCAGCCAGGGGCGCCCGGCTGTTGATCCACGAAGCCCTCACCACGGAGAGTGACCGCGACCTTACCTACGAGGTAGGTCACTCGACCGCCGCCGATGCAGGGCGAGCCGCCGCCCTTGCCGGGGTGGAAGAGTTGGTATTAACCCATATCTCAACCCTCTACCACTTCGATCCACAACCTCTTCTGGATGAGGCAAGAGAACACTTTCAGGGACCCATCACCGTGGCCAGCGACCTCTACCAACTTAGTGTCGGAACGCCGTAGCGCCGTTATCCGCCTTGCCGTATAGTTACGGCGGGAACCCCCAGGCGCCGATGATCTGCGGTCCCACCATCCATGGCGGCGCATGGGAGCGGTCCCGGGCCTTCCCACGATTGGACTGCCCGGGGACGCATAGTGGTTCGATTCATCGGAATCATGCGTCGTAATCATCCTTAAGGAAGTGCCACCCTTGCTAGCCACAACCCAGTCCTGCGCGGTGGTGGGCCTGGACGGCTATATAGTCCAGGTTGAGGTGGACATCTCTCCCGGCCTGCCCGCCTTCAACATCGTCGGATTGCCCGACACAGCGGTACAGGAAGCCCGGGAGAGGGTGCGGGCCGCCGTCCGAAATACGGGCTGCGAGTTCCCCATGCGCCGTATCACGGTTAACCTGGCGCCCGCCGACCTCAGGAAGGCAGGCCCGGCCTACGACCTGCCGATCGCCCTGGGGATCCTTTTGAGCTCGGAGCAGGTGGAGCCTCCCCAGGAGGGAGCGGTCCTGTTGGGGGAGCTATCCCTGGACGGCAGTCTACGCCACACTGCGGGCATTCTGGCCATGGTGTCGGTGGCCAGGGATCTGGGCTTTACCGCGGTATACGTGCCCAGCGTGGATGCCCCAGAGGCGGCCCTGGTGGAGGGCCTTCACGTATTTCCGGTACCCACGTTGGCCTCTTTGATCAACCATCTGCGGGGAGAGTCCCCCATCTCCCCCATCGCCAGCACCGGCGTTGTCCCCGATATCGATCCGGTCATCCCGGAGAATAGCAATCTATCGCAGGTGAAGGGTCAGGAGCATGCCAAGCGTGCGTTGGAAGTGGCCGCCGCCGGCTTTCACAACCTGCTGCTCAACGGGCCGCCGGGTAGCGGCAAAACATTGCTGGCCCGCTGCCTGCCTTCCATCCTTCCACCCATGTCCCCCGTTGAGGCCCTGGAGGTAACCAAGATCTACAGCGTCAGCGGCGACCTGCCCTCCGACAGCCCCATGATACGCGAAAGGCCCTTCCGGTCCCCACACTACACCATCTCCAATGCGGGCCTGGTAGGCGGCGGTAGAAACTTGCGTCCTGGTGAAATCACCCTCAGTCACCGCGGGGTGCTGTTCCTCGACGAGCTTCCCGAGTTCAACCACACTGCGTTGGAGTCCCTGCGCCAGCCGTTAGAAGACAAGGTGGTCACTATCAGCCGGGCCAGCGGCACCGTTACATACCCGGCCAATTTCATGCTGGTGGCAGCCATGAACCCGTGCCCATGCGGATTCAATACCCATCCGAGGAGGGAGTGCACCTGCTCGCCGTCTACCGTTGCCCGTTATCAGAAGCGCATCAGCGGACCTCTACTGGACCGCATCGACGTCTTCGTCGAGGTCCCCCCGGTGGAATACGAGAAGCTGATGGACCAGGAGCCCGCCGAGGACTCAAGGGAGGCGAGGCAGCGGGTGGGGCAGGCCCGGGAATCCCAGCAGCGGCGGTTTGAGGACCGGGGTTTTCTCTGCAACGCTGAGATGGGACCGGCGGACGTCTGGAAGTTTTGTCCCCTGGACGACAGCGCCAAGGGGTTGCTGCAAGCGGCGACACAGCGTCTCAACCTGTCGGCCAGGGCCTTTCATCGGATACTCAAGGTATCCAGAACCATCGCCGACCTGGACGGCGCGCCCGACATCACTGTGGCCCACCTTGCCGAGGCCCTGCAGTACCGGTCCCGGGGACCGGGGTAAAGTAGTGGCAATTGACTACACTCGCCACGCGAGGCGAGCTATACGGTTCTGGAGCATCAGCCAGGAAGATTATAATAGCAACGTTGGAGGCCCCCGATAACGTATCGCCGTCGCAAAAAGGAAGGCTAAACGCCATCAAAAGTTTCGGCGCACGATACCTAAGAGTCACTTACATCAAAGAGGGAGATGATATTCTGGGTATTACCGTCACGCCCAGACGGCGGCCATGGTAGGAGGCGACGTGCTGATCACTTATGATAGCAAGGCGGATATTCTGTACATAGAGTTGCGTTCGGTACCTGCCGAAGACTCCACCGACATTGAAGATGGAGTGACGGCACTATTGGATGGCGAAGGGCACATCACTGGTCTAGAGATTCTCGACGCCACCGAGCGGCTGGGCAAGGAACAACTGCATTCGGTGACACTCATGGACCTGGTCTTTGAGCCATCTTTGTCTAAAGATTGACGCCGGCCCAAGCTATGCGCCGCCCTGATCTATACTCGACTACATCCACTGGATCCTCGGTGTTCCCTTGCCAGTAGTGCTCACTGCGGCTATCATATTGCCATGGAGCAGAGGCCTGTCAAATACCCCTTGGGGACCCTTTCCCACATCGAAGCCAGGACAGTTGGAGAGCCGGGACACCGCACCTTCAATCTGCTCCTGGACTCCGCGGGACCAAGCCTTTCGCTCTGGTTGGAAAAGGAGCAACTGTTCCAGCTTGGGATTTATCTGCATGAGGTGATCCAGTCCCTCTCCGCCGAGGATAAGGAGCACCAAGCCGAACCCGTGGGATCCCAGTGGTTGGGAGAGGGTGCGCCGGAGGAGTTCAAAGCGGGGGAAGTGATGTTGAGCCATGACCCCGCCAGCCACGCTTTTTACCTGCTGGCCTACGAGCGAGAGGATCCACAGCGAGAAGAGGCAACGCCGGAAGATCAGTTGGTTTCGATTAGCTTTTGGATAAGCGCGGCGCAAGCCGAAGTTCTGGCCCAAGAGGCCCTGCGTATCTGCGCCGCTGGGAGACCTCGCTGTTTCTTATGCGGCCTTCCCGTAAACCCCGAAGGACACGTCTGCCCCCGGTCCAACGGCCACACGGTCCTTGAGATCGACTGAACGGCGGATTATCGCTAAAAGGGCACCCAGGTGAACGTCGATCCAGTTGCCACCGAAGTTCTCACCCACGGCGAGATCGTATCCTGCCAGCTCACTCCCGCTGGTTCTAACTACACCTTTCTTTCCCAGGTCCACCTGGGCGACCATACCTGCGCGGCCATCTACAAACCCCGGGACGGCGAGGCGCCGCTCTGGGATTTCCCCTCGGGTACCCTCTACAAGCGGGAATACGCCGCCTACCTGCTGAGCGAAGTCCTGGGTTGGAACTTCATCCCCTTTACCATCATTCGCGAGGGCCCCTATGGGATTGGCTCGGTACAGCTATACATGGAGCACGACCCCAGGCAGAATTATTACACTCTGACCCAAGACGAATCCAACCACGGGGACCACTCCAGAGAGTTGCAGGCCATCGCTTGCTTCGACCTGGTGGCCAACAGTACCGACCGCAAGGCCAACCACTTGATCGTGAGCACCGACGGCAAGCTGTGGAGTATCGATCACGGCCTGACCTTCCACGCCGACACCAAGATACGCACCGTCATATGGGACTTCTCGGGCGAGGCGATACCTGAGCATCTGATGGCGGCATTGGTAGACCTGGCGGCCCAGCTGGAATCCCCCCAAGGGCAGCTGCTGGAGTTGCTGGAGCAACTGCTTCCAGAGGAGATCGTGGCCCTGAAGGAAAGGGTCCAGTGGGTCCTTGGAGAAGGGACGTATCCGGGGTTGCCCGGCCGGCGCCGCAGGCGTTATCAGTAGCTTACCCGCACGGATCAGGAAAGGATCAGACAAGGAACCGCTTCCGGGCCTCTTCGGCCGCTCGACGGTAGACCTCCTGATAAGGTAGGCCGGTTTCCAGGGCGATGGTCCGGCAATCCTCATACTCGGGCGCCGCGCTAACCGCTACTCCGGCCAGGTACTTCACCTTGACGCTGATGACACCGATGTCCATGTCCATGGACACGCTGCTGCGCCGTGCGACGTAACGCTCGACGGGACGGGTGCGCACCCCCAGTGTGGGCGTTTCTCGAAGTATCAGCTCGCAGGCGGGCGCCTCAAGCTCTTGCGGGACCAGCACCGAAAGGATAACGCCCGGGCGGTTCTTCTTCATCTGGATATCGGTGTACCAGACATCCAGGGCGCCCAGGGCAAATAACCTCTCCTGGGTGTAGCCCAGCACCACACCGGGCACATCGTCCAGGTTGGTCTCCAGAAGTACGATGTCTCCTTGCCGGTCGGCCGCGGGGCTGCCGGCTTCCTCGCCCAGCCACACACGCAGCACATTGGGAAAATTCTCCGGGTCCTTGCTTCCCAGGCCGACGCCGATGCTGCCAATGGACATGGCCGGCCGCTCAAAAGTAGCAAGTGTGGTGATGAGGGCGGCGCCCGTGGGGGTGGTCAGCTCGCCGGCTCCCTCATAGATGGCGCGGTCGGCCGCCACCGGCGCTTCTGCCATGGCCACCAGCTCCAGGGTAGCGGGGGCCGGATTGGGGTAACCGCCGGGCCACCGGGGCGGTTCTGCGGCGCCCAGGACAAGGGCGGATGCATAAACCCGCTCCACGCCAAAATGGGCCAGGCCGGACACTACCCCCACCACGTCCACCAGGGTGTCGACACTGCCCAGCTCCTCCAGCTCCAGGGCTTCTTCAGCCTCGCCATGCACCCGGGCCTCGGCGCGCCAGAGGGTGGATAGGACCTGTTCGGCCTTGGCCTTGATCTCCGTAGAGAGACCGCTATTCTTCACCGTTTCCAGTAGACCCCGAGGGGAATATCGGGTTTGGTCCTGGACAACCACCGACAGTTTGGTGCCCCGTACTTCCCGGCGCCACTGCTGCTCCGCAGTGATCTCGTAGCCGGATATCTCCAGTTTGGACAGTTCACGGCGCAGGCTCTCCAGATCAAAGCCCAGGTCTACCAATGCCGCCAGCAGCATATCTCCGCTGGCGCCGCCTATGGATTGGATGTAGGCTACCCGCATGGCGCCTCCGCAATCACTTCGCCCCGAATACCCGTATTGGCCGCGGCAAAGACTGGTTAGGGCAGGTTCCGTGATATTGTACTATCGCCAAGACGCGCAAAGGAAGAGAAGTTGACGGTCCGGCATATCAGCGCCGTTACCCTGGCGGTGAGGGACATGGCAACCGCGGTGGACTTCTACCAGGCCAAGGTGGGTCTGGAGCTTCTGTACGGTGGAGAACAGGCCTCTTTCACCAGCTTCCGTGTCGACGTTGGATACCTTAACCTGGTGCTGGCGCCCCAGGGAGGCTGGTCATGGTGGGGCCGGCTTGTCTTCCACGTGGACGACGTGGACGCCATCTACCGCCGTTTGACCGGCGCCGGTCTAAGCCCGTCCACGGAGCCTCAGGACGCGCCCTGGGGTGAGCGTTACTTTCACATAGAGGATCCCGACGGCCATGAACTGAGCTTTGCCCGAAGGCTTTAGCCGCCTACAGATAGCGACAGGGAGATCACACGTTAACTAAAAAGTCGATAACGTCGCCATCTACCACCGGGTAGGTCTTACCTTCCACGCGCAGGACCCCTTCCTTTCGGCATTGCGCAATGCCGCCGCACCGGACCAGGTCTTCGAAGGGTGTAACCTCGGCGCGGATAAAGCCTCGCTGAAAGTCGGAGTGCACCGTCCCCGCTGCTTCCTGCGCCGCCAGGCCCGCCGGAACGGTCCACGCCCGCACCTCATCTTCGCCGACGGTGAGGAATGAGACCAGCCCCAGTGTTTCGTAGCTGACGCGGATCACTCGGTTCGTGGCCGGGTCATCCAAGCCCAGATCCTGCCGGAACTCCTTTTCTTCTTCTTCGGACATTCGGCCCAGGTCCTCTTCCAGCCGGCCACACAGGCTAACCTGGCCCATGTCTTTGCTCTTCAGAGGATCCACACCAAGGCCGCTAAATGTGATGTCCGGGCCGGCTTCATCGGTGTTGAAGGCCACTATGACCGGGTTGCTGGTGAGGAGTTGGTAGCGCCCTGCGACCTCAGCCTCAAAAGCCGACAGGTCCTGTTGTCGCAGGGGTATGCCTCCTTCGATACCGTCCTTGACCTTTTTAAGGGCCTCCAACTGGCGCGTCATGGACGGTCTTTCCGTAGTCTTGGCCTTTTTAAGCATGTCGCCTTGGCGCTCAACTGCCCTTTCCAATACCTCCAGGTCAGCCAAGGCCAGATCGTCAAGCATAGCCGCCAGGTCCCGCTCGGGGTCCACGCCGCCCTGGGGATGATGGACCGCCGGGTTGGTGAAAGCTCGAACCACCACCAGGTAAGAGT
>JADFJS010000055.1 GCA_022566155.1 Chloroflexota bacterium
CGGATGCGTTGACCTGGCAGGATGACTCGACAGCTTTGGACCTCCACCCCGCGAGGGCGTTCGGAGTATTAGACCGGACGAGTACTTAGTCAACCCACAAACGGTAGCTGTCATTGCGAGGCCCGACGGAGGAGGGCCGTGGCAATCTGGGGTGGGGGTCCCTGAGGGCTGCCCTTTCCGAGATTGCTTCGCTTCGCTCGCAATGACATAGTATTAAATATGAGTTGACTGACTACTAGTAGGATAATGGCATCCTACCCTGTGCCCGGCGCGTAAGGCTTGAGCATGGCGTAGATAACGTCGTTGATCGGCGTGGCCACGCCGGCGGCACGGCCAGCCCGCACCACCGCTCCGTTGAGGGCTTCCAACTCCAGGGGTTTCCCAGACATGATGTCGGCATGCATGGAGGCGTGCATCTGCTCCAGGTTGGCTTCCATGTACTCCATGGTATCGTCCACGATCCGCGTCTCCAGGGATACACCGGTGGCACGTCCCACCGCCTCGATCTCACGCATGCAGCTCAAGACGACCTGCCGCCATTCTTCCCGCACAAGAAGCTCGGCCAACGTCTGCCGGGATAGGGTGGTCACGCCGGCCATGGTGGCGATGAACAGGAACTTGCTCCACAGGGTCTGCCCTATGTCTTGGGTGAAAAGCGCGGGGATACCCGCGGCCTCCAACGTTTCCCGGATCTGCGATCCACGCCGCGACTCGCTGCCGTCGAGCTCGCCGAAGACGATGCGAACCACCTGTCCTTTCTGCGTTACTACTCCCGGATCAGGCATGCCGGCCTCGATGTAGGCCGCGCCGGGCAAGACCCGCTCGGTGCCCACCTGCTGTTCCGCTGCCTCATAGCTGTCGATCCCGTTCTGCAAACAGAGGACCGTGGTGTCCGGCCCCACCATGGGCAGCATATCCTGGACCGCCTGCTGATTATGGTAGGTTTTCACGGTTAGCAGGAGCAGATCCACCGGCCCTACATCGACGGGATCGTCGGTGGCCCCAACATCGGCAGGGCAGCGAAGGGTAAACTGCTCATCGTCCCTGATGATCCTAAGGCCTTCCTGTTTGATGGCCTCCAGGTGGGCTCCCCTGGCGATGAGAGTGACCTGATGGCCGCTCCGGGCCAACATTCCGCCAAAGTAGCCTCCGATGCTGCCAGCGCCCATCACGCCTATCCGCATGGTTTTGTCCTATCGCTCCATAAATTGCATCCCAATCCCGGCGTCTCTCAAAGTATCCTACCCCAAGCCGCGGCGCAACTCTTAACGTCACGGCGCCAGGCTGCCGCCCTGTCCCGTGCCTTGACGGTTGACGGTTTTGTCCTTATCCTCTCCCTGAAGGCCGACTACCATAGGCGCGACGCGCTGTACCCCCAAGAATGTTACCCAAGACGGTCCCCCAAGGAGCGACACATGACCCAACCAGCCCAGCCGGCGCCCCCCATCCCCCCGCCGCAGCCTCAACCGGAGTCGGATTTCTACTGGGAGAAGTGCAAGGCCCATGAGCTGTGGCTACGCCACTGCAAAGCCTGTGACCGCACCTACTTCTACCCAAGGGATATCTGTCCTTTGTGTTTCTCCAGGGACACCGATTGGGTGCAGACAAACGGCAAGGGCACCCTGTATGCCTTCTCCATAGTGCATCGCGGTCCCACTCCGCCTTTCCGCGACAAGGCGCCCTACGTCACCGCGGTGGTGGAGCTGGAGGGGGGCGCTCGGATGCCCACCAACCTTGTAGAGGTGGAGCCCGACCCGGCCGTTGTGAAGGTCGGAATGGCCCTGGAAGTGGTGTTCGACGACCTGACCGATACGATCAGCTTGCCCAAGTTCAAGCCAGCCGCATAGACGATTGCCCGTCAGCGATCCAGCTAGCCCGGACGCTGACCACCGACTGCTGTAAGCTAAAGAATGAAGGAGCGAATATGACCGCACCAAGAAGCGCGATGCAAGAAGTAGCGCCGGCGCTAGCCGGGTACACCGCCGATGTTCTCTTCGGTGAAGTTTGGGAGCGTCCCGGGTTGTCCAAGCGAGACCGTAGCCTGATCACCGTGGCCAACTTGATCGCCCTTTACCGGACCGAACAGTTGCCGGGCCACATCCGGCGTGCCCTGGACAACGGGGTCACCAAAGAGGAGATCGGCGAGATCATCACCCACGTGGCTTTCTACGCGGGATGGCCCACCGCGGCCAGCGCCGCTCCAATAGCCCAGAAAGTGTTCGAAGACCGATAGCCCGCCAACCACTTCAGGTCCGTGGCGATCCACGCGCTCATCTCGACCGTCTTCAGAGACGAGGATTGAGACACGTCTGAACTCGGCGGCCAACGCTCGTCAGGTCAGCCCACGTGACCATGGCTAGAACATCGGCGCCAGGCCCAATGACCCAAGGGAGGCTGCATCATGCCAAGAATGACCGGGGGACGGTTCCTTGCGGAAACTCTGCATGGGTATGGAGTCACCCATGCCTTCTTCGTGCCCGTCATCGCCCAGCGTGCCATGCTGGAGATGGAGAAGCTGGGAATCACCCGCGTCTTGACCCACGGCGAGAAATCCGCCGCGTACATGGCCGACGGCTACGCTCGGGCCTCCCTTAGGCCCGCAGTGTGTATGGCCCAGTCGGTGGGGGCGGCCAACCTTGCAGCGGGACTGCAGGATGCCTATCTGGGATGCTCTCCCGTTGTGGCCATCACCGGCCGAAGTCCCCATATGGGCCAGTACCGCCATACCTATCAGGAGATCGACCACGTAAAGCCCTTCGACGCGGTCACAAAGTACAACGTGGCGGTAGACAGCGTCGAGCAGCTCCCATTTCTGCTTCGGCAGGCGCTAAGAGAGGCAACCTCGGGTGCGCCGGGGCCGGTTCACCTGGACTTTGAAGGTACTTCGGGGAATGTGGTGACGGAGGGAGAGGCCGATCTTGAAGTGATCATCGAGGAGCCCTTTACCCACATCCCGCCATACCGGCCCGAGCCGGAGGACGGGATGGTGCGCCAGGCGGCCCAGGTGCTTTCCGGGGCCCGGCGTCCGGTCATCGTGGCCGGCGGAGGGGTAACCGCATCCCAGGCCCAGCGTGAGGTGGTCCAACTGGCGGAGATGATGTCTATCCCCGTGGCAACCTCGCTCAACGCGAAGGGAACCATACCCGACGACCATCCATTGTCCGTGGGTGTTTGTGGCTCCTACTCTCGATGGTGCGCCAACCGGGTGGTGTCCGAGGCCGATCTGGTCGTGTTTATCGGCAGCCACACGGGAAGCCAGGTAACCCTTGATTGGAACATTCCCGCCGCCGGTACCGCGGTCATTCAGATCGACATCGACCCCGCGGAGCTGGGACGCAGCTATCCCACCAAGGCGGCCATCCAGGGCGATGCCAGGGCTTCGGTGCGGAAATTGATGGAAGTTCTGGAGCCCATCGGTCCTCGTACCGAGTGGATCAATAGGGTCCAGGAGCTGACCCGCGATTGGCGCGAGGAAGTAGCGCCCCTGGTCAACTCTGACGCCACACCGATCCGCCCAGAACGCCTTTGCAAGGAGCTGACCGACTGGTTGCCCTCCGACGCAGTTTTGGTGGCGGACACCGGACACGCCGGCATCTGGACCGGGACTATGATCGACCTCAAACACCCGGAGCAAAGCTTCCTGCGGGCGGCGGGTTCCCTGGGATGGGCCTTCCCGGCGGCCCTGGGCGCCAAGTGCGCGGTGCCGGACCGGCCCGTGTTGTGCTTCACCGGCGACGGCGGCTTCTGGTATCACATGCAGGAGATGGAGACTGCCCTGCGCTACGGGATCAACGCCATTATTGTAGTAAATGACAACCAATCACTGAACCAGGAGAAGAGGAGCAACGAACGGCTCTATGCCGGGCAACCGGGTAACTCAGATGAGCTCTGGCGCTTCCGCGACGTAGACCTTGCCAAGGTGGCGGAAGCCGTGGGTTGTTTCGCGATAAGGGTCGAGCACCCCAACGAGATTCAGAGCGCCCTGGAGCAGGCCATTGCCTCGAATAGGCCGGCGGTGCTGGACGTGGTAACGGACATCGACGGTATCGCGCCCCCGGCCTGGAACGGTTAGCGGACCGCCGCTGCCAGCACCTCTTTGGCTGCTCCATAGTTGCGGGCACCACCCCGGCGGATGGGCGGCACCAGATAGATGTTATGCAGGCCGCTTTCCTGGAACTTCCGGTACAGCTCTAGGGCAATCTCCACTCCGGAGCGGCCTTTCTCGAGTTGGTCCCGCACTTCCTGTGGCACCGAGCTGAAGATGATACCGTCGGCCTCCAGGATCTGTAGTCCATAGAACACCGGAAGGTTCAGAGCTTCGCCTGTCGCCTCGGAATAGGCGTCCTGGAAGCGTGCAGCGTCGGCTACGTCGAAGATGGGTTGGGTGATGAAAAAATGGGCGCCGGCTTTTGCTTTCCGGCCGGCCAACCCTGCCTCTAACGGGAATCCCCGGCTCAGGTCCAAAGTGGCGCCGATGCAGAAATCCGTGGGCCCGCGAAGCTGAGACTCCCGGAAATCCCTCCCCTGATTCATGCCGGCTATACCTGCTATAAGTCCCGTGGGGGTGACGTCCGCCGCCGCTTTGACCCGCTCCTGGTCCCGTGGAGTGAACGGGTCCCCCTGCACCACAATGACGTTCTCTAACCCCAGAAGCTGCGCTCCCAACAACTGGGATTGTAGGGCCACCTTGTTCATATCCCGTGTGGCCAGCGTAAAGGACACCTCTTTGTCCAGATGCTGCTTGACCGCTGCGGCGAGCATTGCCGAGTTGACCCTCACCGCCCTGCCCGGGTTGTAGGCTACCGAGATAAAGTCGGCGTCTATGGCGGCCTGCCGCAGGATTCCGGCGTCTCCGGACCGTGGTGGGGAGAAGTCGCAGATGAAACAGGCATGTCCGGTAGCTTCGTAACAGCCCTCGGTTATCTTGACCACAGCCATACCTCCTGACAGGCTTGCCCATGCATCATTCCCGCTGCTAGGCCGCTCCTGACCATTTCAACCACAGCCTACGGCTCGACCGTGGAAAGCTGGGCCAGATAATCGCGGAACAGGTCCACCGACTTGTATTCAGATAGGCCCATGTAATAGCGATAGCCCTGTATGTACTCCACTACATCTTTGGCCAGCATCAACAGGTTTGCCCTTGGTTCGGTCAGGTGGAACAGGGCATCCACCCCTTCCTCCAGTCCCACGTAGAGCGTATTTTCCAACAAAGCCGCGTCGGTGGCTTCCAAGTCCTGGCGGATCATCCACCTGGCGAATACAAATGGCAGCCCGGTCCACTTGTTCCATTCTTCTACCAGGTCGTACCTGTACGGATAGTCCCTTACTCCGCGCCGGCGGCGCAGCCCCTGAACGCCATCCAGCAAAATGGAATCATTGGGGTCTTCCGGGGCGACGTAAGCCTTGGGCTGAACTTCGTACTTGTATGCCAGCAGCACTCTCAGCAAGCTCAAGGAGGTGTCGCTCCCGCTGGGTATGGCGATGCAGGCCTCCGTCAACTCAGCTATTGGCTTACGGCTGTGCAGAAACATGCTGCCTGACTTCTCCCAGGCGGTCACGCAAAAACCGGTCACGTAGTTGAAGCGGTCTTCCAGACCCAAGCAGTCCGCCAATGGAATTGGGCCAGCATCAATTTCGCCCTTTTCCACCGCCGGACCAACGCCATTGGAGGGCATCTCATGGAGCTGAATGCCTCGGCGCTCCATGTCGATGTAAAATGGTTCGTAGTTCAGATCAGGGACCCGGCCAACCTTGATGGGCATCAGATTGCACCAACCGAGGCGAGGACAGTCCCGGATGGATGTCTCGGCTTGATGCGGGAAAGTGATTTACACATAGGCAAACAGCGTTGAATCCAGCGTGATTGATAGTCTCCAGGCTGCATTTCATCCCCACTTTAGGTGTAATACAATCCTCCGTCAAGGCCGCCAACCCAGTCCAGAGTACGTCTGGATGACTTCGGAAACCGGCCGGTTTTACCCTGGGTATCGCCGCGGCCAAGATGGCTTCGTTCGTTATTCGCTGGACATTACGCCAGCAGGCTCTGTATTTTCGATCAAGCTATTAATTCTCCATCAAGGTAAAGTAAGGTGCAGCGATCCACTATTTCGACAAGCGCGTATAATTTGATAAACTGAATGTATGGGAGTGAACGTGCGGCTGATTGTCTTCCTGTTGGCTCTGGGTATAGCATCTGCGACTCTGATATCGACAGCCACGGTTCAAGCTGATGGCGGGGACATCGAGGTTCTGGCGGGTGGCGCCGAGAGCCAATTCCCCGACGGCATCAGATTTTTCGTCACCGCTCGGAGCTCCGAAGACATCGAGGAGATCCGCGTCTTTTTCACCGTTGTTGGCCGCTCCGGGCCCAGTGCCTACCGGATACTGGAGTTTGAGCCGGGCAAACAGGTGACTGGAGAGTCCCTGTTGCGCTCCGCCGGCGGGGCGTCCTACATCCCCCCCGGCACCCAGCTTGAGTTCTCATTCGAGGTCCGTGATACATCTGGGGCGGTTCTGCGCACGCCGGATCAGGGGTTTATTTACGACGACATCCGGTTTGAGTGGCGCACGGTTTCTTCCGGGTTGATCACCGTCTACTACTACGGAGAATATGTTGAGAACCGGGCTCGAACCGTGCTGGAGGCGGCCGAAGAGGCATTCGACATCATGGTGCCGGTACTTGGGATCGAGCCCACGGAGCCGCTGCGCATCGTATCGTACAACAATTACCGGCACATGGCCGCGGCCCTCCCCTTCAGGGCCCAGGCGGTACGGGAAGGCCTCCAGACCCAGGGGATGGCGTTCACATCCGAGCGTGTCCTGCTAGTACATGGTTTTGACCCCACAATCAAAGGCACGACGTCCCACGAGTTCGTCCACCTGCTGGTGGCGGAGGCGGCCGGTCCGGGATACTCCCAGGTGCCTGCATGGTTGAATGAGGGTCTGGCGGAATACGGCAACATCGATTCCACCGACGATTACGCCTCCGCGCTACGCTATGGAATCTACACCAGGCGAATCAAACCCCTATGGTTTCTGAGGACATTCGGGGGAACGCCGGACGACATTATTATCGCCTATGGCCAAGCCCGGTCGGTGGTTCAATACATGATCTCCAGATACGGGGAAGGCTCGATCACCGAGCTCTTTGTCAGCCTCCGAGACACGCGCGATATCGATCAAGCCCTGCTGCAGGTCTACGGGTTTGACCAGCATGGCCTGGACTCCCAGTGGCGAATGGCAGTAGGACTGGAACCGCTGCCCTCTCCGGAGGAACTGAGAAGCCAATCGGAGGATAACCAGACGGCGGTCCCTGAGTCCGCTGCCACACCTGAGCCGGCCGCGGTCCTGGAATCGACGCCCACTCCGGCGCCCACGCCGGCCGCGTCACTGGATGATGAAAAGGGTCAATCCACCGCCGGGTGCAGTGCACCCATACGAGGGCAGAATGGTACAGCGCCTACCGGATTGGCATCACTGCTGTTGCTGGGCGCCCCCTTGGCCTTACTGTCCTTCCGTGGGCTACGGCGGAGAGGCCGGCGTTGACAGATATTAAACTTTGAGTTCAAAAGATAAGGGCGCCGAGCCGGGCGCCCTTATCTTTTGCCGGTACTCAGCCGATGGTATGCGGTTTGCTCGTTGGTCAACGCGTCCGCGGGTTAAAGGCATCGGCCACCGCGTCCCCAAGCATATTGAAGGAAAATAGCAGGAGCGCCAGGGTCCCCACCGGGAAAAGCAGCAGATGGGGGTTGGTACGCAACACCGAGATATGGGCGTTCTCGAACATCATCAACCCCAGGCTGGGGGTGGGCGGTTGGATGCCTATGCCCAACCAGCTCAGAAAGACCTCGGATCCGGCGAACCCCGCCAGGCTGGCCGACACTACCACTATAACCGGCCCCATGATATTTGGCAGCACGTGCCGGAACAGCATCCTGGGAGTGGAAACACCGATGGCCTGGGCCGCCTCCACGTACTGGTTTTCCCGGGCCTGCAATACCTGGCCCCGCACCAAACGGGCCATGCCAAACCAGGAAAACACGCTCAATGCCAACGCAACAACCATGTAATCCACGACCCCCAAGCGCACGATCTCAATGCCCAGGGTATTCTCCACGCTCCGAACCCATTCGGTGACCGGGGGCTTCACCGTGCTAACCAGGATTATCAGAAAGAAGATCTCGGGGAAAGACGTTGTAACCTCCCCAACGCGCATGATGATGGTGTCGAGATACCGGCCAAAGTACCCGGCGACCAGGCCGAGACTTATGCCCATTAGCAGGCTGCCGCCCAGCAGAGAGGCCACGGTAACGATCACCGTGGTGCGCAGCCCGTAGATAACCCTGGTCAACATGTCGCGGCCGAGGCGGTCTGTGCCAAATGGGTGAGCCAGAGATGGTCCCTGGCAAGCACGGCATCCACCTGGCGATGCACTTTCGGGAACATCCAGGTTCTGGTCGTTATATCCGTAGGGCGTCACCGAATGAAACACCGTTATGATGCCCGCGCCGTACATCAGACCGATTACGATCAAGCATGCCACACCGATTTTCTTGTGCAAGAGCCGGCGCAGCGATATCGACCAGTAGCTGCGGCTGGGGCGAGTCTCCGCTGTAGGTAGGGCCCGGGCCTCACGATCCAACTTCGCCGCCTCCCATCCGGATCCGCGGGTCCAGGAGGGGATAGATCAGGTCAATTAGTAGGTTGGCCAGCACGAACATGGTGGTGCCGATGATGACCACAGCATTTATGATCGGGTAATCACGGGCGAATACGGCCTCGATAAGCAGATTCCCTACGCCGGGTATGCCGAAAAAGCGTTCAATTATGAAGGAGGTGAAGGCCAGGCCGCCCAGGATAAATCCCACCGTGGTCACTACCGGGATCAAGGCGTTGCGCAGGATATGGCGGCGCTGCACCACCCCTTCGGAAAGCCCTTTGGCTCGTGCCGTGCGAATGTAGTCCTGACCCAGCACCTCCAGGGTGCTGGCCCGGGTCAGGCGGGCCATTATGGCTATGCCGGGGATGCCCATGGTGATAGCCGGTAAGATTATTCGGGTGTCGAAGAACCCGCCCCAGCCGTGAGTTGGCAGTATTTGCAACTTCCCGGCGAATATCAACAGCAGAAGAGGCGCAGTCAAAAAAACAGGGATCGACTGTCCCACCAGGGTCGCCATCACCGCACCGATGTCCCAGGCGGTGCCCTGTCTCATGGCGGCGAACAGGCCGATGGGCACACCCAGACCCACCCAGATGATCAAAGCAGCAATATTTAGCTGCGCCGAAACCCACATCCTCTTTTTGAGCAGGCTTCCGACGTCTCGTCCCGGGTATTTGCTTATACTCTCGCCGAATTGCCCCGTGGAAACACGCTTGATGTAGCGGCCGTATTGCACCAGGATGTTGTCATTGAAACCCAGAATCTCCCTTTGCCGCTCGATCGCATCCGGATTATAGTGCTGGCCCATGCGGATCTCGACCGGGTCTCCGGGGCCATAACGGCCTAGAACGAAGGTAATGAAGGTCACAATAATGAGGATGACGGGCAGCCACAACAACCTTCGGACGACATAGGTTCCCACGGCTAGGCACTACTCCTAATCGTCGCTGAGGTAAACGAACCGGAGGCGGGGGATGATTAGCGGGGTCTGGAAGTAGTCTTTAACGTTGGGCTTGACCAGCAGGTACCGCTCCCCGCTGTACCACAGCGGTACCCAGGGAGCATCGTCCAGGATCTGCTGCTCGGCTTGGTGATAGAGCTCGTACCGGGTCGTTTGGTCCACCTCGGTCCTCGCCCGCAACAACAGCCGGTCAACCTCCGGATTGCTGTAGTTGGTGTGATTGTTACTGCTTTCACTGTAGAAAAGTATGTCTAGGAAGTTCTCAGGGTCCGGATAGTCCGCGATCCAACCGATCTCGAACATCTGGAAGCGGCGCCTGTTCAGGTCCTTCAAGAAGGTGGCGAACTCGGTCTGTTGAATCTCGACCCTTACTCCTAGGTTCTTCTCCCACATCTGGAGCACCACTTCCATATCCAGGCTTATCACCGCGCCAAAGCTTCCCGGCGTGGTCAAGGTGATAGGCGGCAGGTTATCCAGATCGTCGCCGTATTTCGATTCCCTCAGCAGCTGCCTGGCTCTCTCCGGGTCGAAGCCGTAGCCCTGCACATCGGCGCTGAACCCAGGAAAGCCGGGGGGAAGTATCCCCGTAGCCGGGACAACCTGGTCCCCCAACACGATCGAGGCTATCTCACGTTTATCGATGGCCAGATTCAACGCCTGCCGGAATTTTGGATCGTCCAGGGGAGGCTCGGTAGTGTTGAATCCGATGTATTGAACGCTGAAGGAGGGTGGCGCTTGAATCAGCTCCGAGTGAAGCTTGTTGGCGGGGTCCAGGAGGCGGTCCAGATCGGCCAAGCCTACGCCGGCGAGATGGATCTCATCGTTCTCGTACATCAACATGGAAGTGCCACCGCTGAGGATGAGCTCCACTTCATCGAGTTTTGGCGGACCCAGGTGATAGAAGTCGTTGCGGCTCAGAACCATCGACTCGCCGATCTGGTAGCTAGACAACCGGAACGGGCCTGTCCCGTTGGGTTGGCGGAACCAATTCCTGGGGTTTGCCTCCACATTTTCCCGGTCCAGTACGAAAGCCGTAGGATAGGTCAGCTTGGCCAGGAAGTAGGATTTGGGGGCGTCGATGGTGATCTCGATGGTGAGTTCGTCCACCACCCGCACCCCGGATATAGTCGCGGCGTCACCCTTGAGCTTCGCCTTGACTCCCACGATGTCCCCCAGGTATTGCTCGGCCACCGGGGATTGGGTCAGTGGATTGGTCGCACGCTCCAACGACCATCGCACGTCCTCGGCGGTGACGGGCTTGCCGTCGTGGAATTTCGCGTTGGGACGCAGGTAGAAAGTGTACTTCAGCCCATCGGCGCTCACGTCCCATCTCTCGGCCAAGTCCGCCACGATGTTGAGGTCGATGTCGATGGTGACCAGGCCACCAAAAAGCTCCACGATGATCTGTGCCGAGGTGGCGTCGGTGGTGATGTGAGGATCGAGGGTGGGAGGGTCCACATAGAGCCGGACCAGCCGTCCGCCGCCCTCTTTGCCACCGAGCCCGGTGGCTGGCCTGGTGGCCTCGGTCGCTGCACCCAGCGCCGAGTCTTGGCCGGTTGCCGCGCTCAAATCCGGCACCTCAGTGGCGCCGGAAGACCCGGAACAGGCCGCGATCAAAAAGATGGCGAATATTGCAGCTAATATCGACCTACTGGTCATTGGTGCCACCCCAAGTTGCTAATCCTGGAATCTCCTCGGCCCGGATACGAAGTTTTCCATACGGGCCGCTGCTATCACTTATGTCGATACATCGTATCATGGATTTAGCCGGGCATTTTGGTATTTCGTCTCATTCCCATGAGAAGAAATCCAGGATCTTTGGGTGATAGAGAGCCCGTTCGTTCCGCTATCACAGGGCAAGCTCTTTGCTGCTTATCGCGAGGGTGTATCCGGCGTAGTTTTGGATCCACTTGCACTCTTCCATTACTTCTTGCTCGAGAAATAATCGCCGAGAGGTTGTGGACAACATCTGAAGAGGTGTTAAATGGGGATCCGAGCCGATAATCTTAATGCTCGGGTCCCTTTTTTGCTCTCAAGCGGTTATAGAAGAATTTTCTAACCCTATCCCACTGTCAAACTAGGTAACTATGTCAGCAGGCCTGCGACGTTACATCTTCATACGTGTCTTACTTACGATCCCGATGGTGTTAATTTTGGTTTCGATTGTATTTCTCGTTCTGCGAGTGGTTCCCGGAGATCCTGCGGTTGCCATCATGCGCGAGGGCGCCTCCGAAGAGCAGCTGCAAGCATTTCGAGTGAGGTTGGGCACCGACGCGCCGATACACATCCAATACATTAAATTCATTAGCGGAGTATTGCGCTTTGATTTTGGCGAATCGATGGTTCGTTCTATGCCTGTCACCCAAGAAATTTAAACTTTCTTCCCGGCAACGGTTGAACTTGCCATGTTCAGTATATTGGTCACCACCGTCGTCGGTATCTTTGCGGGTGCTTACGCGGCGCAGCACCGGAAAAAAACAAGGGATTATGCGATACGCATAGTAAGCATAATTTTGTATTCCATCCCGATTTTCTGGTTTGGATTGATGCTGCAAATGACATTCGGTGCCGGATTGGGATGGCTGCCTGTTTCTGGAAGGCTCAGTCCGGGGATGACGCCCCAATTTTCAATCACAGGGATTTATACAATTGATGCCATCCTCACTCAGAATTGGGACTTGCTCGCCGATGCACTCAAACATCTTGTACTGCCATCCATAACGCTAGGCTTGGTGCTCGCCGGCATTTTTACAAGATTAACCAGGGCGAATATGCTCGATGTTCTCGAGCAGGATTTCATCACCGCCGGACGAGCGAGGGGATTGAGGGAGAGGGTCCTGGTTTATAAACATGGGCTGCGCAATGCCTTCATTCCGATAGTCACCCTGCTCGGCCTGCAGTTTGCTCTCTTGTTGGCCGGGGCAATTCTCACCGAAACGACGTTTTCATGGCCCGGGATGGGACGCTTGGTCGTTGATCGTAT
>JADFJS010000056.1 GCA_022566155.1 Chloroflexota bacterium
CACCTGGACCTCGGCTCTTCCGGCCGGTGAGACGCCACGCACTCCGATGCCGGAAGGACTAATCAAATTGGTCGAAAGTCATGGCCCAATCCACCGCCTCAAAGGTCTGGGAAGAAGGTCTGGGAGAATCTTTTCTCAGATAGGAAAAACGGAAGCGTGACGGCTAAATCCCCTTGACACCATTTGGGTGTTGTGATACTTTTCACTTTGCCTAAGACGAGTTCCTGTATCACTATGTAATGAATCCGGCGGCCACTGGCTCCTGAATGTTTGACGACCCCAAAGCATTGACCAGTGCCAACTGGCACGACATCCACATGTGGCTACAATGGCTTTGGATATACGTCCCCCTAGTCTTCACCTTCGCCTTTACCATGTTGATTGCCCACGCGTTTATTCCGTCCCTTGTCGCCACCAAACATCTGCCCGCCAACGCCAACCGCCTCCGGCTGCCATTGACCGGATTTGCCGCGATAGTCTTGGTGGCCGCCGTGGTCATGATGGTGTTGGTTATCAACAGCACGCTGGATGTGGAAAAATTCTACGACCGATGGTGGATATAGCGGCGATTCCAGCGTCGATCTGGAGTTGCCAACAACACGGTTCCTTTCAGCAATCAACGCGTCGATAAACGGGTGCTGAGCACCTTGGCCGTATCACTCTGAGTTTGGATGTCTATGAGACCAACGGGGAAAATCCTAGTCTTGGCTGGCGTGGGGCTGGTAGTAACGGTCATCGTGGGCTTTGTAATGGCAGTCGTTCTCATCTCCTGGTTCTCCAACCCTCCCTTCGGCCTGGGCAACGCTCCGCCCCAGCCCATCGCCTTCCCCCACACGGTGCATGCCGGCTTGCCGGCAGATGGTGGCATGGGGATCCAGTGTGAATTCTGCCACCGCAACGTGACCAAGGGTGAAGCCGCCACGGTACCCGCCGTGGAGCAATGCCTGTTCTGTCATATAACCGTGGGCGGTTCCACGGAATCGGCCATCGCCGAGATCTCGCTGCTTCGGGAGACAACCGAAGATGGCGATCCGTTGCCGATCAACTGGGAGCGGGTACACCGGCTGCCGGACCACGTGCGCTTCGTCCATGAGGCCCACATCCGGTTCTTCACCGCTCCCGATCCGAATATCATCCGTACGCTGATCAACGGTGAGGAGACCACCGAGCCGTTGACGGTGCAGCAGACCTGCACTGTCTGTCACGGCGAAGTCGCCGCCATGTCGGTGGTGAAACCCAAGGCGGGCCAGTCTCTGAAGATGGGCACCTGCCTGGACTGCCACCGGGAAAACAACGTGCCCACCGACTGTACCGTATGCCACAAGTAAGCCGGGATTTGAGTACTATCATCATGAGTACTATGCAGATGGAACTGGCACGCAGATGAAACTTACACGCCGTAATTTCCTTGCTTGGGCCGGCCTCGGCGCCGTAGGGGCGGTAGCCTGTGAAGGCTTTGGCATCCGGGAAGGAGAGCTGCAGATCCAAAGCCCGGCCCTGTTGCCCGAGGACCTGGTCCGTGGCACGGATAACTGGTACGCCACGCTTTGCCGAAGCTGTCCCTCTCCCGAAGGGATCATCGTCCGGGTCATGGAAGGCCGGGCCAAAAAGATCCAGGGGAATCCCCTATATCCCACCAACCAGGGAAAACAGAGCGCACGCTGCGAAGCCGGCCTCCAGGCGGTGTATCACCCGGACCGGGTTGCCGGGCCCATGCGCCGTTCCGGCCCCCGAGGCTCCGGAGAATTCATGGCCGTGGGCTGGGAATCGGGACTGGACTCTCTGAGGGAGGCATTGCGGGGTAGGGGCGATGGCCTGACCATGATCACCGAACCCCTGAGGGGTAATCTGGGCATGGTGGCCGGCCGTTTCGCCACCGCTTTCGGTGGACGGCATCTGGGATTCGAACCCCTGGACAACATCACCTACCGAAGCGCGATACATAACCTGTTCCAACAGGACCTGCTGCCCGACTTCGATATGGAGCACACCTCGGTCCTGCTGTCTTTTGGGGCCGATTTCCTATCCACCTGGGTCTCCCCCACCCGCTGGAGCCGCGGTTATGGCGAGTTTCGCCAAGGAGAGGGGCGGGAGCGCGGCACGCTTTACCAGGTAGATCCCAGGTTTTCCATGACCGCCGCCAGCGCCGACCGTTGGCTGCCTATCAAGCCGGGATGGGAAGGCCACCTGGCATTGAGTTTGGCCCATGTCATCATCTCCGAGGGCCTTCAAGGGCCTGGGGTGGACATCTCGGCATTGATCGATGGCGAGGGCGCTTCGGCCCTGGACCGGTTCCGGCCGGAAGCGATGGCCGGCCGGGTCTTCCTTCCGGGAATGAGCGAGCAGGAAGCCATCGACACTATTCGGAACTTGGCCCGGGAGTTCGCCGCCGGGCGTAACAGCAGTCTAGCCATCGGCGGAGGCTCCGCTGGGGCACATACCAACGGCCTGTTTAACCTGGAGGCGATCTACGCCTTGAATTACCTGGTGGGCAGCGTGGGCAGCCAGGGCGGGATCAGATTCAATCCTGGCAGCCCTCTACCGGATGTGCCGGCCACCGCGACCGTTGGCTCGTTGCAGGACTGGTCCGATGTGGTCCAGAAGGTGCGCAACGGCCAGACCAGGCTGATACTCCTTCATCAGGCGGACCCGGTGCACGGGCTGCCCGGCTCCGTCGCCTTCAGGGACGCCCTGCTCCGGCAGGAGGACCTGTTCATCGTGAGCTTCTCACCCTTCCTGGATGAAACGAGTATCATGGCGGACCTGATCCTCCCCGACCGGGTTTCCCTTGAGGACTGGGGGGACGACATTCCCGAACCGGGCCCAGGGTACCAGGTGGTGGGCTTTCAACAGCCGGTGATCAACCCCTTGAGCGATTTCGACCCCCAGAGTTTCCCCAACATCTTGCTTGCAATGGCCCAGGACCTTGGCAAGGATGCCCAGCCCGGCGCCGAGTTGGGCTGGGGCAAATTCGACGATCTGCTCAAGGAGAGATCGGAGGAGCTACGGTCGCTGAACCGTGGTTCGATCACGGCAAACTCGAAGGATGAGTTCTGGAACAGGCTGCTCCGGAATGGTGGATGGTGGGACGAGAACCAGACCGGGCCGCAGACGGCGAACCCGCCCAGTGGCCTTTATAATCGGCTGGCGGATCAGGCGGCGGAGCCGGGATTTGCCGGGTCGGGCCAGAACGGCGACACGTTTTATCTGATACCTTTCTCTCACAACACGTTGTTGGAGGGTCAAAATTCTCACCTGCCGTGGCTTCAGGCCGCGCCCGACCCGTTGAGCACCATAACCTGGCAGACCTGGGTGGAGATCAACGACGGACAGGCCAAGGAAATGGGACTGCGTGAGGGCGACATAGTCCGGCTGGAGTCATCCCCGGGAATGTCGATCCGGGCGCCGGTATATCCCTCCCCGGCGGTGCCTCCCGGTGTCGTCAGCGTTCCCCTGGGTCAAGGCCGCCACGCCGGTTCCGAATACGCCACGGGAAGGGACGACAGGGAGAGCTCCAACGTTATGAGCATACTCGCGCCTAGCCTGGTGGAAGGGACCGGAGCGCTGGCCTGGGCCAATACCAGGGTGCGGGTGTTGCCCACGGGAGACAGCATAAGAACATCCAAGCTTGAGGGAGTGGTCCGGGCCGTGGAAATAGGTATCACCACTGCCGAGCAGATCATACAGACCGTTGGCAGGGACGGGCGTTAGAATCGACCCAGAGGTAATAGCCGTAGGCTGACCGTTAATCGCTAAAGGCTGGGACATAGATGGTAACTAACCGGATCAATCACAAATGGGGCATGGTTGTAGACTTGGACAAGTGCACCGGCTGCCAGGCCTGTGTGGTGGCTTGCCAATCGGAGAACAACCTGCCCATCAACACCAAAGATTCCTTTATCCAACGCCGGGCATACGAGTGGATCCGCATCGAGCGGTACTGGGAGGGTGAGTACCCAAACGTAAAGGCCCGGTTCATACCCATCATGTGCCAGCACTGTGAAAACGCTCCCTGCGAACCGGTGTGCCCCGTGTTTGCCACCTATCACAACGACGAGGGAACGAACGTTCAGATCTACAACCGGTGCATCGGGACCCGGTACTGCGCCAACAACTGTCCGTATCAGGTGCGCTTTTTCAACTGGTGGGAGCCGAAATGGCCCAAAACGCTCCGCAATCACCTGAACACGGACGTAACGGTGCGCAGCCGTGGCATCATGGAGAAATGCTCCTTCTGCGTCCAGCGTATCCGTCGCGGAGAGTTGACGGTGGAGAGGCAGGAGGGGGGCAAGCTGGACCACAAGACCATGGGAGAGCGCAACGTACTCCCCGCTTGCGTTCAGGCCTGTCCCACCAGCGCGTTGACCTTTGCCGACCAGGGCGATGAAACTGGTCCGGTTCGTAAGTACTTCGATGACGTGAACGAGCACGAGCATCACGGGGACCGCACTACACGGGGTTACCGGCTGCTTGAGGAGATGGCTACCAAGCCCAACGTTATATATCTAAAAAAGGTTGATCAGTTTCCATTGACCAATGGCGGCAACCATGGCGGCTAACCAAGCCCACAACGCCGGGATGTGGGTCTTCCCCCGTGCCGAGGAAGTATCCGGCGACATGGCCGCCAAGAGCCGGGCGATGCCCCGGCCTATGGTTGCGGCGATAACCGTGTCCGCCATTCTTCTGGTGCTGGGGATCATCGGTTTCGTTGCCCGGGCGGTCGATGACGGCTTCACCGACCACGCTCCTTGGGGCTACTACGCGGCGATATTCTCCTTCCTGTTGATGGTTACCGGAGCGGCGCCACTGGTAGCCCTGGTCTTTCGATTCACCAAGAGCCATTGGCGAAGGCCCTTATCCAGGGTGTCGGAACTGTTCGCCCTGGTTGGCATCTTGAATCTTCTTATGTTCATACCGTTGATGTTCGTGCTCCCGGCCATTAACAATCCCGGGGCCGGCGAAGAAGCCATGGAGCTACGGCGCACCATCTGGTTTGAGGTTCCCATCGGAGCGCCCCACTGGTGGGACGCGCTGGGCGTCGGCTTTCTGGCGGTACTGGGCTTGGCCATCCTATGGCTGGCGTCTGTACCCGACCTGGCAGAGGCTCGTCTGACGAGCGGCGGAATGCGCCGGAAGTTTTATAGCCTGATGGCGGGCCACTGGTTCGGCACCAAACGCCAGTGGGAGATGCAAAAGGCCGGCCTGGCGGTTCTGGGCGCCTTCTACTTCATGTTTCTCATATGGGTTCATTTCATCATCAGCACCGATTACGGTCAAAGCCTGATCCCGGGCTGGAAGGATTCCATATTCCCGGTACTTTACAGCCTCACCGGATTGCAGGCCTCCCTGGGATTGATCCTGATCATCATGTTCATCATGCGGCGGTGGGGTGGCTACCAGGAATACATCGGTATCTCCTTGTTCTGGTCGGCCAGCAAGATACTGCTGGGCCTGTCCATGTTATGGGTTTACCATGTATTTTCCTTCATGATCACCTACTGGTATGGCCGTCTGGAGGTGGAGCAGGATATTCTTAAATACCTGTTCACCCAGTCGTACGGCGGGATGTTCGCGGCCAACTTTTTCTTCAGCTTCGTAATGCCCTTCTTCTTGCTGTTGTGGAACCCCGTGCGCAAAACCGCCTGGGGTCCCGCGCTGGCCGGAGTGGCGGTCTTGATCGGCGCCTTATTATTCAACTTGCGCATCTTCGTTGGGGCGTTTAACGCCGGCGACGTCTACCAGCACGCGCTGAATGGCGTTCCGCCCGCGGTTTGGCCCGACATATGGGACATCTTCATGGTTGTAGGCGGGCTGGGCGCTGCCGCCCTGATCTATCTGACAGGCACCCGCATTTTCCCGCTGATATCCGTGTGGGAGATCAAGGAGGGAGCCATGTATCAACGCATGGGCACCTTCATCCGCGGGGAATACCTGATATTGGCAAAACCCGAGTAACAGCGGATTACCATCAGTCGCCAACGGTCATCTACGGCAAGCTGCGTGAGCAGGTAAGGCTTGCAGATAGCTGAAGACCGCTGGCGGAAAGCTTACTTAGGAGACTAAATGCAGGAAGGAACAGTACTGCCGGCCCAGCAGGTTAACCGTGACCTTCTGCGGTCAATCCTAGACCCTCCTGGTTGGTTCTGGCCGGTTGTGGCGCTGCTGGGGCTGATCGTCCTGGTAGCTTTCGGCGCCGCCGGCTACATGATCAACAGGGGTTTGGGCGTCACCGGCATGAACCGGCCGGTGATGTGGGCTTTCTTCCTGACCAACTTCGTTTTCTGGATCGGAATAAGCCACGCCGGCGTGATGCTCTCCGCCATCCTGCGGCTGTCCAAGGCCGAATGGCGGCGGCCGGCGACCCGGGCAGCCGAGGTGCTGACCGTTTTCTCCCTGATGACGGCGGTATTGATGCCCCTGATCCACACCGGCCGCCCCTGGCGCACGATCTACTGGATCTACACCGCGCCCTTCGTTCCCTACGACTTTGCCCGGGGCATCTGGCCCAATGTACGCTCGCCGCTGGTGTGGGACCCCAGCGCCATCTTCACCTACCTGACCTCCAGCGTCCTGTTCGTCATGGTGGCATTGCTTCCCGATATGGCCGTCCTGCGCGACCGCACCACCGGGATCCCCCACCGAATATATGGCATGCTGGCCATGGGCTGGGAGGGCAACTCACGGCAGTGGAAGTTCCAGATCATTGCCGGCATCCTGCTGTCTGCGTTGATCTTGCCCGTGTTTGTCTCGGTGCATAGCATCGTGTCCTGGGACTTCAGTATGACCGTGTCGGTCAAGTCATGGCACTCCACCATATTCGCCCCCTACTTCGTCATTGGCGCGGTCCACTCCGGCGTCTCGGCGGTGGCCTTTGTCTTGATTCTGCTGCGGCAGGTCTATGGTTGGCAGAACTACATCCGCCACGAGCATATCGACGGCCTGGCCCGGTTGCTGATGTTCGTGGCCACCGCATGGTTCTACTTCTTCTTCATGGAGGTCATCTTCGGCTTCTACGGGAGGGAGGCCGACGAGATAGCGTTGCGGAGCTTCCAGTTCACGGAAAGCCCCTGGAACATCTGGATGATGATCTTCGTCGGATCGACCTATTTCCTGCCCATGGCAATATGGTTGGTCAGACCGGCCAGGCGGAACCTCTGGATAATGTCCATCGCCTGCATCTCGGTCAACATCGGCATGTGGCTGGAGCGGTTCCTGATCATCATTCCCGGCCTGGCCCGGAAGCAGATGTTTACATTCGATTGGGGCACCTTCAGGCCCAGCCCGGTGGAGATCATCATCATCTTCGCCACCTTCGCCCTCGTGACCATGCTGATGCTGCTATTTAGCAGGGTCTTGCCTCTGATTCCTCTATACGACATCAAAGAGGGAGACATCCTGAAGACCGAGATACAGATCGGCCGGCGTACCGTGCCGGCAACATTCCGGGAAGACTAACGATGTATCAATCTGAATCTGTTATGCGAGTTATAACCCCCACTCTAACTCTCCCCCATAAAGGGGGAAGAGTTAGAGTGGGGGCGCCAAACGGAGGTGCGTAAATCATGGCAAGACGTCCGATCTTAGGGTTGTTCCAGGATGCTAACTACGCTGCGGAAGCCGGCGATGCGCTAAAGCGGGCCGGCGTCGATCAGGGGGACTTTGATTTCCTTACCGACGCACCCTATCCGGAGGGTGCCTTTGGCGAGCGGCACGAGCGTCATCGGCTATACGTGTTCCCGTTCTTGGGTGCCCTGGTGGGACTGACCGTCGGCATCATGCTCACCTCCATGACCCAGATGGCCTATCCGCTGGTGCAGGGGGGCAAACCGATCCTCTCCCTGCCGCCCATGGCGGTGATAACCTACGAGAGCACGATGCTCTCGGCCATCATCTTCACGATCATTGGCATCATGTTCGAGTCCCGGCTGCCCAAGCTTAAGAAGGGTCTGTACGACACTCGGATCACCGAGGGATACATCGGCGTGCTGGTCAATACGGAAGAGGAGAAATTGTCCGAGGTATCGGCGATACTTTCCCAGGCAGGCGCCGTGGACGTGGTCCGGGAAAACCAGGATACCGCGCGGGCATGAGCAGCCAGACACCCGCATCTCAGATGAGACGGCACGAGCCTGTGGCCAGAAAGTGGTTACGGGGCCGCGTTCTCCTGCTGGCAATGGCAGTGGGATTACTGGCCTTGGCCTGCGGCGCCACGTTGCCGGGCCGGGGGTCTTACCCATTGGACATCTTCTATGAGATGCACTACCAGCAGTCTTACAAGTCAAACGAGCCTCCTCGCTTGAGCGGTGTGGCCGACGCCGTGGCCTGGTTCCCGCCGCCCAGGTCCACCGCCTTTGCAACCAACTCGGGCAGTTACCTGTTTGGCGTCAACTGTTCCATGTGCCATGGCGCGGGAGGTAAGGGCGATGGGCCGGTGCTGACCAAGATGACGGGAGCGCCATATAACTACCAGCCGGTGCTCACTCCCGATCTGACTGATCCGGCGGTGAGTTCCATTGGTGTCCAGGGAATTGAAGGCTACCTGGCCAGCGGCATAGTGGTTATGCCCAGTTTCAAAAAGCTCCTCAGCTCCGAAGAACGGCGCCTGATCGCCGAATACGTGGTCAACTGCCTTCAGGGGGACCAGGCACAGCGGTCCCCTGACTGTTCGTGAAGCGCCGCTGTTTGCTCCGTGCCGCAGCAGGGATCTCCATCTTTGACGGTAACCGGTGGAAACGAATCTGAGCCGTCTTGTTGGGTCAGCCCGATTTGGGTCTTCAGACATATAGGCCTAGCAAATACTTAGAAACACTTGAGACGCCACTGGCCGGCATCAGGCGCGGCAACTTAAGTAAGGTCTCCGGTGGCGGCGCCGCGGACAATCTTGGGGCCGAGATTACCTGGGCGAATCCCCTGATTGTTACACATGTTTGCTACAATGGTTGTACCCTGACAATCCAGACGTTAAATAAAATCGAAGCCGTGGGCGAACCGTTCCAAACGTCGGCCTAGTCACATTTCATGAGCATGAGAGCACCCTCCAAGTTGCCCATAGTGATTTCCTGCCTGGTCATTATTGCGCTGGCCCTGGTGGCTACAGGGTCCGTGGCACATGCCCAGGAAGCCGGCTCTTCCAGCGAGCCGGGGCAGTCAAAGGGCTACGATGAAGCTGAAGCCATATCCATCGACCGAATGCTGATGTGCCCGGTATGCCCGGCGGAAACCATCGATCAGGCCCAGGTTGAGGTTTCACGGCAGATGCGCCTGATCGTCCGGGAGATGCTTTCTCAAGGCTCCAGCCGCGACGAGATCCTGGACTTCTTCGTGGGGAACTATGGGGCGGACATACTGGCGGCGCCTCCCAAGTCCGGCTTCAATCTGCTGGCCTGGATCGTTCCCGCGGTGGCCATCGTGGCGGTGTTGGTCGTTGGATTTCTGGTTATCCGGTCCATGACGGGACGGGGCGTCCAGCCTGCGCCGGCCGCTAGCGGGTCAGAAGAGGACCTGGCGCCGTACCTGGAAGCCGTCGACCGGGACCTGGGCCTTGATCTGGGGCTCCTGGCGACCCCCGGTGGCTCCAACCCAACAGCGCGGGCTGACAGAGCTGAGATACCTCCTCCGGAGGAAGGATTGAGTAAGGATGTCTGATCTTGGCGCCATATCTCTGTGGATAGCACTGGTCCTGGCTGGCTATGCCGCGGTCGGGTCGGTGGTGGGGAAGGTGCGCAATGTCCCCGCCCTCGTGGAAAGCTCACGGCGGGCGGTATACCTGGTGTTGCTGGCGTTGGTGGTGGCCACACTAAGTCTGGTGGCATCGTTCATCACCAACGATTTCGAGGTTGCCTACGTGGCCCTGCACAGCGACCTGGCCATGCCGGCCCGTTTCACCTGGGTCGCCTTCTACGCCGGCAACGAAGGGTCGCTGTTATACATCGCATTTGTCCTGGCGGCTGTGTCGGCCCTGGTCGTCTGGCGAGTCCAACCATCCTTACGGGATACGATGCCCTATACCACCGCCATACTGATGGTAATTGTGGTATTTTTTCTGGCCGTCATGGGGTTCATGGCCAACCCCTTCGACAAGTTGCCCTTCGTTCCACCCGACGGCGAAGGCATCAACCCGCTGCTGACCCACCTTGGAATGTTCTTTCATCCCCCGGCGCTGATGGCGGGGTTGGTGTTTACCGCTGTTCCCTTCTCCTTTTCCCTGGGTTCCCTGATCGGGGGTAAAACGGGCGACGAGTGGGTGGACGCGGGCCGGGTATGGGGGCTGGTTGCTTGGGGTCTCCTGGCGTCGGGCCTTCTGCTGGGTTCCTGGTGGGCCTACACTATCCTGGGTTGGGGAGGCTTCTGGTTCTGGGACCCGGTGGAGAATGCGGCCCTGATGCCCTTTTTGGGATTGACCGCCTTCATCCACTCCATCATGGTGCAGAAACGCCGGGGCATGTTCCGGATGTGGAACATACTGCTGATAAACGTTGCCTTCGGCCTGGCCCTGTATGGAATGTTCATGAACCGGGGCGGGCCCGTGCCTTCCGTCCACTCCTTTGGCGCCTCCTCCCTTGGGTGGACCTTCCTCATCTTCCTTGGAGTCGGCGTGGTGGTCCCATTGATCGTCTTCTTCTGGAGGTATCCTCTGATCAAGAGCGCCCAGCGGCTGGACTCCATGATCTCCCGAGAAGCCGCTTTCCTGGTCAACAACCTGCTGTTGCTGGCTGTGGCATTCGTCACGCTCTGGGGCAGCGTTTATCCATTGATCTCCCGATTGTTCACCGGCAATGAGATCACCGTGGCCAGGCCCTTTTACGACCAGGTAAACGGCCCGTTGTTCCTCGGTCTGCTCTTCGTGATGGGGGTGGGGCCGCTGCTGCCCTGGCGGCGCACAACGCCGGCCGGGGTTGGCAAGGCTCTGCTGCGGCCGGGCTCTTTCGCGTTGGCGGTCGTGGTGGTCCTGTTGGCCCTGGGATTGCGGCAACCCTACGCTCTGATCGCGTTCGGGTTGGGCGCGATGGTGACCGCCGGGATATTCCTGGAGTGGTACCGGGGCGCCCGGTCGCGCCACCGGTCGATGGGAGAGAACTACCTGCTGGCCTGGCTCCGCTTGATCGGGGCTAACCGGCCACGCTACGGCGGCTACATCGTTCACCTGGCGGTGGTCATGGTGGCTTTGGGTATTGTGGGCTCCAGTTTCTTCGGGACCCAGCGGGACGTGGTGCTGGCGCCCGGAGACAGCTTTACCATCGAAGATTACGAGCTTCGATTCATGGGAACCGTGGAGGTGCCGCATAGCAATCGCACCGAGTTCGTTTCCACCATTGAGGTGTATCGAGACGGGCGCCTGCTGGAAATTCTATACCCCAGGCGCGACTTCTACCCGGCCTTTAACATGGCTGCCACCCGGGCCGCCATTCGCTCTACGCCCGTGGAAGACCTCTACGTGGTCCCCAGTGAGAACCTGGCCGATGGTAAGGTTGGGTTTCGCTTCTTGGTGAATCCGCTCATGTGGTGGATGTGGGTGGCTGGTCCGGTGCTGGTGTTGGGGACCCTGGTGGCGTTGTGGCCCCAGCCAAGCCCGGCGCGAGCTAGAGTGGCAGCTAGAATCCCAGCCGGGTCCAGAGCCTCTCCTGCCTGACCTCCGGCGCCACGCGAACCCTGCTTGATGCCCCATGCTTGATGCCATAATAGTGCTCATTGGCGCCTTGCTGGCGATATTCAGCGTGGCGGTCCTTACCTATCCACTGGTAAGGTCCCGGTCTCGCGGTCAGCCGGAAATGCTGGAGGCCGCAGGAGAAGAAGGGCTTTCGGAGTTGGATTCAATCTACGAAAGCATTCGCACGCTCCAGCTCGAATATGGCCTGGGTAAGGTGGGGGAAGACATGTACCGGCAGCACATGAACGACTATCGTTTGCGGGCCGCTACCGCCCTCCGCCGGCGGGATGAGAAGCAGACCGATGCCGCCCTGCTCTTGGAGCAACAGGTGCTGTTGGCCCGGGCTGCGATAGTGGACGCTGATGGCAGTCCGGCCGATAGTTCTGGCCCGTGTCCCAGCTGTGGAGGGGCACTGGACCAGAATGCCGCCGAGTGCCCCAAGTGTGCGGCCAAGCCTGGGTTTAGCGGACCGGACCTGCAATGAGAGCCGGTACCGCCAGACCGGGACTTTTCTTGGGCTCCGCGGTCCTGGCACTGGCTCTTGTCCTGTGGGCCACGGGTTCGGGTATCAGCTTCGCTCAGTCGTCCGTCACCATTACGGGTGACGTGGTCAATGGCACACAGGGAGCCGAGCCCTTGGCTGCAGAGTTGCCGGTACTGCTCCTCGTTTCGGACCGGGACGGCAACCTGGCCGCCACCGGCCAGACCACCACCGATGCCGCCGGCCGGTTCCGTTTTGACCAGGTGGACCTGCTGGAAGGGGCGACCTACACGGTTGGTGTGGAGTACGCCGGGGTGCTGTACCGAACCACCCTGGCCGCAACGGACCTGGGGCAAGACCTACACATCACCGTGTACGAGACGACGGAGGATGTTTCGGTGGTTTCGGTCACCCGCCAGGTGATGGTGTTGGCCAACGTGGATAAGGACAGCCGTCAAGTAACGGTC
>JADFJS010000057.1 GCA_022566155.1 Chloroflexota bacterium
GGGCGGTTGTGCACTCTTCGTACACCGCCGCCACCTCATCCGTGGGGCTGAAGATCTGGTGCAGGGAGTAGACGTTGCAGACTTCCGGCCGGCCGGGGATGTTGCGGCGCACCCGCTGGGGATCGGTGAAGGCGGTCAATATCCGCTTGGTGGTCTCTTCCGGGGTCGCCGCCAGCTCCACGTGATTGTCCAGCGTCTTGCTCATCTTCTGCTGGCCGTCCAGTCCCACGATGAGAGCTTCTTCGGTCAGCTTGGCCTGGGGCTCGGGGAAGGTGTCGCCGAATCGGTTATTGAAGCGGCGGACGATCTCCCTGGCCAGCTCGATATGGGGGACCTGGTCCCGGCCTACCGGCACCGTGTCCGCTTTGTAGAGGATGATGTCGGCGGTCTGGAGCACCGGATAGCCCACCAGGCCGTAGTTCACGCTCTCTTCGGTTTCATTCATCTGCCTCACCTTGTCCTTGAAGGTGGGCACACGCATGAGCCAGCCCAGCGGCGTCACCATGCCGAGGAGGGTATTGAGGGTCATGACTTCCGGGACCTGGGACTGAACGAAGACGATGCTCTTCTCCGGGTCGATGCCGGCGGCCAGCCAGTCCAGAACCATGACCTCTATATTGGGCTGTATCTCCGCGATCTCGGAGGGCGTTTCCACGGTGGTATGGGCGTGGATATCGACGACGCAGTAGATGCAGCGGTAGTCTTTTTGAAGCTCTACCCAGTTCTGCAATGCTCCCAGGTAGTTGCCCAGGTGCAGCAAGCCCGTGGGCCGCATCCCGGAAAAGATCACGCCGCTACCATTTGAGGAGCTTTTCGAGGGTTTTTCGCTGTCTGAAACCATGCTCCTTATCCTGAGCCTATCGGCCGTCTGGCGGCCTCCCATGAAAATTCGAGGCAGTCCAACATGCCGTGTCTAAGTCTGTCGAACTCGCACATGAAAAGACCCTGTGGAAAGGGGGCATCCATGCGTGGTGAGGTATCGCCGGTATGCGGCGGGGAGCCGGAGCGCGTCGTCTATATTATTCGGGATCGGCGTCCAGACGCTCGCCCAACTCGCTAAGGAACTTCTCGATCCCCGGCGAGAGGCTGGGCGGAGGCGCCTGCTCGGTTACCGGTGACTCTTCAGAGTCCAGCTGGGCGTCGTAGTAGGCTTCCATCTGCTGGATCAACTGCTTGAGCTCCGAATTTCGCTCCACGGTTGCATTCAGCTCCCGGTACTGGCGCTGTCCGCGGCGCACCGGCGCCAGTTCGGCGGGGATCGCGTCATATACCGAAGACAGCACCTCTATCATACGAGAGGCGCCCGTAAAATCCTCTTCCAACTGTACGTATTGGGGAAGATGGACCATGAAGTTGATCGACTCGATCTCGGCCTTGTCGATACCCTCGTTCAGCAGGTTCATGATGGTGGTGGGACCCTGGTAGGTGCTGCTTCGCGTCTTGAAGTGGGGCACAGATCTGATCTGCTCCACCTTCCCCAGGGAGCCTGTAACCAGCAGAGGACGGGTGTGGGGCACCGCGTCGTACATCGCGCCCACGCGGCAGTAACGTTTTATGCCGAAGTGATTGATCACTTCCAGTATGGAATCCGTGTAATCTTCGCCGTTGGAATGGGGCTCCAGCAGGTGAAAGAAGATGTAATCCGGCCCGTTTTCCGACTTGGCGTAGCGGATGATGCTGTTTGGAATCTTGACTTCGCGCTTACCCTGGACCACCCGCATGGTGGGACGGTAACGGGTGAAGTCGAAGAAATTGCCCGGCCGGGCCAAGCGTCCCAACTCCTTGGAGCCCAGGTAGCGCTCCAACCGGTTCAAAGTCAGGGTGCCTACGCTTCCCACGTCCACCCAGGGGCGGACCATGGCGAATGCGTGGGGCTCACGGAGCTCCGGCACAGGCTCTTGAATCTCGAATGCCCCAATTTTCATAGCCATATTTTGCCAGAAAACCCCCCATTGTTCAAGTACCAAGAAGCACTCGGATGGTGCATTGTATCTGGGGAGGTTTTATAAGGCATGATTTGCGCATACATGCCGGTGAGCGATGGTTGCCCTCGCAGATGCCTGACCCCTCGCCCGACGTGCCGGCTCTCCGCCGCCCACGGGTTCTTCCGGGAGGATCAGCCTCGGTTTAGCAGGCTGTCGGCCGATCCCAGACCCTCAAGCGCCAGCCCATATCCCAGCAGGTCGTGCATCTGACGCTTGATGTATTGGGTCAGGAGGACCCGGGTGTAGCGCAGCACCAGAGGCGACTGCTTGGTTAGCTGCTCCGCCAATTCCCACGCCCGAGGAAGGAGGTCTTGCCGGGGCAGGACCTCGCTGACCAGCCCCAGCTCTTTGGCTTCCCGCGCTTCGATGGTCTGGCCGGTCAACAGAAAGTACCGCCCCCGGTTGAGCCCCAACAGCATGGGATAGATGATGTGCATCCCATCCCCCGGGATCAGGCCGTTGATAAAATGCCCCGAGTCTTGAAAACTGGCTTCTTCGGCTGCCAGTACAATGTCGCATAGCAGGGGCAATTCCGAGTGACGCAGCGCCGGGCCATTGATGGCGCTGATCATGGGGACCTCGATGTCCAGCAGGTTGGACAGAAGGTGTTTGCCCTCCCAATAGGTCTTGTCCCACTCCTGGGGCGTTCGTTTCGGCGTGGATTCAGGCGTGCCCGGCGGCCCGGTGAAGGCGGCTCCCGTGCCGGTCATGATCACCACCAGGTTCTCCCGGTCGCTGCCGATATCGGCGAATGCTTCGGGCACCTCTTGGTGAGGGATGCTGCCCCATTGCAGGCTATCTCCATCAGTGTGGAAGGTCATCTGGAGAATGCCGTCGCGCCGTTCCATGCGGATGCTCTGGTATTTGTCCGAGTATTGGTCGAAGCTTGCCATGGCCTTTCCTCCTCCAGGTAAACGTTAATATCCGCCGGTTGCCCGAGGGTCACGATGTTCCCCGAGACCGGCACCGGCAGTATTCCCGCGGCCGGCGCTGGTACTGTGTCAACAAACTCTTGATTGGATGATACTCCTCAGAAAAGGTCATGCTGAGCCAGCCACAGCGGCGAAGCATCTAAAATCCCCGTGAATAAGTACTACATTTACATAATGACAGCCAATTTAGACCCTTCGGCTGCGCTCAGGGTGACATTACTGTAGGTATCGCAGCTAACCCCTACACCAAAGCCACCTATGGGACCTACATCTCCGGCCATGTCCAAACCAGCAGGTTTCACCGTGGCTCTAGCTTATTCGCAAAAAGGCAGCACGCTCTCGCCGAACAGTTTGATTGCGCCCATGATCTTCTCATGGGAAGGCCCACCCGAATGGGCGTGGCGGAGGCGCAACAGGAAGTAGTCGGCGCCGGTGGCCTCCTTCCAGCGAAGAAACTCTCCAACGCACTCTTCGGGGTCGCCGAGGATCAGGCGTTGAGGGGCCACCCGCTCCAGGGTAAGCTCTGCTTCAGATTCGATACTCTGGAATTCTGTCAGGCCGTTCCGCCAGTAATACTTGTAGGCGGCGGTAACCTCCGGACCATATACTGCTTCCGCCTCCGCTCGGCTGGAGGCGACCCACGCATCCCGCATCAGCACCACCCGAGGCTCGCGCCCCGCCTGGATGGCCGCTTGCCGGTAGGCCTCCACCAGCCGGGCGGTGGCCTCCATGCCGGTGCTGGGGCCGGCCACAAAGCCGTCGGCTAACCTGCCGGCCCGGCGGGCTCCACGGGGGGTGCTGGCCCCGATCCATAGAGGAGGAGAGGGCTTCTGAAAAGGAGGCGGAAGCACCTGCACTTCATCTAGCTGGAAGTGCTTCCCATTAAAGGAAAACGGCTTGCCGGTCCAGCAATTGCGGATGATCTCAATACCCTCTTCAAGCAGCCCAACCCGGTTCTCCATGGGGATGCCGAAGGCGCGGAAGTCGGCCGGTTGGTACCCCAGGCCAACACCCAGGATTATCCTTCCGCTGGAGACGATGTCCAGGGTCACCACATCCTCCGCAAGCTGTACCGGATGGTGCAGGGGCAGCAGTATGACCGAGGTGCCCACCTTGAGACGCTTGGTGCGCGCCGCCACGGCGGTAGCCACGATCAATGGTGAGGGAAGAAACCCGTCCCTATCCTGATGGTGCTCGCCGAAGAAGCATGAATCGAAGCCCTGTTCCTCGGCGAGTTGGGCTTCATCCATCACCTCTTCCACACTCCGCGCCAGATTTTCTCCCGCCGGTGGATCGGCTATCGAGCTGTATAGGCCGAACTTCACGTGATTCCTCCCTTGGGTGAGTTGTCTTTCCATGTGGGTATAAAGCGGGTAAAAAATGCCTTTGGCCGCCGCCTCGGGAGATGCAGGGCCCGCATCGCTCCCTGTTCCTGCTCCCGTAAATATCAAGCCGGCACCATCATGGGATGAAGTTGGGCGATGATGGGAGCTACGGGTTACGGCCGGTTGACGGCTGGATTCGCGGTAGCGGGCGCGCAGAGGTGAGGATATGAGTTGGGCTTGCGCAGCGTGCGTGGCCTCACACCTCTACGAACATGTGCGGCACGAAGAGTCTATACTCGCCGGAAATGGCGGTCAAACGCAGCACATGCCACGCTTCTGGCAATCACGGGCTGGTGCGATTACGGGCCGGTGAAGGTAATTTTGACAGGTATAGTAGCAATGACCTGCGTTCAAAAGCTAGGTTAGGCGGTACTAGTACTTGGTCAACTCCATTATGATGTCATTCTGAATCGGAGTCCGCCGCAGGCGGATGGAGGTGAAGAATCTCCCCACCCACGTGAGGGAGACCCTTCGCGGAGTTTATCCTGAGCGTGGTCGAAGGGCTCAGGGTGACACAACCACCTTTGGGTTGACTAGGTACTAGGAGATCCACAGTTGATCGCGGCGCCGGCCGATCAGGTCATGTCCCTTGATAAATCTCTGAATGAGGATAGAAGTCTTCCCAGGCCCAATCGTAAGAGGTCATGTATGGGACCTGCTGTAGCACGGTGCCGCGAAGGGGACCATCCACCGCGATCCCTCGGGCTACATCCCAAGTGCTTCCGGTCTGGAGGTCCATCAGTTGGCCGTCCCGCAGCTCAAACTCCAACTCCCCGTCTCCACCTATGCGCAGGTAGGTATGCACGGCCTTGGTTTCGGCATCGGCTAGCACAAGGACCGGGAAGGGTCCCAGCCGGTCGTTGATGACTACCTGTTGGCTGGCCGTGCGGAAAGGGTAAGACTTTGCGAATTCTCCCAGGGCTATGCCGATAACGTAGTCAGGACTGAAAGATTCCCTGGCGCCGAACAACTCACCGTCAATCGAAAGCACTTGGGTATCGGGATGCTCCTCCAGCCAGACCGACCAGGGCACTATGTTTGCCGGGATCAGATCCAACCTGGTCCCTTTGAGCGGGCCATCCAACGCCGCGCCCCAGGGTTGTGACCAGATGCTCTGGGTCTCATGGTCCCACCAGGTCATCGCCCTCATATATAGGGCGCCCTGGTTGCCGAAGGTGTAGGTCTTGCCGTCGATCCGCCGGTCATGCACGAGACCGGTATAGCAGATGGGTCACCAGGTAACCAGGACCGGTACACCCCCAACGGTGTCGTTCACCATTTCCCGGTAGTTTAGGGGGCCCACAGGGTAGGCCTTGCTTTCGCCGTTTATCTCAACCCCTATCACCAGCTCATCCGGACGTAGGGCCGCTGATTCCGCCGAGACGAACTGGGCATCGTAGACCGGGGCGATGGCATCCCTGGGCAGTAGTTGGCGATACTGGGTAACGTCGATCACCAATTCACGGCTGCTGCTGGGGGGCATGACGAGGACCGGAGCGGCCGTGGCCGTCGACACGGATAGATCGCTGGTAGGGGCTGTACCTTGAGTCTGGCCGTCATGGATAGGGGTGATAGTTGCCGTGTCCACCGGTTCGCTCTGCTGTCCGGCCGCGGCGATGGGGGTGACCGTCGCCGTGCCCGCTGGCGCGTCCTGCTGGCCCGAGGCTCCGATGCCGGAAGACTCCTGGCCGGTGGGATTGGAGGTAGGCCTAGGGCTGCCGGACTCTCCAGAGCCGGACGATGAGCCCGGGCCACACGCTACAAACAGGCCCATCGCCAGGACTGCCGCAATTGCTGCCAATATGGTATTCACTCTAATTTTCATCGAGCTGCCTTTCACGAGCTGCGGCTGTTGCCGCCGTTGGTGGGTCACTTTCGGTTCTCAATGAGATCACGGATCGTTCGCTTAAGCGTAGGAGGCGGCTTCGACTTGGGCAATCTGCCAAGCAAGGTGATGGTCGAGGCCAGACTCTTGATAAACGCCGCACACGAAGGACAAATGCGGAGGTGGGCATTTATCATTGTCCGCGAAGAAGGCCGAAGATCGTCCTCAAGGAAGTCGGAAGACATGCCTCTGACCTGGGGGCAGTCGATCTCTCCCCGCCGAAATATCTTGCGCATCCATCTTTTGATGCCCATTCGCTACTCTCCAGTTATTCTGCCGTCCCGATTCCCGGCCCGCGGCGATGTTCTGGGCCAGGTCATGAGGTGCAACTCCCGACATCCAAACGAGCCAGCTAGCCCCTTCCCTGATAGATCAATGTGTTCGGCTTAAAGGCGCCCCAGGCGAACCAGAAGTGGTTGCCGTGTACTACGGGCGTCAGGGCTTCTCCAGTTAGAGGTCCCTCCGTTGCCTGACCCAAGATGTTCCAAACACTGCCCGTCTCGTTGTCAACGAAACTTTCGCCCTGGGCGCTAAATGTGAGCTTGCGCCCGTCCAGTTCGGCTTCGAACACTCCGGTGGCGCCCACCTCAGCGGGGCTCCCGGTGACGAAGCTGGCGAAAACGGACAGGGTCCCGGGCTTGAAAAAGACCACTATGTCCTGGCCGCCAACGGCGTAGTTAACCACGCGCTCGGTGTTTAGCAACGTGAAGGGGAAGGCGGCGTCGACGCCGCCGATGGTCATTGCAGCCACGCGTTCCTTGGGCAGCAGCCGGCCGTCCAGATCACCTGTGAATAGGAACGGAGGGTTGTCTACCCGGTCGTATCCGGCGTAGGGAAGCCGGTCGTAGTTCCGCGCAAACCCCGTGTCACGGGAAAGGACTTGGCCCTCGGGATGGGCGGCCTTGAAATCTCCAAAAGAGATGATGGACGCCGGCAGGAAGGTGAGCTGATACCCCGTCAGCTCTCCCACTATGCCTTCACCGGTGAGCTGCTGCCACCAAGTATGGGTTACCCGGTCGTACATTATCATGTCGCTGATACGCAGGTTGCCCGAAACACCAAATTCGTAAACCTTTCCGTCCAGCCGCCGGTCGAAAACCAAGGCGGTGTTGCAAAGGGGGCAGAAAGTCACAACTATCGGCACTCCGCCGACTTCATCGTTGACGATCTCGTGCTGAGTCAGGATTTTCAAGGGATAGGCCTTGACGTCCCCGTTCAGCTGGAAGGAGATGACGGGCTCCTGATCGGACAACCACTCGTTGGCAGTCTCGGGGCTGATGAACTTGGGGTGGTCGATCGAAGGAATTCCGTCTCTAGGGGGGCCACCCGACAGTATCTCATTGAAAGGAACAGTGTGGAGGCTAAAGTCGGTTGACCAACCACTGGTGGAAAAGCGGGCCCGCCGCAGCTCCTCTAGGTAGTCGGGATCGGGCACGACCTTTACCATGGGAGCGTTGCTTTTGGGGTCCCCGATCCTCGGCGCCGTCGTAGATTCGGTGGCGCGTGTCGATCCTGTGGGCGGCGTGGTCCCTTCAGCCACCGGAGATTGGGTGGCCGTTGGTGATTCTGTGTTCGGAATGGCCGTGGGAGCGCCGCCGGGAGTTGCCGCGGCGCCACAAGCTGCCATAAGGAAGGCGATGACAACTGTAACAAAGCCCAAAACCCTGATGCGTTTCCTGCTCATTGGACTCCTCGTTGCGCCATTCCAATCCATTAACAGGGCAGCCCCATACACTAGAGGAGGCTGCGTCCAATGGTCAGCCAGTAGAAAACGATGTACGTTCCGGCGATGACCATAAACCCGGAGGCGATGGGCTGTATAAAGGGAAGGGCCTTGCGCATCAATTTGACCATGGCGCCTTTGAATATCGCCATGCCCAGGGTCATCACCATTATGACCGACCCCATGCCCAGGGCGTAGAGAAAGAAATTGCCGACCACGGTTGCGGCGCTGAAACCCGCGATGCCGATGCCCACCACCGATATGAAGATCGGCAGGGTGCAACTCAATGAGGCGGTGCCGTAGCTGAGGCCAAAGAGGAAGTAACCTTTTGTGCTGACCTGGTTCGGATCGCCCATGCGGCCGGCCGCCCGGGCGGCGATACCGGTGTAAAGCGTACCTCCACCTACCATCCAGGCACCCACCAGAACCAACCCGCCACCTATGGCCAGGCCAAGCCAGGGGATGAAGTCGCTGACGACCGACGCCGAAACCCCGATGATCGCGCCAACTACCCCAAACAGGAGGACAAACCCGGCCGTGACGGTACCGCCAACCACCAGAGCCCGGCGCAGGGTTTGGGATGGGCTCAGCTTATTTTCCTCTTCTAGGCCGGATCCCAGGTACAGTCCCAGGTAGGCCGGGAGCATGGCAAACCCGCAGGGGTTGACCGCGGAGGCCATCCCGGCGGCCAGGGCGAATAAGGCCGAAGCGCCAATAAGGCCGCCCAGGAAGGTTGAGGAATTACCGGACAGGGTCCCATCCACGAACAGGTTAATGCCGTCCGTACCCCCACCGCTACCGACTGTCAGGGCGCCGGCGATGGCCACTGCCAACGCCGTGGCGGCGACCGCTACCGGCAATGCCAGGGTCCTTAACCATTGATCCCCTTTCAGTGAGGGTGGAAGGCTCTTGGTGATGTTTGCTAACATGCCGCTCCGTGTCCGAAAGTCTCCCAACTGGAGTAATGGAAGCCAACGCGGCTGGGACTGATCTCGTGACCAGGGCGTCGGTTCATCGAAGCCGCCACATTTTATTAGATGCAGGCTCCATGGTTGCGATTCTATTGTAACCGGTCAGGATACGCTCTTGTTTGGATCAACTTGAGATACCGCACCGGCTAGGCCGCCTGCCTCTCGCGTACCGTCGGGCCTGAGAGCAGGTCCGGCGCCGGTGTTTGGGAGAGGAGTTGGCCCTCCTCTTCTATAGTCAGGAAACGGGCGCACTGAAGGCAGGAAACGTAGGTACCATACATATCTCTACCTTTGTACAGGTCCCCTTTGCACCTGGGGCAGGCTTTGATCCAGAACATCTGCTTTTAGGCCTCCTGGCCGGCATATGATTGATCTTTAATTTTCCGATCGGGGTTTAGTGATAACTCTTACGCCATCCGTGGCGGAACGGTTTTGAGCGGAACTGCTTTGGTTCGCCGAGTGATGCCGTTCACGGTAAGTGTAAGAATCTCTGGTTCCTCTACGCCGATCGGTAGTCGATCTGGGCCTGCACCTGGTGGGGAATACCGTCGCCGCTGGTTGGCCCACTTCTTAATACTATGATGCGGCTGATGGCCGGAATGGTGCGGCCGCGGCAGCGCCTGCTGCTAGATCAATGTACCTGGCATCAATTAAGAAATGATGATGGTAGGATATTGCTATGCCCCCTATAGATGCAGGAGCCAGTAGAGCCAAGGTGCCCGCCAATGGAGAGATGTGTATTGGATGTGGTTTGATGCTGGACATGTCTTGGCCGGACGTGCCGGGACCGAGCAACCGGCAGACTAGCTGGATCTCGAGGGCTGATGAAAGCAGCAGACACGGTATCAACACGCAATGGGTGAGTGCCGGTGGGAGGCGAGGTGGCTGAGCTACTGGAAACCGGCTTTGAGGAACGGATCGCAGAAGCCCTGGTGAAGGAAGGCATTCTCAGCCAGGATCAGCTGCAACAGGCCCGCCGCCTCAGTGCGGAGCAAGGGAGCCTTCTGCCGGATGCCCTGTTGACCCTTGGCCTGGTTGCCCGTGAAGTACTGATAACCATGACCGGCCTCCTATTAATGGTCCCTGTGGAGGACCTGCGCAACGTCAAAGTTGCCCTGGATGCCGTGCAGGTGGTGCCTGCCGAACTGGCGCGGGAATATCACGTGCTGCCTCTGACACTGGAAGCGGACGGCTCGCTGCGGTTGGCGATCTCGTACAATTATGATCGGAAGGTGATTCGCCGGTTGTCCGAGATTATCCGGCGGCGTTTGCGGGTTGTCATTGGTATTGGCGGAGATATAGACGAACTCATCGGCCGAGTTTATCAGTCACCGGCGCTGGATATGGCCAATGCAGAGACGATGATCTTCGAGGGTACCGCCAATATTCGAACCCAAGACACCGCCAACCTACTGACCATGTTGGATTTTGTCCAACGGTTGCGGGACACTCCTCAGTTGCGCGTGCTGCGGTTGGTCAGGCAGGCCTCAAGCTACGTGGACATCTCGTTGGCTCTTCGGGAGCCCCTGGATCTGAAGGATATGCTGGAGAAGATCCAGGGCGTAACGGAAGTCACCTTGGCGTTATGGACCCAATGGAATGAGGCTGAACCGCTGCTTATGGTGCGATTGGAGGAATAGGAACAGCGGCCGCAAGACAGGCGCTTGGCTCAAACTCCTTTCTGGTTCGCAGTGCCCGTGAAGAAGGCAATCACAAGGAGTTAGCGATGTTTCCGGCATTTTTGCACCATCGCGCTTACTCCGGCGAGGCGCCTCCTCGACCCTTGCATGGCGGTTGGTAGTTTGGCCCAGGGGGCCGCTAACTTCGGTTGACGTGACCAAGGGCCACAAACTATCATGGCTTGGACGGTGATCGATCAGCCTGTCGGCGCCTTTACACGTCTGCCAACGGCACTGATAGCACAGCCAATACAAGGAGGCTCCCATGGTAACCGAAGCTGCCAAGCCTAGAATGGTGATCCTCGACCCAACCTCGCCACCCTTGCCCGTAGACGCCAGGTTGGCTACCCGGCCCACCGATCTGAATGGGAAGGTACTGGGTCTCCTCAACAACAGCAAGGCCAACGCCGCTGCTTTGTTGGAAGAGGTAGGCGCTCTCCTGTCTGAACGTTATAATTTCTCCGAGGTGATCAGAGGGTCCAAGCCCAATGCGTCCCGGCCGTGCCCCGAGGATATAGTCAAGGATTTTGCCTCCCGCTGCGATGTCTTGATAACCTCCAACGGTGATTGAGGGTCCTGCTCATCGTGCAGTTTGCACGACGGCATCACCTTCGAGAAGCTGGGCATCCCAACCGCAGTCCTTTGCACCGAGCCATTTGTGCCTACGGCTCGCACCATGTCGCGCATCCTGGGCATCCCCGACTATACCTTTGCCGTGCTGCCCCATCCTCTGGGTAGCCTTACGCCTGGTGAGGTGAAGGAACGGGCCAAGGTGGCCTTGCCCCAAGTTATTGAGATCCTTCTGGCCAACTAGACTTCCTTATATATGGCGCACCAGGCCGGTCCCATTGGTGGCGAGTCTGATTGAGCTTGCCTAATCACCTGGGCCGTGCCATTCAAACCAGACTTAGGCCGATGGATGCGGCCCTTGTTCAACGCTGTCTGTATCGAGGCCCATCATGCAACAGGAACGCCTTACATCTGAACGGATAGACGTAGCGGGTCTGAACGATGCCATCGAGTTCTACTACGATAAGGGCTGGACCGATGGGTTGCCCGTGGTCCCCGCCACCGAGGAGCGGGTACTCGAGTTCCTGTCCCATGCCCGGCGGGCGCCAAGCGATGTGATCGGCGTGGTGCCCACCCGCGGACGGGTCATCACGGCCGAAAAAGTTGCCATCAACGCGGTTATGGCGGGCTGCCGGCCCGAATACATGCCGGTGCTGGTAGCCGTCATCGAGGCCATGTGCGAACCTGATTTCAACTATCATGGCAGCCAGGCCAGCACCGGGAGCTCCGCCCAGCTCATCGTTGTGAGCGGCCCCATCGCCAAGGAGCTGGACATCAACTCGGGCGTCAACGTCTTCGGTCCGGGGGTTAGGGCCAACTCCACCATCGGGCGGGCAGTTCGCCTGATCAACATGAATGTCACCGGCGGCACACCGGGCATTTTGGACAAATCCACCCTGGGCCAGGGCGGCAAATACAGTATGTGTATGGCCGAGAACGAGGAAGCCAGCCCCTGGGAGCCGCTCCACGTTCAGCGTGGTTGGTCCTTGAACGACAACGCTGTAACCGTTTTCGCCGTCTTTTCCCCCATGCAATTTTCCGACGGCGCCAGCAACACTCCGGAGCGCCTGTTGGACAACATGGCCTACACCATGAAAGGCATGCGGCCCGGCATGGGTGAGTTCGTCATCGTCCTTTCGCCGGAGCACATCCGGATCTTTCGCAATGCCGAGTGGAGCAAGCGGCAGGCCATGGAGTACCTGCACAAGCAAGCCTCGGTCTCAACCGAGCACCTGAAACAGAACGGCAAGATGGAGGGCGAGGTTGCGCCAGACGATGCC
>JADFJS010000058.1 GCA_022566155.1 Chloroflexota bacterium
CAGTTCGGCTGGACCCCACACAGGTGCTGCATGGCTGTCGTCAGCTCGTGTCGTGAGATGTTGGGTTAAGTCCCGCAACGAGCGCAACCCTCGTCTTCAGTTGCCAGCGGTTCGGCCGGGCACTCTGAAGAAACTGCCGGTGACAAGCCGGAGGAAGGTGGGGATGACGTCAAGTCCTCATGGCCCTTATGGGCTGGGCTACACACGTGCTACAATGGCGGTGACAGCGGGATGCAATGGGGCGACCCGGAGCCAATCCCCAAAAACCGTCTCAGTTCGGATTGCACTCTGCAACTCGAGTGCATGAAGTTGGAATCGCTAGTAATCGCGGATCAGCATGCCGCGGTGAATACGTTCCCGGGCCTTGTACACACCGCCCGTCACACCATGGGAGTTGGTTTTACCCGAAGGCGGTGCGCTAACCGTAAGGAGGCAGCCGACCACGGTAGGGTCAGCGACTGGGGTGAAGTCGTAACAAGGTAGCCGTAGGGGAACCTGCGGCTGGATCACCTCCTTTCTAAGGATCGGATCTGGCAACAGACCCGGTACCCTTACCACCAACGCGCCGCCGCCGGCGCATCCCTTCCGGACGCGAAGTGTCCTGTCTGTCCCCGGTGCATTGAGTACGGGCCCATCAATTAGGTCCCTGCCGGGGCGGTTTGCGGGCAATGCCGACTGGGTCGTGGGTTCCGCGAGTTGGGCTAGTAGCTCAGTTGGTTAGAGCGCGCGCTTGATAAGCGTGAGGTCGGAGGTTCAAGTCCTCCCTGGCCCACCACTTCCCGCGCTTTGGTCGCTTGAAACGGAGTTTCCGCCTCAAGGGGGTGTAGCTCAGTTGGGAGAGCGCCTGCTTTGCAAGCAGGAGGTCATCGGTTCGATTCCGTTCACCTCCACCATAGGGGTGGAGAGTGGCCTGGAACCGGCCACGGCCCTTCCCGGGCCCTTCAGTTAATCGGCGCCGGGAGTTAAGCGGCGCCGGGGGGAACCGGACAGGAATTATCGCGCCGAGAAACGGCTTTACCCGGGGGAACGCCATCAGGTGAAACCCAGGGTGGCGGCGGGCCTTGAAGGGCCCGCGGCCGGTGCTCTTTGTCATTGTGAATAGGTCTAGCCGAGGCCCGCACGAATCGCGGGCCGAAGGTTCTGATGCGGGCTGTCGTGCGTTGGGCTTGCCCCTGCGCATGACGGTAATCGCGAATCAAGCGCAACAAGGGCGTTTGGTGGATGCCTTGGCACTGAGAGGCGATGAAGGACGTAGCACGCTGCGATAAGCCACGGGGAGTTGCGAGCAGACTCTGATCCGTGGATTTCCGAATGGGGAAACCCACCGCGCTTAAGCGGTATCGCATGGTGAATACATAGCCATGCGAGGCAAACCCGGTGAACTGAAACATCTAAGTAGCCGGAGGAAAGGACATCAACCGAGACTCCGTTAGTAGTGGCGAGCGAACGCGGACCAGGCCAGTGGCGGACCTGTAAGAACCGGAAGCGTCTGGAAAGGCGCGCCAGAGTGGGTGATAGCCCCGTACGGGTAGAAAGCAGGTTCGTCCTTGAGTAAGACGGGACACGTGAAATCCTGTCCGAACATGGGGGGACCACCCTCCAAGCCTAAGTACTCCTCAGTGACCGATAGTGAACCAGTACCGTGAGGGAAAGGTGAAAAGAACCCCGATGAGGGGAGTGAAACAGTTCCTGAAACCGGACGCCTACAAGCAGTGGGAGCCCCTTTATGGGGTGACCGCGTACCTTTTGCATAATGGGTCAGCGAGTTAATCTATGTAGCAAGCTTAAGCCGATAGGCGTAGGCGCAGCGAAAGCGAGTCTGAATAGGGCGACATAGTTACATGGATTAGACCCGAAACCGAGTGATCTAGCCATGGGCAGGCTGAAGGTGCGGTTACACGTACTGGAGGGCCGAACCCACCAATGTTGAAAAATTGGGGGATGACCTGTGGCTAGGGGTGAAAGGCCAATCAAACTCGGAAATAGCTGGTTCTCCGCGAAATCTATTTAGGTAGAGCGTCGTATGATTACCGCCGGGGGTAGAGCACTGGATGGGCTAGGGGGACGCGAGTCTTACCAAACCTAACCAAACTCCGAATACCGGCGAGCTCAATACGGCAGGCAGACCGTGGGTGCTAAGGTCCATGGTCGAGAGGGAAAAAGCCCAGACCGCCAGCTAAGGTCCCTAAGTCATGGCTAAGTGGGAAAGGATGTGGGAAGGCCAAGACAACCAGGAGGTTGGCTTAGAAGCAGCCATCCTTTAAAGAAAGCGTAATAGCTCACTGGTCTAGTTAAGCCGTCCTGCGCCGAAGATGTACCGGGGCTCAAGCCATGCACCGAAGCTGCGGGTGTGTCTTCGGACACGCGGTAGCGGAGCGTTCCGTAAGCCTGTGAAGGCACGTCGTGAGGGGTGCTGGAGGTATCGGAAGTGAGAATGCTGACATGAGTAGCGATAAACAGAGTGAGAAACTCTGTCGCCGAAAGTCCAAGGGTTCCTGCGCAAGGCTAATCCGCGCAGGGTGAGCCGGCCCCTAAGGCGAGGGCGAAAGCCGTAGTCGATGGGAACCAGGTTAATATTCCTGGGCCTGCTGGAAGTGACGAATACCGTGTATCGTTCATGCTTATTGGATTGTGTGGGCGGTGAAGGTGTTCCAGGAAATAACTCCAGCTTATAGACCGTACCCCAAACCGACACAGGTGGACTGGTAGAGTATACCAAGGCGCTTGAGAGAACGGTGTTGAAGGAACTAGGCAAATTAACCCCGTACCTTTGGAAGAAGGGGTACCCGTTCTTGGGCAACCAGGGACGGGTGGCACTGACCAGGGGGAAGCGACTGTTTACTAAAAACACAGGGCTCTGCGAAGTCGTAAGACGACGTATAGGGCCTGACGCCTGCCCGGTGCCGGAAGGTTAAGAGGAAGGGTGCAAGCTCTGAATTGAAGCCCCGGTAAACGGCGGCCGTAACTATAACGGTCCTAAGGTAGCGAAATTCCTTGTCGGGTAAGTTCCGACCTGCACGAATGGCGTAACGATTTCCCCACTGTCTCCAACACCGACTCAGCGAAATTGAATTCTCCGTGCAGATGCGGAGTACCCGCGGTTAGACGGAAAGACCCCGTGCACCTTTACTGCAGCTTTACAGTGGTATTAGAGGGTGAATGTGTAGGATAGGCGGGAGCCTTTGAAGCGTCGGCGCCAGTTGACGTGGAGGCAGCCTTGAAATACCGCCCTTTTGTTCTCTGGTATCTAACCGCGACCCGTGAATCCGGGTCCGGGACCCTGTATGGTGGGTAGTTTGACTGGGGCGGTCGCCTCCTAAAGAGTAACGGAGGCGCGCGAAGGTGGGCTCAAGCTGGTCGGAAATCAGCTGTTGAGTGCAATGGCATAAGCCCGCCTGACTGTGAGACCGACGGGTCGAGCAGAGACGAAAGTCGGTCATAGTGATCCGGTGGTCCCGCGTGGAAGGGCCATCGCTCAACGGATAAAAGGTACGCCGGGGATAACAGGCTAATAACCCCCAAGAGTCCATATCGACGGGGTTGTTTGGCACCTCGATGTCGGCTCATCACATCCTGGGGCTGAAGCAGGTCCCAAGGGTTCGGCTGTTCGCCGATTAAAGTGGTACGTGAGCTGGGTTTAGAACGTCGTGAGACAGTTCGGTCCCTATCTGCCGTGGGTGTTGGAGAATTGAGAGGAGCTGCCCCTAGTACGAGAGGACCGGGGTGGACGCACCTCTGGTGTACCGGTTGTTCCGCCAGGAGCACCGCCGGGTAGCTAAGTGCGGAAGGGATAACCGCTGAAAGCATCTAAGCGGGAAGCCTCCCTCGAAACTAGTTTTCCCTTGAGAGCCGTGGAAGACCACCACGTTGATAGGCCAGGTGTGGAAGTGCGGTAACGCATGAAGCTAACTGGTACTAATCGCTCGAGAGGCTTGATTCGCGCGTCATGCGCAGTGGCAAGCCCAACGGACGACAGCCCATCAAATCAGACATCAGGAACCGGGATTTAGACGTCAGGCTTACCTGCGCGTTTTGACGGCCTGGTGGTTACAGCGAGGGGTCTACACCCGATCCCATTCCGAACTCGGCCGTGAAAACCCTCAGCGCCGATGGTACTGCATGGTTACATGTGGGAGAGTAGGTCGCCGCCAGGCCTTCAAAACGCGTTTCAGAGGACAGATGTCAGGGTTCAGAGAACAGAGATCAGAAAACAGATTCCAGATGGGAACGGACGCTACGGCAGACCTATTCGCGGTGAAAAACAAATCCAGTTCTGATCTCTGTCTTCTGTCTTCTGGCCTCTGTCCTCTGATGCCTGTCCTCTGGCCTCTGATTTTCCGCGGGGTGGAGCAGTCCGGTAGCTCGTCAGGCTCATAACCTGAAGGTCGTAGGTTCAAATCCTACCCCCGCAACCATCAAGACCCTACCGCCGTCTCCATTGGAGGCGGCGGTATTATTTTGTTGGGTGAAGGCGAGGATCTGCGCCAAGGCACCGACCAGGATGACGTCGGGCTTGCCGCGTTCTTTGCCGGCATGTACTTCGATGTGCTCGATCATGGAGCGGATCAACTCCATGGCCTGCGGTCGGGCAGTCTCATCCGTCAGGAGGGATTGCAACTCAGTGACCTTTTTGTGGTACAGGTCCGCCATGTTGGGGTGGAGTTCGACGCTTTGCTCTTCGTGAACGGCGTTGATCGTCCGCTCCAGATCGCGCTTGCGGACTTCCAGGTCGCGCAACTCGTCGCGTACCAAGCCGGGATCGCCGTCGCCCTCGGTGATGAAGGTCAGGCATCGTTTGATGGCGGTGCTGACCTTGTTAAGGTCCTTCTGCACCTGCCGCTCGCGCGTTCCTCGTTGTTTACGCAGGCGGGCAACCTCGGCCTTGAACTCGGTGACAAACGCCTCGATCAGGTCTTCGTTGCCGAGCAGGATGTCTTTGAGGCCGGTCAATACGCGGTCTTCAATCTCAGCGGCCTTGATGCCGACGGTGCTATCGCAGGTACCCCGTTCCCGCTTGGCCGAGCAGTAGTAGCGCTCGCGGTTGATGATGGTCATCGAGCCGCTACAGCACCCACACTTGACCAGGCCGGTCAGCAGCCGCTTCTTGGTCTGGCGCTTGTTGCCTTTGGAGGACGAGTAACGTGCCTTAATGGCTTGGACAGCTTCCCAGGTCTCGTCATCGATAATGCGAAGATGCGGAACCTCTTTTTTGATCCACTCGTGTTTGGGGTTGGGGCGCGAAACCCGCTTGCCGGTCTCCGGATCTTTGACGAACTTCTGCCGGTTATAGTTGATGCGGCCTAGGTAAAGCTCGTTGTTGAGGATACCGTTGCGGCGCTGCCGACTGCCATTGATGGTGGATGCGTTCCATTGTCCACCACGTGGGGATGGGACGCCTTCCGCATTCAGGCGGCGCGCAATCTGACGGGGTGCTATGCCGTCGGCATATTCTTTGAACATTCGCCGAATGATCGCGGCCTGGTCCGGGTCAATCTCGCGCTCTCCCGTTGAGACCGACCCGTTGTCCATGATACGCCTGACGATTGTGTATCCGTAGCTATTGCCGCCCGGGATCTTACCGGCTTCCACCCGGCCGCGTTGGCCGCGTCGAGTCTTGATGGCAAGGTCTTTGAGGAAGAGCGCGTTCATGCAGCCCTTGAGGCCGACGTGCAGTTCGTTGATCTCACCTTCGGACAGCGTGATGATCCGTACGTCGGCGTGGCTTAGACGCTTGTAGATGGCGGCGATGTCTTCCTGATCCCGGCTGATGCGGTCTAGGGCCTCGGCAATAACCACATCGAATTCACGGCGCTTAGCGGCTTCCATAAGAGACAGCATGCCGGGGCGGTTACTCAAGCTGCCACCACTGATGGCGTAGTCGGTGAACACCTCTGCCACGGTCATGCTGTCGCGTACAGCACGCTCTTTGCAGAGACGGACCTGATCATCAATAGAAGCCTCGGATTGCAAGTCTGAGGAGTATCGAGCATAAACGACGGCTCTCATAAGGGATCTCCCGAAAAATCTTCTTGTAGCTGATGGCGCAGCGCATCAAGGGCATCGGCGTGGCGGCGTGAGGCATCCATGGTTCTAGCGCGGTTGTAGTAAATCTCGCTTGTCGTGATCCTGTTGTGCTCGAGGAGTGGAGCAATGATACGGGAGAGTTCCGGCGAGACCGTTGCAATCGAGGTGGCCGCGCAGTGGCGGAAACGATGTGGAGAGACGGCCTTCCCGAGATATCGCTGGGTATTGGTTTTGATGCTTTTGGCGACAGCATTCTGGGACATCGGCGTGCCGTTGTAGGCGATCCAGAGACGAGGGGTGTAGTTGTTTCCCAGCAATTGCGGGCGAACGTGATCCAAATACTGATCGAGCGGCCGTGTCAATGAGTCTGGGATCCCGGTCTCGTAATGCCGCCCGTTTTTGATCTCGTCGGCGGGGATCGTCAGTTGATAGAGGTCAGGGCACCGTACCAACTGGTTATCCAGGGTGATGCGGGCAAAATTGCCGGGGCGGAGAAGGGTAACGGTGAGCATGGATATCATGAGGCCGTCACGGTAATACGTGCTCCCGTTACCATGCCCCGAATGTAGGGCAGCTTCTCGGGTCGCATTTTCCATCAGATCAAAACCAGCCTGATAGAGGTCACCAATCGGGAGCAGGTCATCTGGGCTGATCGAACCCCTAGGGACTTTGAGGTGCAACCGGTTGATGATGTGACGGAGCCAGGACCAGTCATGCTCAGGCGCTATGCGGTATAGAACGTTGTGCAGATCACTGACGTACGACCAGATCGAGACCGGTTTGAGGCGGCTTTCAAGGGTGGAGATGTAGCGGCCAATCCGGTCTTGCGTGACCCGCTCATCAGGCATGACCTCCGGATCGAGCAATCCATTTTGGTCGAGAAACCGAAGCCAACGGCCGTAGCTACCCATGTATGACACTGTCGTGGCGGGACGCCAATGAGCCGCGGTGCCTGCATCAGAGAACACGTCGCCTGATGTCGTGGCGTATTCCCACGTATGCCGATCTAATTGGGGCCAGGCGTCAAAGGGCAGGGCCCGGCTCAGAGGGTCAGAAACGGGTCTCATGGTTACCCTTTGCTGAGATATCTCGCCGCATATCGTCGAGAAGGCTAGCATAGCGCCTGCGGGCAAAGAGCCCGTCGAACTCGGCATAGAAAGTCATCGTCGTCGCGACAGAGGTGTGTCCGAGGAGACGCCGCACGGTCTCGTAGTCACCCGGGCTATGGCCGAGGTAGAAATATCCGGCGAGATGGCGATAGAGGTGAACGTTAATGCGGACGCCGACGTGTCGCTGAACGGCTCCGACGAGTTGCCCCGAGAGGGTCACCTTGTGTTTGGGTTGACCCGAAAGGGCTCCCGGAAACAACCACCCGCCGTCCTCGCCACTAATTAACCGGGGGCGGTAGGTCTTGAGATATTCCCTAATCTGGCGGACGATCGGTTCGGTGAGTTGGTAGTCCAGTGGCTGGCGATTCTTGACGTCGTCGGGAGGTATCGTGAGGATGACCTGGGGCCGTTTCTTTGTGCCTTGCCAACGGAAGTTCTTCTCAAGATGTAATTGAGCCAGATTTTTGAGACGAAGCGGCGCGATCAGTTCGATCTCGTGGGCCAGCGCAAGTTCCATGATGAGGGCTTGTTTGAAAGGCTTTGTTGTGAGCTTCAATGCCTCCTTGCGAAGGATGCTGCCAAGGTTCAGGAACCGAAACCGTACCTGTGGATCCCCGAAGGGGCGTAGGCGTTCCCGGTTCTTCGCCGTGAACCCCGGTTTACGGGATCGCAGTCGCTTGCAGTAATTATCGATTATCCTGAAATGATCTTCAGGTATTCGGACATATTCCTTGCCCAGAACCCGCAATGTGCCCACCATTTCGAAGACACTGGGGTGGCTGCGAAGGTCGCCGCCGAGCCATTCTTGGTAGAACTCAAGTGCGGCTTTTATATTGTCAGGCCGGATCAGAACCGAAAGTTCCGTGATCTCCTCCATCGGGATGCCTGCGCGAACGAGCAACGACGCAAACCGCCGGAATTGTTCCCGGTGGCACTGAAGCGTTGTTAGTCGGCGGGGGGTGGGGGCGTTGTCTGCGAAAATATCGTCGCCGCTCATGAAGTGGCAATAACGATCGAGATCATCAAGGAAACTTGCCGGGAAGGCTTCCCAGGAGAAACTAATCTGTCGTCGATACCAGGGGACAGAGACCGTGACCTGTGGCCAAGCTTCGTAGACCTTGGCTGCGCGGTTCCAGAGTCTGCACACGCCCTTGTGAATTGCCTTTGTGTTACTAGCGAAGGTTCGGTCCTCGAGGTCGGAACGGAACCGTTCCAATACAGTGTCTGAAATCCGCCCAGGCTCGATCCCACGGGCGGATGCCCAGTGCATTAGTCGGCTGAGGCCAAAGACAAAGTGGGGGTCGTCATTGACGGCATCTCTGAGGATTGCCCAGGCAGGGGACAGGTCTGATCTCATGGGTGCCCGGTCAGGTGCACCATAGCGTTCGAGCGCAAACTTGAGATCGGAGCGGATATTGGCGAGACGAGAGGAGGAAAGCCCGTGCCCACCGCGCCCTAGTACCGCGAGGCCGGCGCGAGTGGTAATGAATGATGCCGGCATCTGCGGGGTCTTACCCGTTGCCTTGACGAACGAGCGGATCGCGCTTGAGACGTTTGCTTTCCGACCGGACGAGAGATCATCATCAGCTGAAATCCGTTCGAGTAGAGCTTCAAAGGTGAGACTAGGGTTATTCATTCGACATCTCCTCTATCCAGAAAAACAAATTAATGATGAAAAGGAAATAGGCATTATTGTATAAATGAGGATATTAACGGACATAATGTCAATATAATGAAAACGTAGCACAGTCAAGCCACTCCAATTACAAGACGACATATTCATTATTACTGTTATTTGACTTCATAGTAAGGCCCTTAACCGGACAGGGCGCCCTATCCGGTCCATCGTTCGTTGAGGAATCTTCGGAGGTCCTTCTCTGCGACACGCCACTGGCGGCCGAGCTTGAAGGCTGGCAGATCGCGGGCTCCGATCCAGCGGCGGATCGTCTTTTCGTCGACCTGCAAGTAGCCGGCGACCTCGCTTATCGTCAGAAGGCGGGCAGGGGCTGTGACCGACTTATCGTTCATCGCCGGCCTCTTGCGTTGGGTCATGGGGGTGGGCAGCAGCCAACCACTCTCGAGCCGCCTGATGAGCACAGAGGCGGACGAGCGCAATAAGAGGCGAGCGATCAGCTTGCGCGTCTGAGGAATTGACTGAGTTGTGGCCGTGTTCGTCCATACGGCCACTGTTTCAGAATACGCCAGCCGTGACCAAAGTAGGAACTCAGACGACCATCACAACCAGTGAGACCAAAGATGATCCGGCATCGTCCTATGTCAAATTTTGGAGTATAGGATCGTCCGCCTCTACCAGTAGATTCCGCGCTCGTACTTGCTTATGCGCTTGATCGCGATTTGGAGAGCACCATCTTCTGTCGCCCAGGTGGCAAACGGCTCATCATCCGCGAATGAGCGAAGAACTTCGGAAAGGAACCAGAAAAAGGAGCTTTGCTGGCCACTACCGTGTACGTCTTCGGAGTAGGTTGGTCGGTAACCCGTGTATTGGCGATAGATAAACGCGAGATTCAGAAGAAAACTGTCGAGACTTGGATCGCTACGTCGGCCGCCTTTTTGGTCGAGTTTGTACTCCGCACCATCGGTCAAGACCTTGATGGCACTTTCAATCCGTGAAATGAGCTCATCCCGGTCGGCTAACAAATCCTGCTCCTCGTGCTCCTCGGAAACTTCAAGCCATGGCCAAACCCAGGAATCGACTATAGGGTTAGTCGAATCATCATCCAGCTCTGCCAATAGCTCTAGAAACCGCTTTAATTGGTCCGTAGGGCGCGGAGATTTGGAATTTGTCTTAGCTCGCTTGATTGCAACAAGCACAGCTGCGTAAACCCGTAACGGAGTTATACGGGCGTGATTCGGGTCACGCTTCAGCACCCCTCGCTTCTTTGAGCCTTCGAACGTCACCGTCTCTCGAAGGCGGTTCGCCAGAAGCTTTCCGATCTTTTCGGATTTTTCTTTCATTCGGGAATCCAAATTGTGCAAAGCCTAGCCACCATGTGGTCACCGGGGCCCAGCGTAGTCTGGCACACTGGTGTCTGGCAAGATTGCTGCCGGTGCCAGTCGTCTGTATCGACAGGAGTTCTCATCGGCCAACTATACGGAAATCCCTGGTTTTCGGTACGGCTAACCCCAGGACATTGAGATCGGTGGGCTTGCGATAGAGAATCCTTGGGATGGGAGAATCGCGGCGGTGAGAGCCATCTCTGATTGGCTGGTGTCCATCACTCCGAAGAGTCGAGACGGGCACTCTCCGCTGCGTTCCGCGCTTCTATGGAGTCGTTTTGCGGATTAGGGTGTTGTTGTAATGCTTTCCGATGTTATGACCGTTCTCAGGCAGTAAGCGGACGTTCCTGCCGCTGAGGTCCGCTTTCAGCCTCAAAGCAGACCAAATTCCAGATAGCCGCTAACAGCCGGTTTTGACCCGAAGCCGTCATTCGGCTAGTCGGCGCAATATCGCTCGCGCACCCTCGTTGATCTCCCGGACGATTTCTGCGGCGGGCTGAACCTTGTGGACCATAGCAACACCCTGTCCCGCCCACATTGACAGGGCTTCGATGTCGCCGACGGCGTCAGGTCTTGGGGTACCCGAGCTGTACCGCACAATCTCACCGACCGATTTGGCGGTGGCGATGACCTCGCCTTCGCCGGGTCGCTTGCCTGACGGCGGCCGACCAGCCGCTTCCCAATTTGCCACCGTGCTGTTGCGAAGGACACGATGTGGCGCGTTGGGCCAGCCGACGTCGAACAGGTCATCCAAGTAGGTGGTATCGTTTTCCGTCGCGGCCAGGAGGCGTTGTTGGTACTCTGGATGGATCGCGACTTCTTCGCTCGCGAGGAATCGAGTTCCAATCCACACACCGGAAGCACCAAGTGTGAGCGCGGCAGCTAGCCCACGCCCATCAGCTATGCCGCCCGCGGCAATGACGGGCATCTCTCCAACGGCATCGACGACCGCGGGAATGAGCGGCATTGTTGCCACCGTTCCCCGCACATGGCCACCAGCTTCCCAACCCTGGGCGACAATGATATCGACACCGCAATCTACAGCGAGGCGAGCATCCTTGGCATTTCCTACGGTATGCATGACAACGGCCCCACCGGCCTTCGCGCGTGAAACAAGTGGCGAGGGATCACGCCAGAAGAACGAGATGACCGGTACGCCCTCTTCCAAACACGCTTCAAGTCGTTCCTCCTGCGGGAGCTCCATGTTCAAGTTTACGGCGAATGGCTTGGATGTCAGCGAGCGCGTTTCGCGCACCTGTCGGCGCAAGTTTTCATCATCCATGCGCCACAACGCTAGAGTGCCCAATCCTCCCGCGTTGCTAACCGCTGCTGCAAGACGTGGACCGACCGCTCCGGCCATCGGTGCTTGGACGATGGGAACTTCAATCTCAAGACGCTCACAGACCGCCGTGTTCATGTTCCGCACTCCATGCTGGCAGGGCCATCTATTCCTGATCATGCGCCTCCACAATTTACGCGGTCAAATGAATTCCCTTTACTGGGACCAAACCAAATTACTGGGACCAAACTAAATCGACTTCTCCTTTTGGCTACTAGCGGACTCAAACGCCACTTGGGGCTAACGTCCGCTTAGGGCCAGGAAGCCGACATTCCGGTGCCCGCTCTAGACCCCCATTCTTGGGGGGTACGGTAAACACTTCTTTTCCGTATACCTCCTCAGACCTTGATCCCCCGAGCTCGAAATTCGGCCTGAATCACTCTCAGATCGCGTAGGTACGGAAAAGGGTTCCTTTCCGTACGCACCAAATGTAGTGGCCCTCACTCCGGCAGCCCTAGTTCTTCTGATCACCTTCCCTGACCTACCTCCCAAAGAGCCTGTCTAGGAAAGGGTGAGGCCACACGCCTGCCCTCAAGAGCCTCTGACTAAGGCTATTCAGGAGGCGTTGCGGGAGGCTTAACGATTTATTAGACAACAAAGGTTAGCACCCACAATCAGTGGATATTTTGGGGTGGCTGATCTAAGCCGCTGTCTTCCCTGGGTGACTATAGCCAAATGCGTGTGTTACTGATCGAGGACGACACTTCCACAGCCAAAAGCATCGAATTGATGCTGAAGTCGGAAGGCTTCGTGGTCGATGCCACGGACCTTGGGGAAGACGGGTTAGAGATCGGCAAGCTCTACGATTACGACATTAT
>JADFJS010000059.1 GCA_022566155.1 Chloroflexota bacterium
GGGTGGGGCTGCTGGACCGGCCGTGGCCAGACGGCTACGGTGCGAAAGTTGTAATAGCGCCCTTCCCAGGAAAAGGGTTGCGGCTCGGTCAGCGCCTTGAGGATCAGGTCCATGCCCTCCAGCATCCGTCCTCGTCCTTCCGCCGGGTTCACGCCGTAGACCTGGTCTTCGTTGGGCGTGCCCCGCAGGAAGCCCATGATCAGGCGGCCGTTGGTCAGGTTGTCCAACAGGCCAAGCTCTTCGGCGGTACGGACCGGGTTGTTCAGGGGAAGCAGGTGGCCCAACATGGCGATCTTGACCTTCTTGCAACGCTCCGCCACGGCCGCCGCCATGACCGAAACCGCGCCCGTGGCGATGCGGCCGGAGTAGTGGTGTTCGGAGAAGCTTATCCAGTCGAAGCCCATCTCCTCCGCGAACTCGCACTCCTCGATACCCTCCTGGTAGCTGCGCACCGAGGTCTGGGGGTCATGAAAGATCGGCGGTATCGGCCAGGCGGCAGGAAAATTGTGCCGCTGTGAATACCCCATGGCGCCAAGATAGGACGCCTTCATCAATCTCCCTCCTGTGCCAGGGCTCGCCCGGTCCCTTCGCAACGCTCCACGGGCCGCGCCAAGAGAATGGTATCGCCGCCGGGCAGTGTCTGTCCACATAGTCTATCCTCGCTCCGGGAATCGCTTATGCCCATCCTGCTAGAGATATGATCTCTGTGGCCGATGCTCCGCCTCCATGGCGAGGCTTCGCTGCCCCATCGAAGGAGTAGGTGACAGATGCTCTGGCGGAAAGTGGTGTGATATTATGGGGCCGCAATCTAGCATAAAGGAGGCGCCATCATGCCATTTGGAGGCGATGACTGGCTGGCATTGACCGCGGAACCCACCCTGGAGCCGGAGATCCCCATCTGCGATCCCCACCATCACCTGTGGGACTACCGAAGCCAACGGGTCCCCTATCAGCGGTATCTGCTCCACGAGCTGGCCGCGGACATCAACAGCGGCCACAACGTGCGTTCCACCGTGTTCGTTGAGGCAAGGTCTATGTACCGCACCGAAGGCCCCGAGGAGCTGCGATCCGTCGGCGAAGTAGAGTTTGTGCAGGGTCAGGCCGCCGCCAGCGCCAGCGGTCTCTACGGCCCCGGCCGGGCGGCGGCGGCCATCGTCGGCAACGCCGACCTGAAGCTGGGCGACCGGGTCGAGCCCGTGCTGGATGCGCTGCAGGCGGCCAGCCCCAACCGGTTTCGCGGGATCCGCCACTCCGTCGTTTCCGACCCACACCCTGAGGTTGAAAACAGGGAAACGCCGGGTGTGATGGCGACCAGCAACTTCTTGGCCGGTGCCCGGGTGCTGGCGCGTAAGGGTATGTCGCTAGAGGGCTGGATGTACTTCCCCCAGCTTCCCGAGTTGGCGGATTTTGCCAGGGCCGTACCAGAGCTGACGATCATCCTGGACCACATCGGGGGTCTGATGCGCACCGGCCCTTACGCCAACGGGGGGGATGAGTTGATGGCCACCTGGCGGAGCGGCATCGCCGCCGTGGCTGCGTGCCCCAACGTCAACATAAAGCTGGGAGGCATAGGCATGCCCCTCACCGGTTTTGACTGGCACCAGCGGGACCAACCCATCGGTTCGGAAGAGCTGGCCGAGTCGATGGCCCCATTATTGAACTACTGCATCGAGCAGTTCGGCCCCAGCCGGTGCATGTTTGAAAGCAACTTCCCGGTGGATAAGGTGTCTTTCTCCTACCATGTGATGTACAACGCCTTCAAACGGTTGTCCAAGGGCTACTCGGCTACCGAACGGGCCGACATGTTCCACGATACCGCGGTCCGCGTGTACCGGATCGAGGTTTAGCTTAGCGGCTGTAGGCTGACCGGCCCAGATAGAGCTTGAGACAGATTAGAATGCGATGAACGTGACGCCGGCACCCTTAAGCCGATTTACTCGGCTTAAATAGCTATCTCAATTCCATTTATGTCGGCCCATCCCGCCCTTGGACAATCCCAGGGTGAACGGCGTCAATCCGTTCGTGGTGAGCTTGTCGAACCACAGCGAGGGGTCGAACAGGCGTTAACTAGCCAGCGCCGCCAGGGCCTCCCGGACAAGCTTTCGCCGCAGCTCCAGCTCTTCCTCAGGAGACAATGCGGCGTCTCCCACCGGGTAGACGATGCCACATGCTTTGACGATGCGGTTTGACCCTACAGCCTCGGCCACCGGGACCATGGCGGTTACCTGGGTCACGGGAATCCCAGCCCTCTCGAGTTCGACGGTGATCGCAGCGCCGCTGCGAGTGCTGGTCCCTCAAGTGGAGGTCAAGATTACCGAGTCTACGCCCGCCGCCTTCAGCCTTTCGGCCATCTCCCGGCCCATGCGCCGGCTATTTTCCAGCGGATTGCCGTTGCCCGTTGTGGACAGGAACTCATTGTGCAGCTTGCCCACCTCGCCGCTCTTCTCCATCTCCCGCAGCACATCCACCGGCACCAGGCGGTTCGGGTCTTCCTGGACGTACCGGTTGTCGTAGCCGCCGTGGGCCACTTCGTAGTCTTCGCCCTTCAGGCCCTCCTGATTGGAGATGTCGTAGGCGCCCCAGACCTTGGAAAAGGCCCTGGGGAGCTTGTCTGGGTTCCCTTTGGGCACCAGGCCTCCGTCGGTGACCAGTGCCACGGTGGCCTTGGAAAGGTCTGCCACCGGTGGCGGCATGGGGACAGGCTCGGCGGGATTTATCGGGACCTCGGCCTCGAATGGCTCACCATTGAGCTTGGCCAGCAGCATGACGGCGAGACGCTGGGCCGCCGTTTCCTCAACGAACTCCGACCGTAGTATCCCCTGGGGGATGTACCCTTCTTCCGAGGGACGGCCCACGGTTTCTTTGTTCACCAGCTTGGACCCCAGCCGGGCCATGCCAGCCACGGCTTCTCTCATGTTGGCGGCGTTCTGGCCGGAATCGACTATGTACACTTCGTGCTTGTACAGGTCGACACCGGGGTTCTCAACGGCCATGCCGGAGACCGCCGGAATACCCAGTTGGGTCTGGACGGCGGCACAGAGGGCGCCCGCGGCCGTGCCGTAGCGTCCGGCCTCGAAGCATGGGCCCGCCAGGAAGAGGTCCGCTTTCCATTCTTCAACCTGACGTACCACCTGCCGGGTTATCTCTTCCGTGTGCTCGGCGGCAAAGTTGTCGCCACAGATGATGGTACCGACGATCTCAGAGCCTTCAGGCAGCACCTGTTCCAGGGCGCGGCCCGGGCCAACGGCTCCCGGCCGTACCTCCAGCGGTGTGTCGGCCTTGTCTTCGCCGCCGATGCCTCCGAAGAATTGGTTAAGGTAGTGCACTACTCGCATCTTTCACATTCTCCCTGGCTCACCCTTGAGGTAGCCACAATCGTCTTGCCAGCCCTTCGCCGGGATGGCGGGCCGGGTATTAGGTCATTGACGAGACACCAGCAACTGTCATGTTGAGCCAGCCGCAGCGGCGAAACATCTGGGGCAGGGCACCCCCCCACCACACCAGATTCCTCCCTCGAGTCGGAATGACATCTTTCACATTCATGTTGAAATGGTGTTAATAAATCATGGGGCGCAGCCGCGATGCGCCCTGGTTATTGGTCACCCCGCAAACAACGCCGGAGGAGAGCTCCTGAGGCGGCGCCAGGATCTCGGCGACCTCGGCGTTCCCGGCGATGACCCGCTGGGCCGCCGGGACCTGCCAGCTAACGTCGCCTCCCTCGCTGAGGCTGACCACGGCATCCACCCCTGGGATGCTCATCAGCGCGGCGGACTCGGCCCGCCGGTCCGGGGCCGTATCGCTGACCAGCACGGCGGTCTTGACGCCAAGGGCCTCGCATTGACGGGCCGTCTCGAACATATCCGTGTGGGGAGCGCCACCGGCGTATTTGGTCAGGATCACGCCATCGGCTTTCAGCTCCCACTTGGCGAGCTTGGCCGCCACCATGCAGTTCCGGCTCAACTCAGCTTCCGTGTCCGATGACGTGGTGGCGATGGTGCCCGCGAAGGTCAACTCGCCGGCTCGGTGGAGGCGGTAAAGCTCACCGATGACCGGGTGATTCTGGTAGTAGTAGGTCTCCAGACCCCTGGCTCCCCAGGAGTAGGAGATGACCACCGCGCCGTCCAGCCATTCGTTGGGATGCAACGGCACGGGCATCATCCCCCGGGTATTGCTACCGTAAAGGATATGCTCGTCCAACTCCGTGCCGTGCTGGTGGCCGTGGATCTGGCCGATGTAGGCGACCCGATGCAGACCGTTCCGTCCGCCGCCCTGGGGAGGTTCAAGCTCGAAATCCTCGGTGTCCGACGGCGTTTGACCCAAGGCGGTCCGGGCCAGGTACACTGCTGCTTTCAGGGACGCGATACGCAGGGCGTTCAGCGCCGAGTGCCGCTCCACGTCCGGCCGTGGATGGGGAACGACAACCAGGTGGTGTATCGAACCGTAAGATGATGCCTGGGCCGGCGGACCGCTCATCTCCAGCACCTTGGTCATGCCGCCCCTGCGGGAGATATAGCCCAGCTCCCCACCCGGTTGGCCGCCGTCCACCACGGTTACGGCGGCTCCCCTCAATACGTGGGTCGCTCCCTGGCCGGCTATCGCCGCCGGTCCCAGGATACCCGGAAAATCGGTACCCGCGCCCGGCTCCTTGGCTCGGGGCTCCACGATGTCGAACACGTAGCCCACGCGGCAAGAATCTCCAGGCGCCACGACCGCCAGGTCCACGCTCTGCAGCCGGCGGTCCTCCAGGAGATGTTGGGTTAGCTCCGCCTCGTTGATCTGGAGCAGCGACCCTTGCAGCTTCGTGGATGCCCCGAATTCCATCTCGGAAACTGTATGGTTTGATAGGCTCAGGCGCAAACTGGACCTCCCGGTGGAGAGTGAACTTTAGCGGACCGGTGCGAAAAAAGTGCCGAGGGATAGGCGGATCGAGGATCAGTGAAACCTGCCAGGCCCTGGAACGAACCCTAGCCTGAAGGCCCATCATAAGCGGTGCCGGTAGGGTTGGCAAGCAGGCGCCGGGCCACCGGTCGGACACAGTCTGACCCTATGCCCAATCTCAACCGCAGCCGGAGTATGCCGCACCTCGGGGCCTACCAGCGTTGGCCGGGGACCCGTTCCTGCAACAGCTCGCCGAAATTAGTCAATACCTGGTCGACCTGTAAGACAACGGCGGCGCCTGTTATCGCTGGGTCCTGAATCAATCCCAAGGCGGCCAACCCGTCCATCACCTGCTGGTAGATCGGGCCATCTGTGTAAACGGTGGCGGTGCAGCGAAACTTCCACCCAACCTGCCGGCCGGCGTCGTAATACAGGACCACAACCCTGGGATTTTCTTCCAGGTGCTCAACGGGCGTGCCCCTTTCCCGATAGGCCAACGATGCGTCGTCGAACACCATCACGGTGCCCCTGTACCCAGCGTTGGGGATGCCATCGGGTGACGCGGTGGCGAGGATGCAGGGAGTCCCGTTGGACCGAGCGTTGTTGATCAGGCTCCGCATTTCCTCGGTCAATTGGATCATTTTTGTTACCTATCGCTTGCCCATTGGGCCGCTACGATGTGAAGGTGTAGAGTCCTAATCCCAGGCCTGCTCCGCGGCGGCGTTTCGGCCCGAGATCCGGCCAAACACCAGGCATTCCCCGATGTTGCCGGTGCCCTGATAAAGGTAGCTATAGATCGATCCAAGTTCCCCGGCGCTGTATAGCCGAGGTATCGGAGTCCCGTCGGGGCGGACAACCTGACTCTTTTCATTGCGCCTGGGCCCGCCCTGTGTGTTGAGCATCGATGGAGATAGCTCCAGGGCGTAGTAGGGCGGGTCTGTGAAAGGGGACAGCATCAGGGTCCGGCCGAATTGGCGGTCCTCTTCAACCAGGCAATCTTCGTTCCACCGGTTGATGGTCCCCTCCAACGTTGGTGCGTCTACTCCGATGATCCCAGCAAGTTCGGTGATGGTGCCGGCTGTCTTGATCCATCCCTTGGCCAGCTCCGCCCTATTGTCATCGCTCCAATCGTAGCCGTCCACCATCGGATTCCAGCCAGACCTGGGTTCCTTGTTGTATAGCGGGCCCGAGGAGAACAAGGTCTGGTCGATAATCATGAACATAGGGCATGGGGTGAACAGGGGCGTCCATCTGCCGGACACTTTGATCTTCCCGTGGGATGTATGGTGCTTCTCGTCGGCGAACCTCCTGGCGTCGGGGCCGACCACGACCATGCCGCCGGGGGATTCCCTGGAGAAATGCAGGGATATCATGGAGAAGGACGTGCGGTATTCTGGGACCTTGAGCGCCATAGACGGGCCGGCGAAGTTGTTCATGTGCCAGAGGTCCGCGCCCACGGCCATCGCCATGGTGATGCCGTCCCCTTCGTTATACGGAGTGCCGGAGGTGTAGCAGTAGGGAATCCCGGGCAGGTAGTTCCTGATCATCTCCTGGTTGTTCTCGAAGCCGCCGCAGGTCAGGACCACGGCCCTGCTGGCTTTCACGTAATGGGGCTTCCCCTCTCTCTCCGCTCTGACGCCAAGGATCTCTCTGGTGGCGCCGTTCTGGATGAGCTCCCTTGCGGGCGTCTCATACAGGACCTCGATCCCTCTCTCGGTTACCGCACGTTCAAAGAGCTTCCATGTCTCCGAAAATCCAACGATGGGCCCATTGTGGAATTTGTGGACACACTCCGACCCGGGAAGCTCGGGGAACTCGACACCCACCGGCGGATGCTGATGCTCCTGGGGGTCGCCGCCTATGCTCCGGACCCATTCATTGTTTTTTGTGCTCTCGTGGGCCCAAACCCGCACCACTTCCTGCGGAACGGGATATGGCCCGCAAAGGGCGTTGAAATAGGTGATGGCCTCATCGGCGGATGAGACATTGAGATAGCCTTGGCCGGCCACTCGGGTGTTGCCGCCCTCCTGCCCCTTGGGCGCCTTTTCCAGCATCAAAACCCTGGCGCCGGCGTCGTGTGCCGTGATGGCCGTCGCCGCTCCGGCCGCCCCGAATCCGACTACAACCACGTCTACTTCCCTGTCCCATTTGTCGGGAAGGGATCGCTTAAGTTCCAATTCGCTCCTCCGGGATCGGTTCACGGTTAATGTTCAAAGGTCGCAAGGGTTAACGAAGTGCAATCAATTCCACTTCAAATTTAAGGGTGGCGCCCGGCGGAATGACGGATCCCGCTCCACGGTCTCCATAGGCAAGGTCCGGAGGTATGATCAACTCCCGCTTGCCTCCCACCTTCATGGTAGCCACGCCCTCGTCCCAGCCTTTGATCACCTGTCCTTGGCCGATGACGAAATCGAAGGTCTGTCCGCGATCCACGGAGCTATCGAACTTGGTGCCGTCTTCAAGCCAGCCCGTGTAGTGGACGACCGCGGTGGCGCCGGTCCGGGCGTCTTCTCCGGTTCCAACTACCAGGTCCCGGTATTGCAGTCCCGATGGTGTGGTGGTCAATTCTGCCGCCTCCTTCGAAGATGTGGTCGTGGGGGCCGAAGTAGCTGTAGGCTCTGGCGTAGGCGGACGGGTCGGATCAGAGCCTCCGCAAGACACCCCCAGGGCAACAAGCAACACCAATAGCAAGTACCAACGCATGGGGTTATCCTTGGCCTCCCAGCTTTGAAATCAAGCAGGATAGTAACACATGCCACTGTTCGCCCGTGCGGGATTTACTCGCCGCAAGGACAAAGAGCACGTACACGGGCCGACAAGTGTTGCTAGTGAATCACCGAAGCGGCGGTGGGTTCGATACGTGTGACCACGATCTTTGCCGTGTCCAACATCGCGGGGATCTTGGGGGCGATGTTCTTCAGCCACTCGTCGCTCTGGTAGACGGCTTCGTAAAGGCGTTCGCGCTCACTTTCGCTTTCAAACCGGCGTATCCACACGTACAGGTCCTGCTCCTGTTCCCCGACAAAGCTGCCCACGATCACCATGCCTTTCCCGACCTGGAAGGGTATGATGACCTCTTCCATGAACTTGACCCAGTTCTCCCGTTGGCCGTCCTGTGTCCGGTATTGCCTGAGTTCAAAAAACATATCGATCTCCTATTCGCCGTTCTGGGGCTATGTCCGGCACCGCTGCCGGTGATCCGATGCATTCGGCCGGCTATCGCAGACAGGCGCCGGGCGAAGAATGATCCGCATCCTTTGACCACGGGAATGGTACTCGTCCCTCTGGAGTTGTGTCAAACGCCGCTTCGGTATCCGGTTACGCGCGGTGGGCGTGATAAGATTGCGCTGAAAATTCCGCAAAGGAGGCGCCATCATGCCATTCGGAGGCAATGACTGGCTGGCTTTGACACAGGAACCGACGCTGGAGCCGGAGATTCCGATCTGCGACCCCCATCACCACTTCTGGGACTTTCGCACCGAGCGGGTCCCCTACCAGCGCTATCTTCTTCACGAGCTGGCCGCCGACATCAACAGCGGCCACAACGTGCGCTCCACGGTATTCGTTGAGGCCAGGTCGATGTACCGTACCGACGGACCGGAGGAGCTGCGTCCCGTCGGCGAGGTGGAGTTCGTTCAGGGTCTCGCCGCCGCCAGCGCAAGCGGCCTCTACGGTCCCGGCCGGGCCGCCGCCGCCATAATCGGACGCGCCGACCTGAAACTGGGCGAAAGGGTTGGGCCGGTGCTGGAGGCGCTGCAAGCGGCCAGCCCCAACCGTTTTCGCGGCATACGCCACTCCGTTGGCTGGGACCCGCACCCAGAGGTGCCGAGCAGGGAGGTGGAGGGTGTACTGGCCACCGAGGATTACAGAGCGGGTGCGAGGGTGTTGGAACGAATGGGGCTGTGCCTGGAGACCGGGGTGATGTTTCCCCAGCTACCCGAGTTGGCGGATTTCGCCAGATCCGTCCCCGGCCTCACCATCATCCTCAATCACATCGGAGGCCTCATGCGTACCGGCCCATACGGCAACCGGGATGAAGAGGTGCTGGCGACCTGGCGGAGCGGCATCACCGCCGTGGCGGTTTGCCCCAACGTCATCATCAAACTGGGAGGCATCGGCATGCCCCGCTACGGCTTTGACTGGCATGCCCGGGAGGAACCCATCGGCTCGGTCGAATTGGCCGAGTCCATGGCCCCATTTATGAACCATTGCATCGAGCAGTTCGGCCCCGGCCGGAGCATGTTCGAGAGCAACTTCCCGGTGGACAAGGTGGCCTACTCCTACAACGTCATGTATAACGCCTTTAAACGGCTGTCCAAGGGCTACTCGGCCGGCGAGAGGGCCGAGATGTTCCACGACACCGCCGCCCGCGTATACCGGATAGAGGTGTGACGTTCCCGGGGTGCTTGCGCTTCTTGAGTTCCCGCGTCTCCCAACTATGGCGGCCGGTAGAGATTCACGCCCAGGCGCCGGGATCAGGCGCCGGACAGCACGGGGTTGTAGCAGGCGACCGGGTGGCCGGGAGCTACCTCCAATGCGGGCGGCCGCACCTCCACCCGGCACTTGGATAGGGCTTTGTGGCATCTGGGCAGGAAGGGACACTCCTCCGGCAGGTTGACCATGTCCGGTGGGGTACCACGCAGGGGCTGCAGGTCCCTGTCTATATCATCCAACCGGGGCAAAGATTGAAGCAGGGACCAGGTGTAGGGATGGGTTGGCTCCTTGAACAGCGTCATCACGTCGGCCTGTTCTATCATGGTGCCCGCGTATATCACCCCAACCTGTTGGGCCATGTTGGCCACGATGCCCATATCGTGGGTGATCAGCAGGATGGATGAGTGCTGGTCCCGGCAGAGCCGCCGCAGCATCTCCAGCATTTCCGCCTGAAGGGTCACGTCAAGCCCGGAGGTGGGCTCGTCGGCGATAAGCAGGCGAGGACTCAGCACCAGGGCGATGCCAAGCATCACTCTCTGACACATTCCTCCGCTGAGGCTGAAGGGGTATTGGCCCATTATCCGTCTTGGGTCCGGCAGGCCCACCTCTCGCAGCATGTCCTGGGCCATCCCATTTGCGACCCGTCTCGATACATCGGTGTGGGCCAGGATGACCTCTTCCAATTGGTCGCCGACCAGTTGCACCGGGTTCAGCGCGGCCTTGGCGTCCTGGAAGACCATGGAGATTTCGCTGCCCCGCAGATGCTGCATATATTCGGGGCTGGCCTTCAGCAGGTCCACGCCGTTGAATATTATGCTTCCTCGGTCCACGGACGCGGAACGGGGAAGCAACCCCATGATGGACAAGGCGACGGTGCTTTTGCCGGCGCCGCTCTCCCCCACCAGGCAGTAGACTTGCTCTTCTTCCAAGACAAGGTCAACCCCGTTGAGGGCCTTAACCTGCCCACCCGGGGTCCCAAATTGGACATAGAGGTTCTCTATACGTAAGGATTCGCCCATTTAGAGTCCTCCCGCATTGAGGTCCATGGAGCCTGGAGGTTGGGATTCACGGGTCTGGCGCCCCCAGTGGGCATCATCTAGGATGGTCTGACGCCTGTGTCGTGGCCGTTGCGCAGGTCCACCGCATGGAACCGGCCGCCCTTTAGCTCCTCAATGAGGTCGGCCAGGCCGGTTATCTCCCGTTGGAAACTGGTCGCCGCGGTACCCAACTGGTCCACCCGGTGGGCGTCGCTGCCGCCGGTCATTTTCATCTCCAGCCGGGCGCTCAGGTCCAGGGAGAAATCGGTCTGGAACTCGTTGGCGCGGCCGTTGATTCCCTCTATGGCATCGCATATACCGAAGAAGCCGTCGTTGCAGGCCCGGTCCAGCATTTCGGCCCGGGCTGTAGGCTGCTGTGCCGGCTCTTCCAGAAATCGGCGCCGGTATGGGTGAGCGGCAATGAGCACGCCGCCATCCCGAACCACCATTCCGTGCAGAAAATCCGGTTTATGCAGCCCGAATACATACCTGTCTAGGCCGAAGACGACTACATGTCCGGTATCGGTGTTGATCTCGCAGCCGGGTATGACGAGAAAGCTATGCCTTCGAGTTAAGGCGCTAATCTCGTCCGCCGACCAGAAAGCGTCGTGGTCGGTCAGGCAGACTCCATCAAGGCCCTTACTCTTGGTCTCGTCGATCAGGTCGTCTACCCCCATGAAGCCATCGTCGGACTTGGGGTAGCTGTGGGTGTGTAGGTCTATAAGCAACAGTCAGGTCCGCAGGGCAATCAGAATTTGGCCGGGTGTGCCGCAGCTACCGGGCTGGGGCTACAGCTACGGCCATGATAACAAACCGGCGGCCCCAAGGGGAAGAGGCAGATGGAAATAGTGGGCTGATATCACGAAAGGACATAACATATAGTCCAAGTCTCTAAATAAGAGATAGAAACTCGGTTAAGAAGGTATCACCAGCCCCTCGCTCTCCAGCTCTTCCAGTATCTCGTCGGCTCGCCGGCCTCCAATCTTCAGGCGGCGCTGCAGAAATGAGGAAGACATGCGGGGGTTTCTAAGCGCTAGCTGGCGTGCCTGCTCGACCAGCCGGTCGCCCGTACCATCCTCGCCCAAATCTTCCTCAACGGGTTCGGACATGTTGAATTCAGGCAATGGTGGACCGCTTTGGTCCCGCCAAAACTCCACCAACTGGTCAATCTCATTTTCATACACAAGGGTACCCTGGACTCGGCGGGGCTTGGGAGACTCGTTACAAAGCAACAGCATATCTCCCTTCCCCAACAGCTTTTCAGCGCCGACGGTATCCAGAATCACCCTGGAATCGACCTGGGATGCCACGGCAAAGGCCACCCGTGCCGGGATGTTGGCCTTCAACAGGCCGGTCACCACGTTAACCGAAGGGCGCTGGGTGGCCAAGAGCAGGTGTATGCCGGTGGCCCGCCCCAATTGGGCCAATCGCACCAGGTTCTGCTCCACCTCAAATCCGCCGGACATCATGAGATCGGCTAGCTCGTCCACTATCAGCAGCAGGTAGGGTAGATGTTCGGTGGCTTTGGCGTTATAGCCATCGATGTTCCGGGTGCCATTCTCCTCCATCAACTGGTAGCGCCGCATCATCTCCCGCATCAAAGCGCGCAGGGCCGCGTTGACCTGGTCTACCTCAACTATCACCGGCGCCATCAAGTGGGGAACACCGTTGAAAGGTGTAAGCTCCACCCGCTTGGGGTCCACCATGAGGATGCGCAACTGGTCCGGGGTTCTGGTGAGCAGCAGAGAAACAACGATGGAGTTGATGCACACGCTTTTGCCGCTGCCGGTAGCTCCCGCGATCAGGAAGTGGGGCAAGGCAGCCAGGTCCACGACAACCGGGTTGCCGCCGGTGTCCTGACCCAGGGCAACGGGAAGAGCGCCCTTGGCGTTGATCTTGGAAAAGACCTCGGATTCCATCACTTCCCTGAGATTGAC
>JADFJS010000060.1 GCA_022566155.1 Chloroflexota bacterium
TCTGCCGGACAGGACCCAGCCCGACCTTCGCCGCTTCGGTCGCCGCGCTAAAAGCACCTTCGAGAATACGCTGTGCCTCGGCGGCGCGTTCGGTCTTGTCTTTCAAGAGACGCAGCGTCGGGATGTAGCGGTTGAGCATTTCGGTGTCGCCTTCCTCAAGGGCGGCGGTGTAGCGGATGGCGGATTTGGCATTGATGCCGAAGGCGGCGGAAAGCGCGATTGCGTTCTTGGCCGCGCGCTTCGCCTGTTCGTCGGTCAGGCCCATCGACTTGGCGACCTGGATATTTTTCAGCGTCACCTCGTCGCCGACGATGGTGATGTCCTGGAGCGCGGAGGCAAACTCCTTGAAGCCTTCAAGGCGTTGCTCGGCTGCGCCGCCGGAGAGCTTGAGCACCGTCGCCAGCGTCCGCTCGGCGCGTATCTGCGTATCGGCGAGCTTGGCCGTGACACCAGCCAGCGCGACAATAGGCGCGGTGACGAACGTGCTTATCTGCCGCCCCATGCGCCGGAAATCCGCGCCTAATTTTCGAACACGTGCCCTGACCCTGGCAAGGCCCGCGACAAGCGGCTTGTCGTCAACCGTTACCCTGACCTGAAGCGGTGGCAGCGCCATGTTTTTCGTTCTCTCGTTTCATCCATGCCCGCAGGTAGTCGGCGTCGGCCTTGGAAAGCGCCTTGGGGCCACCACCCGCTTTTCCATGATCAGCGCCCCCTTGCGCGACCGGTTCGGGTCCGTGTTCCGCCTGGATTACTACGAGATGGTGGACATGCAGGTGATCGTGCGCCGATCTGCCCAGATACTGGAATTGGAAGCCGACACCGAGGGCCTCGATGAGATCGCGGCCCGCTCCCGGGGAACGCCTCGTATCGCCAATCGCCTGCTGAAACGTACGCGGGACTATGCCCTGGTCAAGGCGGACAACCGCATCGACGGCGACATCGCCCGGGCGGCCCTGGAGCAACTCAGCGTTGACAAATTGGGATTGGACCAGTCCGACCACCGCCTACTCTCCTCCATCGTCGACAAATTCGACGGAGGGCCGGTGGGGCTCGAAACCCTGGCTGCGGCGATAAACGAAGATTCCGACACCATCATGGACGTTCTAGAGCCCTACATGTTGCAGCTTGGCTTCCTGGAGCGCACGCCTCGAGGCCGGGTAGCGACCCGCCGCGCCTACGAATACCTGGGGCGAACGTTTCCCCAGCCCGAAGCACCCGACCAGGGCCGGCTGGCTGGATTGTAAAGCTAGATATTGGTTGTGGCGGGACGTCGCGACTGTAAAAATAAAAATGCATTCCACAATCCCCTTCTTTCACACGGGAGTTACACGAGTGCTTAAATCGTAGTCGAATTGCCGTGTTGGGATAGTCTGTTGGTTAACCTGGTCATTACGGCGAAGGCCGGAACCCAGCCGATATCTCGAGCGCCGACGTGCCTGGAACGCCTGAGGCGTGTGACGGCAGGGAATGCGCTGGGCGTGACCGTGCATCATGCACTATCCATCTTCAACGGACCTCTAACGCGGCAACAACTTCCCGCAGCCCGCCAACGTACCGCAGGCCTCGCCTATTGGTTGCTACACCATTGGGGAAGGGCTACAATAGGCGGGAGAATCGGCTAGAGGCCAGTCGTGGGGCTTCTTGCCGGTCAGCTCTCAGTCAACGAGGTAAATCATCATCTTCCTGACTTGTTTTGAGATGGGCGGGACACAAATGGCTATTGCCGCCGGGACGATGTTGTGACCGCAACGGGTATCACGACAGCACTGGATCAGGCACTTGAGACAGCCATCCGTGGCGAGGCGGTGCCTGAGGAGCAGGCCGCACTTTTCGCCGACGCCGATAGCGGCCTCCTGCCGGAGCTCTGTGCGGCGGCCGCCCAGCTGCGGGACCGCGGGAAGGGCAAGACCGTGACCTTTTCGCCGAAGGTCTTCATACCGCTTACCATGCTGTGCCGCGACTTTTGCGGCTACTGCACCTTCCGGCGAGATCCGTCCTCGAGCCAAAAGCTGTACATGAGCCCCGATGAAGTGCTAGAGGTTGCCATGGCCGGCCAGCGCCTGGGCTGCACCGAGGCCCTGTTTACCCTGGGTGAGCGGCCCGAGCAGCGTTATCCAGAGGCCAAGGAATGGCTGGAGCACCGGGGATACCGCACAACGCTGCAGTATCTGGCGGACATGTGCAAGCTGGTGGCGCAAGAGACCGACCTGCTTCCCCATGCCAATCCCGGGACCATGAGCAGAAGGGAGATGGCCGCTTTACAGCCGTTCAATCCCTCCATGGGATTGATGTTGGAAAGTACCAGCGAAGCCCTGTACGCGACCGGCGGACCACACGAGTTCGCTCCCAGCAAACGCCCCAGGGTTCGCCTGCGCACCATCCAGATCGCCGGAGAGCTTGGGGTGCCCTTCACCACCGGCCTTCTGGTTGGCATCGGGGAGACCCGCCGGGACCGCATAGAATCACTGCTGGCGATCCGGCGTCTCCACCAGACCTACGGTCATATCCAGGAAGTGATAATTCAGAACTTCCGGTCCAAGCCCGACACCCCCATGGCCGGAGTGCCTGACACTGCCCAGCAGGATTTCATGTGGACCGTGGCCGTGGCCCGCCTTTTGCTGGGTCCGGACATGAACCTGCAGGTGCCTCCCAATCTCAGTGCGCAGGACTACGAGTGTTATCTCGATGCCGGGATCAACGATTGGGGTGGCGTGTCGCCCCTGACCATAGACTTCGTGAATCCAGAAGCTCCCTGGCCCGGCCTTGCCGAGCTGCGGGACCGCAGCAAGTCCATGGGATTCGAGCTAAAGCCCAGGTTGCCCGTGTACCCGGAGTTCTTTTTGGAGTCGGATCGCTTCTTGCCGGCAGCCCTTAAGGCAAAAGTAGCCGGGCTGTCGGACGATGAGGGTTACGTTAAAGGGGGTATTCAAAGATATGCCGGATTTGACTGAAGAACGGCCCTCCGCCGGTGACCTAGAATCTCTGATCGGCCACCTGCAGCCACCGGTGGCGGTTGCATTGAACCGGGCCTTGGAAGGCGATGATGTCTCTATAGAAGACGCATTGGCCCTGTTCGAAACATCCGGCCTTGAATACAACGCCATGGTGATGGTGGCCGACGAGCTTCGGCGCCGCACCGTGGGCGATGTGGTGACCTATGTGGTCAACCGGAACATCAACTTCACCAACGTGTGCATCAAGCGTTGCGGCTTCTGCGCCTTTAGCCGTGACTTCCGGGAAGAGGAAGGATATCTTCTTCCGGTGATGGAGATCGTGCGCCGCGCCAAGGAGGCTTGGGACTACGGCGCCACGGAGGTTTGCATCCAGGCCGGTCTGCCCCCCCAGATGGAGGGGGACATGTACATCAAGTTGTGTGAGGCCATCAAGGAAGAGCTTCCCGATATGCACATCCACGGCTTCTCTCCCGAGGAGGTGCTCTACGGCTCGGTCCGCTCAAAGTGCACCATTCGGGAATATCTGGTAGACCTCAAAGCGGCGGGAGTGGGAAGCCTGCCGGGCACCTCGGCGGAGATACTGGACCAGGAGATGCGGGACCTGATATCGCCGGGGCGCATCCGGGTTGACCAGTGGATCGAGGTTATAACCACCGCCCACGAGCTGGGGATACCCACCACGTCCACCATCATGTTCGGCCACGTGGAAACCAACGAGCACATCGTCCGCCACATCGACCTGCTGCGCGGTATCCAGAAGCAAACCGGCGGGATCACCGAATTCGTGCCTTTGAGCTTCGTGCATACCGAGGCCCCGATGTTCATGAAAAGCCTGATGCCGGGGGTGCGCTCCGGCCCCTCGGGGATGGACGTGGTCAAGGTCCACGCCATAGCTCGCATCATGCTCAACAATTGGATACCCAACATCCAGGCCTCCTGGGTCAAGGAAGGCTCTCGCATGTCCCAGCTATTGCTCACCGCCGGCGTGAACGATCTGGGGGGCACCCTGATCAACGAGAGTATCTCCACCGCCGCCGGGGCCCAGCACGGCCAATTGATGCGGCCCTCCGAGTTCCGGGACATGATCCGGCAGGCCGGACGCATCCCTGCGGAACGCTACACCACCTACCAAACCAGGCGTGTGTTTGGCGAAGGTGATGAGGAGCTTGATCCGCTGGACCTGGTGGGCGACAACGTGGAAGAGCTGTTCGGCTCCTATCGGAAGCTGGTTAAGTTGGACACCTATCGATTCGAACATCCGAGACATGCCCGCGAAGCGCAAGCCCGAGAAGCCGGTGTGGACACAACCGTTTCGAGCTGACCGTCATGGACCTCTGGTATAGCGGGGTAGGTGGTTGGGGATCACCCGACCCGGTATCCTTTAGCGCGGCGAGTCCGGGAGACTATGGCGATTACTTCAGACCTTGACCCGATGATAGATGGCCAGGTTCTCGCATTGGCGGGCGGTGTAGGGGGAGCCAAGCTGGTGTTGGGGCTATCCCGTCTTCTTCCTCCGGACCAGCTGGTCATCGTGGTCAATACGGGTGACGACGAGTGCTTTCATGGGCTCCATGTATCGCCTGACCTGGACACGGTGATGTATACCCTCGCCGGATTGGCCGACCCGGAAAAGGGTTGGGGCTTGACCGGGGAAACCTTCAACGCCCTGGAGATGCTGGGAAGATACGGCGCCGATACCTGGTTCAATCTTGGCGACCGGGACCTGGCCACCCATATCCGGCGGACACAGCTTCTCCACCAAGGAGCCACCCTTTCGGAAGCCACGGCGGAACTGTGCCAGCGTCTGGGGATCGCCCACCGGATCGTACCCATGAGCGACGAGCCGGTGCGCACCATGTTGGATACCGAAGACGGCGAGCTGGCGATGCAGCAGTATTTCGTGAAGCAACTGGCCGAGCCCAAAGTGAGGGCCGTCCGTTATGCGGGCGCCGAGTCGGCATTCCCCTCACCGGAATTTCAGGGCGCTCTGGACCAGGCCAAGCTGGTGGTCTTTTGCCCGTCCAACCCATTCCTCAGTCTAGACCCGATACTGGCCATCCCTGGCGTGCGGGAATCGTTGAAGGGATTCCCAGGCCCGAGGGTCGCGGTAAGCCCTATCGTGGGTGGAGCGGCCCTGCGCGGACCCGCCGCCAAGATCATGTCCGAGCTGGGTCATGAGGTTTCCAGCGTTGGGGTAGCTCGCCGAATGACGGATATCTGCGATATCTTCTTCATCGATGATCAGGACAGTGGACTATCTCCAGCCATCGCCGCCCTGGGTATCAAGCCGGTGCCGGCTCCCACGATCATGATTAGTGAAGCCGACAAGGTGGGCTTGGCCCGGCGCGTACTGGCCGTGGGAGCAGGCTGAGCCCATGCTGGAAAATGGGGAAAGTCTCGTAGCCATCGTTCCCATGAAGCCCTTGGCCGACAGCAAAACCCGCCTGGCCAACCGGTTCACCCCTAGCCAAAGGGCCGGCCTTGTCACGGCGATGTTGGGCCACGTCATCTCGGCGATACAGGGAGCATCGATATCCAAGATCTGGGTGGTGGGTGGCGATCAAAAGATTCGGGACACGGCGCAGACGTTCGGCGGTATCTGGCTGGAGGAGTTGGGCTGCGACCTGAATGATACCTTGGACAAAGTCTTCGATCTCGCCTTTCAACAGGATGCCTCCGCGCTTTTCCTGGCCGGCGACCTGCCATTCCTTAAACCCAGCGACCTGCACAGCCTGATGCAGGCGTCTCGACGGCGCCAAAACATTACGCTTGCGCCCGCCAGGCGAGGCGGCGGAACCAACGCCATATTGGTGCCCCCGGGCTTGGCTTTCAGACCTCAACTGGGCCCCAGTAGCTTCACCAAGCATCTATCTCAAGCCGCTGCCCTGGAGATATCTGTGGCGATATGTTCCAGTCCCGGACTGGGGATGGACCTGGATACCGCCGAGGACGTAGCCACCTACGAGCATATGGAGCCCGGGTTTCTGGAGCGGTTGGGCCTGGATGAGATCAATGCGGGAAATTGACGGCCAGATCAGCGGAACGCCGAGGCTGAGGTAGCATGGCCAGCCCAAAGGTAAAACTGGGAATATTATTGCCTACACGAGGCCTCCTCCTGGGGGAAACGGCGCCCGAGAGCGCAGACCGCGTGCTGGATATGGCGCGAAGAGCCGAGGACGCGGGCTTGGATTCAGTGTGGGTTGGAGACAGCCTTATCGCCAAGCCCAGACTGGAGCCCTTGAGCACCCTGGCGGCGGTGGCAGCCTGCACCAAGAGAGTGCGGCTGGGCACGGCGGTATTGTTGGCGGCGCTGCGCCATCCGGTCCTCTTGGCCCAAACCATGGCCACCGTCGATCTTATCTCCCGAGGGCGTTTGTTGATTGCCGCCGGCGTGGGAGGAGCGTTCAACGACGAACAGCGGGCCGAGTGGCGCGCTGCCGGCGTTTCTCCGTCACGGCGTGCATCGCGCCTCGAGGAGGTCCTGGAGATAGTGAAGGGTTTGGGCTCCGGCCAGCCCTTGGATTTTTCAGGGCGGCACTTTGACCTGGAGAAGGTTTCCATGGAGCCACTGCCGATTCAGGCCGGGGGCGTGCCCCTGCTCCTGGCTTGCCACTGGCGTGCCCAGCGGGATGCCCAGTTCCAGCGAGCGGCCAGATTGGGCGATGGGCTGATCTCCATCTCCGATACACCGGAGGAGTATGCTAAGGTTGTCAGCCGGGTTCGTGAGATTGCCGCCGAGCTGGGCCGCGACCCGGACCGTCTCGAAACGGTCTTCTACTTGACGGTGAACGTGGACCCCGACTTGGCAAAGGCGGAGTCCGAAGCCAACAGATTCCTTACCGGCTACTACGGCGCCAATATCTGGGGTAGCCGCTGGGGGCCGTTTGGCGGACCGGAGAGGGTGAAGGAGCGGATGTCCGAGTACGTTGCCGCAGGTGCGGAGACCTTGGTGGTCCGGTTTGCTTCCTTCGACCCGGAGCGGCAGCTAGATATATTCCTGGACCAGGTGGCGCCCGCCTTTGAATGATTGATTGGCCGGCGATTATCGCTAGGGAGGTAGAGACCATTGTATCCGGTGGACTTGTCAGGAAAAAAGGGGATAATTCTGGGCGTGGCCAACGACCACAGCATCGCGTGGGCCATGGCCAGCATCTTGTCCCAGGCAGGGGCCAGGTTGGCCCTGACCTACCAGGGAGACAGGCTCAAGGAGAGGGTGACGCGCTTGGCTGGCACCCTGGATGGGGCGCTGGTTCTGCCTTGCGACGCCACCGACGACCAGCAGATCGCCGACCTCTTCGACCAGGTGGGTGATGCCTTCGGCGATATATCTTTCATGGTGCACAGCATCGCGTACGCCAACCGGGAAGACCTTACCCGCCCATTTTCCGAAACCGGCCGGGAAGGTTTTCGCATCGCCTTGGAGATTAGCGCCTACTCTTTGCTGCCGCTGGTCCGGCATTCCGCCAAGCTGATGACCCAGGGCGGCAGCGTGGTGACCATGACCTTTCAGGCGTCCCAGAGGGTGTTTCCCGGATACAACGTCATGGGTACTGCCAAAGCAGCGCTGGAGCACGAAGTTCGCCAATTGGCGGCCGAGTATGGAGACCGGAACATACGCGTTAACGCGATCTCTGCTGGGCCCGTGGACACTCTCTCCGCCAGGGGGATCCAAGGTTTCACGGATATGAAGCGGCAGCACGCCAAGACGGCGCCGTTGCAGCGGAACATCAAAGTGGAAGAGGTGGCCAAGACAGCCCTATTCCTGTGCAGCGACCTATCAAGCGGGATCACCGGTTCCATAATCCACGTGGACGCCGGATATCACATCATGGCTGTCTAGCCAGGTTGTACCGCCTCTCAACACGACATTGTCCAAGCTGTCCCGGTGTGAAGAGCGTAATTCCATCAAGATCATCGGAGAAACGATACCAGGCGAAAGACGGGTCGCGGGCCGTTTTAACCTGAGGTCTAACACATGTGTGATCAGGCTGTTAACCGGCCGATGGTGAGGCGTTAAGCGCCCTCAGGCGTCGCCGGTCCTCCGCGGCTTCTTCTCCGCGGCCCAGCTTGGCGTAAGATTCTGCTCGGCGCTCCCATGCCATCTTGAAGTCGGGGTCCAGGGCGATCGCCTTGGTAAATTGGTCGACGGATTCCTGGATGCGCCCCAGATCGAACAGGTCGATCCCCCACTGAGTCATGCTTGTGGCGGTGGGCACCCCCCGGCGGCGGCGGACCACTGGTTCCGCCGGTACCTCTTCCGGGCTCTCGGCGGGAGTTCCGGAGGGAGCATCCTGACCGGCCGGCTCGAGAGGGATGGGTTCTGCTTGACCAGCGGACCCGGCCTCGGCTATCGGGTTAGCTTCCGCCTCGATGGAATGAACCGGAGCGAGATCGGCGTTGGCCACACTGGGTTCAGCGTGCTCCGGACCCGATGGAGCGCCAACCTGCGCGTCGTCAGCCGAAGTTTCACCACCATAGGCTCTGGCCAATTCCCAGCCGCAGTTTACGCAATAGCTCTGGTCCTCGGAGCGGAGCGCGGCGCACTTGGGGCACAGCGGCGGGGCGGAGCCGGCATCCACGGGGTCCTGACGCCGCTTCATAAACAGGAGGATCACCAAGGGGACGATACTAATCAGGGCGTAGTCAGGAATCACGGACAGGAGCAGCGCTGCTCCACCCCACATCCAGGGTTGACGCCCCTTGGACCGGGCGAGCCTCACCGTCCAAAGCACTATCAGGAACGAGGTGAATATCAGAAGAAGTAGCGACATGTCAATCGCCTTCGGTCGCCACCCATGGTTTCCGGTTAATCCTGTACCCGGGCCGCGCGGCAGGTAAATCTATTTGAATATACACCTTTGAGGGTGGTTTCGACAATGGCAGGGCATTAGTGTATCGCGGACATTGAGTCATAATATTGAAGATTGTGACGGGCGCGCCGGAACCTGTCGGGTATCGATCGGGAGCCTAGCCTCGATCCAAGATCCGGTTTGCAGTCCAGGAATCAGTGATCAATGTGACTCGCGCCGGGTCGATAGGGGCATCTCGACAATGCCCCTTAACGAAGTGGTACAGGGCTTCTTCCTTCTGTGCCCCGCCCGCTACTAAGATGACTTCCTCCGCGCTTTCCAGAGTCTCCCTGGGGGCGGTTGACATGGCGTTGTTCAGGTCCCTTATGGCTTTGGCGATCTGATCGGGAGGCTCACCCGTGCCCACATAGAACAAGACATGGCAGATGTCGGCGATGCTGGCGTGCCGGTCGCCTTCCTTGTCTTGGAATTCGCGGATGCTGGCCAGGGCGTCGCCCATGCTCTCCAGTTGCAGCGCCGCATCCGGCCGGAGAAAGTGATGCCCTGTATTGAGCTGGCCAATCCCAACGATCGCCAGGTCAAGATGGACCCCCTTGTAGCTCGGCCGTTCGGTTACCCTTTCCCCCGCTAGCAGCCAGGACCCGATGTATGTTCGGATCCCGGGAGAAACGTGCAAGATTGTTCCAAGATGGAACACGTTGGCATCGGCATCCAAGGGCCGGTTGAACGGCATAGCCCAGGTCCCCATCCATGATCCGCCGCTCAAAGAATATATCCTCACGCCCTGATACCCGCTCATCCATTCACGCCGGTCCTTGGCCAGGTCCTCCAGGCGGTCCACTGTCAGCGCAACGCCTCGGCCAGAAGCCAAGCCTATGGTCATCTGTGGCCGGAGGCGGTCAATGAGAAACCGGGCGGCGACATCCCCCAAGGCCCGGTGAAGGTAATCTCCAGCCTGGTAAGCCGCCTGCCCCCTGTCGCTGGCGCCCTGCATCCAGTAGTCTTCCCCGGCCGCGGCTTCAAAGCCGGTAAGACGGGCCACCCGCGCGCGGCGGATCGCGGTCTCTCGGGCCAGGCGTTCCCCCAAGGGCTCATCGATGGCGGCCTGCAACGCGGTCGTCTGGCCACTCCATGTGTCGGTTAACTCGAAGCGGCCTTCTTCGAGCCAGCCTTTGAGCTTTCGATGCAAAGTCGTTGCGCCCGCCGGGAAGACGCCTGACAATTTCTGCAGGCTCTCACCTTCCAATTTGTTCCTTCGAGCGATCTCCAGCGCGAATCGGTCCAAGGGGTCGTCTTTTGATGGCGATTGTCTGGGCGCGGATTGGGGAGATACATCCATAACTGATAGCCTTGCGCAAATTTCAAGGGCATATTGAATATTCTACAGTTAGCAGCAAGTCACTTGCAATATTATAGGCTATGGCGGCGCGGCCATGGAATAAAATTCCGCATAATCTTCGGATAGCAGGAACTTGCCAGCCGGTCAGTGCGGTTTGATACCGTTAAGTAGGCGGATATGATTCCGGTGGGCCCCGATGTAGCTATGTAGCAGGTTAATCGGTGTGGGAGGTGACAGGTGGCGCTAATAGGACATCGCACCACTCTTCAAGAACACGTAGCCGCGGGGTTGCGGGACAAGGGTCCGTCTGACGGCCTGGGGGCGGTCATCATGGCGATCGCCAACGGTTCTCGCCGGGTCCAACAACAGGTCCAGCAGGCCGCTCTGGCCGACGCGCTGGGCACCACGGGCGAAACCAACGTCCAGGGTGAGATCGTACAGCGGCTAGACAAGGCCAGCTCTGACATCTTCGTAGAAACCCTCTCCGCAAGCGGTCAGGTGGCCGCCATAGGGTGCGAGGAGATAGAGAGGCCGGTCATAGTCGAAGGCGATGCCGGCGGCGGCTTCATCGTGTTGATGGACCCCCTGGACGGCTCGTCGAACATCGATGTTGCGGTGAGTATCGGCTCCATCTTCGGCATCTGGCAGAAGAGGCCCGGCGAGACGGTGAACGATGACTCGCTGCTACGGCCGGGCAACGAACAGGTCGCCGCAGCCTACGTCGTCTACGGATCGAGCACCGTACTGGTGTTGGCGACCAAGAACAACGTCTCCGGTTTCACCTTGGACAGCGGCTCCGGGGACAGCGGCTCCGGCGAATTTGCGTTGACCCACCCCAATATCAGGATCCCCGTGGAATGTCCCTACTACAGCACCAATGAGGGCAACAACAAGGTGCTGGATGAGCCCACCCAAAAAGCCATCGCCCTGCTGCGTAACAAGTATTCGCTGCGGTACGTGGGCTCTCTGGTGGCCGATTTTCACAGGAATCTCTTGAAGGGCGGAATCTTCGCCTACCCGGCCGACCAGAACCGCAAGGATGGCCGCCTACGGCTGATGTATGAGGCGAATCCCCTGGGGTATGTGGCCGAGCAGGCCGGCGGGGCCGCTTCGACAGGCTATGAGCGGATCATGGACATCGTCCCGACGCAGTTGCACCAGCGGACCCCGCTGATCCTGGGCAACAAAGATGTCGTCGAGGAAACGGTGGCGGTGATCAAAGCCGGGTAGCACCGTTACGCGCTACATAACATAAATATGGGCCGGGTAATATGGGAAGGAGGTGTGTTCCATGGATAAGCAGCGGTTGGTCCAGACCGCTCAGGCGCTGGTTGCCGATAAAAAGGGTATCCTGGCCGCCGACGAAAGCGGCGGTACGATAAAGAGGCGCTTCGACAGCATCAACGTTGAGTCAACCGAGGAGAACCGGCGCGACTACCGGGAGATGCTGTTCCGCACCGCCGGCGTCGCCGATTTCGTCAGCGGCGTGATCCTGTTCGACGAGACTATCCGTCAGGAGGGCGCCGACGGGACGCCGCTGGTCAAGGTGCTTTCGGACCGGGGCATCATCCCCGGCATCAAGGTCGACAAGGGCACCGTGCCCCTTCCCAGCGCAACCGAAGAGCTGGTGACTGAAGGCCTTGACGGACTAAGGGACCGGCTCAAGGAATACTTTGAGCTGGGAGCAGGCTTCACCAAATGGCGGGCGGTTATCACTATTGCCGACGATACCCCTAGCCCCTACTGTTTGAGCACAAATGCCCACGCCCTGGCCCGGTTCGCCGCCATGAGCCAAGAAGCAGGCTTGGTCCCCATCGTGGAGCCGGAGATACTGCGGGACGGCGACCACAGCATCGAAAGATGCTTT
>JADFJS010000061.1 GCA_022566155.1 Chloroflexota bacterium
ACGTCCACTGACGAACGCACCTCTGCTGTAGAGGTGTGGCGTAGGAGAGTTCGTAGTCGAGGACAATACCGTTCTGGCGATGAAACCGTGCGGAGGGGTACTTGACCAGGGGCGGGCGCCCCTCCGCGAAGTAGAAATGTTGGTACCCAATAAGAAGTAAGGGAACCGGACCTACAGGTTGAACTGGGGATCCATGTAGTTGCTATCTTTATGATATATCTGGATCCGGCTGCGCATCGAGTCGCAGACCAGCAATCGGTTGCTAGCCTGGTCGAAGGTGCAAGCCAGGGGCATGCGGAAGTAGTTCTGAATCTCTGGCGCCTTGACCCGGCGCCGTGCCTTTTCCATGTCCGGATTGGCGGCAACGGACATCTCCGCCCATTTGGAGAGACCGGAGGCGTCGCCGCGTAGGGTGGCCACCGGGGCGGCTTCTTCGTCGAAGATCACCACCCGCTCGTTCATCCAGTCGACGACATAGACATCACCGTCCCCGTCCACGGCCACTCCAGTGGGGTGGTTGAGGTCCTTGGGGTTGACGGCCACGTGAGACTGAAATGCGTGGCTGTAGGGGGTACCGCCATCGGTAGAGATCCCCGTACGCTTGCCGGAACCGAAGGTCAGCAGGTGCTCGCCGTCCGTGGTGAATTTCTGCACCCGGTGGTTATTCCAATCGGCCACATAGATGTCACCATCGTTGTCGAGGGTGATGCCCCAGGGCATATCAAGCTCGCCTTCGCTACTGCCTTTCATGCCGAAACCGCCGAGGTACTGACCGTCTCTGGTGAATTTCTGAATGCGGCTGTTTTTGCCGTTGACGATCCAGATGTTGTCCTCGGAGTCGAAGGCCATGCCAGATGGCCCGTTGAGGTTGCCCTCTCCTTCTCCGGCTTCGCCCCAGTGCTTCAACAGCTCGCCGTCACTGTTATAGATAATGACGGCGTTGTGCCATTCGTCCGTGATGTAAACGTTCTCGTCCTTGTCCAACCCGATCGCGGTGAGCCACATGTGGCGCGATGGGAATGGGGCCTCCATCTCCGGAGTACCCCGGCCGAACTCCTTGATGAACTCCTGGTCCACCGTGGTCTTGGTGATGCGGGGTTGGTTCCGGTTTGCCACGTATAACATGTCGTTTTTGCCCACGGCGACACCGACCGGGGTTGAAAAACCCGTGCCTGCGCCGCCCTGGCGGCCAACGTAATGGCTATATTGCCAGCATCGCCCGGAGGCGACTGTGATCTCCGCCATTTATTGTCTCCTTTTTGGGTAGGGGCTGGGCTTACAGGAAGCCCAGCTTCTCGAAGTTGCCGTTGACGATGGGCTTGGCGTCCAGGCCCAGCCAGTCCTCCACGATGGAGGTGTAGGCGCCCCGGAAGTCGTAGTTGGGGACCAGGTCGCCCTGCTCCAGGTCCTCGGGCTTGGCGGAGGGGTACTCCCCGTACATCCCGCCCTTGACCATGTCGCCGATGACGAAGGCGGCCCCGGCGGCGCCGTGGTCGGTGCCCGAGCCGTTGTCGCGGACCCGGCGGCCGAACTCGGTGAACATGTACATGAGCACGTTGTCACCCTGTCCGTGGGCGTGGAGGTCTTCAAAGAAGGCGGACACACCCTCGGAGATGTCCTTCCACAGGCCGGGATGGGCGGCCATCTCGCCGGCATGGGTATCGAAGCTGGCGTGGGAGGTGTAGAAGATGCGGGTGCCCAGGTCGGCCAGGTACACCTGCGCGATGTCCTTCAAGTGGGCGGCGATGGGGGAGTTGGGGTACTCCACGTTGGAGGAGTAGCGCTCGGGGGCCACCTTGACGATGTCGGCGCCGGTGAGGGCTTCCATGCCCGTGGAGCGCAGGTAGTCGGTGACCATGCCGGCGCCCACCGCCGGGGAGTACATGCGGGCGAAGAGGTCCAGGGCCTTGGCCCGCTGCTCCTGGTTGCTGATGCCGGTGAGTACGCCGTAGGTGCTGAGATCGGCGATGGCCGCCACGGGCACGCCGGGGACCACCAGGGCCCGGGGCAGGCCGTGGCCGAAGTTGATGGCGGTCAGCACGTTCTCCTTGTTGGGGTCCAGCTCCCGGGCCACGCGTCCGGCCCAACCCTCGGTGCCCACCTTGTCGGGCTCACAGGTGTGCCAGATGTCCATGGAGCGGAAGTGGGACCTGGGGGAGTCGGCGTAGCCGATGCCGTGGATCACCGCCACCTTGCCCTGGTCGTAGAGCTCCTTGATGGGGCCCATGGTGGGCATGAAACCCAGCTCATCGGTGACCTTGATGATCTGGTCCTGCTCGTAGTGGACGGTGGGCCGGTTGTCGTAGTAAAGGCCCTCGTTGTAGGGGATCACCGTGTTGAAGTAGTCGTTGCCGCCGGTGAGCTGCAACACCACTATGACGGGGTCTTTCTTGGTAGAGGTCATGCTTTATTCTCCTTCCTCGGGTTTCCATCCCCCTTGACGGGGGAAGGTTAGAGCTTGCACTGAGCATAGCCGAAGTGATGGGGGCGATACCCCTCACCTCAATCCTCTCCCGCAAGGGGAGAGGAGGTTTACTAGCCGAACTGGTACTCGGTGGTGGCGCCTACCAGCGCCAGCATTTCGCCGATACGGGTGCCCACGGCAGCCTCATCGCTCCAGTTCATGTTGCCGCCGCTCTTGGCTTGCTCCATCAGCTGTTCCCGGGTCTCATTGCCGACCTCGAGGAAGCCCATGTGCTCCAGGGAAGCCTGCAGCAGCTCTTCGGGTGTGTTGACACCGTCACCCTTCATATGATCGACGATGTTCTTGACGCCGGGCAGGCTGTGGTTGGCCACGCGGTCGGCCACGAAGTTGATCCGGGCCAGCAGCGAACCGCTGTTGATCCACTCCTGACCGGTGTACCAGCCCTCAACGCTGGGCGGATCCAGCAGCGACTGGCCCATGTAGGTCGACTCGGGTCCAATGTCGGGGATGCTGGGTTCCGGGACCTGATAGGTGCCGACCAATTTCAGGGTGCTAGCCACCACTTCCGCGGGGCTCTTGATCTTGGCGTACCGGGCGTTCTTGAAGAATTCCGAGTTGAAGATGGTGCGCAGCACCGCCTTGATCTCGTATCCCGATTCTTCAAAGGCGTCTATCATCTTGCCCAGGGCCTCTTCGTCCCGTGCCGGCTCAATGGTCCACGCAGGCACCTGAACCTCGTCGGCCACGAAGAAGTTGTACAGGTGGCGGCAGATGAACCGGGCGGTGGCCGGCTCCTGGGCGATGATGTCGATGATGTCCTCGCCGTTGAAGTTGCCCGTGTGGCCCAGGAAGGTCTTCTCGCCGTCGTCGTGGTCCTCGGCCAGGTACTCGAAGCGCCAGGGGAAACGGCCGAAGGGCTGGCGGGGCAGCTTGGCCTGGATGGTCCAGCCGGTGAAGGCCCGGGAAGACTCCCGCACGTCCACCTCGGTATAGTTACTGACGCCCATGGAGAAGAGCTCCAGGAGCTCCCGGCCCCAGTTCTCGTTCACCGCGTCGCGATGATTCTCGTTGTTGTCCAGCCAGAAGATCATGGCCGGGTTCTGGGACAGGGCCACCAGCATGTCGCGGTAGTTGCCCATGCCGTACTTGCGGAACATGACCAACTGCTCCAACATCTGGTCGCAGTTGTCCACCTTGGAGTTGCCGGTGGCGAAGATGTGGTGCCAGAAGAGGGTCATCTTCTCTTCCAGGGGGCGCTGGGTGGTAATCATGTTGTACATCCAGTTGTACTGCCCCGGTTGGGGTACCCCTCCCGGCAGCAGGCAGCCCGGCATGTACCGCAGCAGCAGGGCCAGGTTGCCCGCCGGCATGTCATCGGGCGGGTCAATCAGCTCCTCCACCGTGGCGTCGTAGCCCTTGGCCACGCGCCGTTCCAATTCCTCCCTGGTTGCCCCGAATCCAGCCCGGCGCATCAGGTGGGCCATCTGTGCAAGGTCGTCCTTATGTGACATCTATAGATCCTCCTCCAACGTCTCGCATATCTGGGAGCGAATTCCGCCCAGCATGATTAGTACCAAACCTGAGTCTGACACGTAAAAGATAAGGTAATGGCGACTCGGTGTCAATGGGGTGCGCCTTATCATTTTATAATGGATATTAAATAGACGGGGGCGGAGTTAACCGGCGTAGCCTCAAGACACGGTCCAGACCTCTAGATTGTAGGCCATGTCCCAGAACCGGTGCTCGAATCGCAGACTGGTCAGGTAGGCTTCCGTCATAGCCTCCCTTTCCACCGGCCCTGCCTGGTTGCCCAGGCGGTCTGCCATTCCGCGGATATGCTGCGCCAGCGCAGTGAACTCGGCCGACGAGTACATCTCGATCCACTGGCTATATAGAGGAGCTCCCTTGGGCGCTCCCCGGCGCGCCAGGTGGTCGCCGATCTCCCAGTATCCCCACTGGCAGGGGAGCAAGGCGGCCACCAGCACCCCGAATCCCTCCTGATGAGCCACCTTTAATAGGAAGCTAGTGTACCCCACCGTCGTAGGAGACGGCGGCGTGTCCTCAAGCTGCTGCCGGCTGATGCCAAACTCCGCGCAGAATGTGCGGTGCAGCTCCATCTCCGTGTTGAGGGTCTCATCCAGCAACCGAGCGAACCAGCCCATCGTCTCCAGGTCCGGCGCTCGGGCCGATGCAAGGGCCAGGACGCGGCTGTATTCGATCAGATAGGCATAATCTTGCATCATGTAATGTCTGAATTTTTCCAACGGCAGGCTTCCATCGCCCACACCGGTTATAAATGGATGGGCCAGAATAGCCTGGCGGATGGATAATGCCCGCTTTTCAATGTCGTCGGCGAAACTCAAGAAGTCCCTGCAAGAATCCCCTGAAAGATGACCATGTTGTAGTGGCTAGCGGCTTGATTCTATGGTCCTGGTGGGCCACCGTCAATCGTTCCGGGACTCCGCTCTTACATCATAGGGTGGCGATAAGGTGGCGCTCCTAACCGCCGGCAGAGGCTCCACAAGTGAAAAAGGTGAATATCGAATTTCACGCTCACCCGCCTTGACAGGGGCATAGTTGGGGGATTTATGGTGGTTCAGCGGTACCGCAGCGGGGCTGGCTACGGCGGCGCCGGAGTTGTGATGATTCACAACGCCGGGGCCCGTCGATCATCGCTGGGTGGATGTTTGGGTCGGGGTTAGCTGGCCCCATTAAATACTGCCCCTGAAAGACCTGGGTTTCGGACACCGCTTCCGCGTATTATAATTGACGGGAATTATTATCCTGGTGGACCGTTAAACTTTACGCGTTGAACTCTACACTGGGAAACTTTTGGGGAAGTGCTTACCATGGAAATCGTGTTTACCAAAGATGTGCCCAACCAGGCCCGTGCGGGAGAGATACGGCGGGTAGCCGACGGTTTTGCCCGGAACTACTTGATTCCTCGGGGCCTGGCCGAAGTAGCCACTCCCGAGGTTTTGAAGCGGCTTCACAAGATCAAGGCAGCCGGAGATGAAACCCGCATCAGAGAAACTCAGGTCATGGAGGAGTTGGCCGAGGCCCTGGACGGCGTTCAGATCACCGTCACGGCCCGGATCACTCCAACGGGCAGGTACTACGGCGCCATCAGCGGTAGCCGGATCGCCGACGAGCTGACGGCATCGCTGGGCCGGGAAATTGACCGGAGGCTGATCGAGGCCGGCGAACCGATTCGGGAGCCTGGGGAATATCAGGTGGTGCTGCGGTTCAGCAGCGAGATCGAGGCCACGATCTACATCATTGCGGAGGCGGAGGAATAGGGGGTGTATGCCGAGAAACTGCTGCCACATGATCTAGAGGCTGAGGAGGCGGTGGTCGGGTCGCTATTAATCGATGGTAGTGTGTTTCCCCGAATATCCCACTTAGTCAAACCCGAAGACTTTTACCGCGAGAAGAACCAGCTCTGCTTCGCCGCTTGCGAAGCCCTCTTCCAGCGAAGCGAGCCAATTGACCAGGTCACCCTGGCCCGAGAGCTAAGCCGGACCAACCAGTTGGAGCCGGTGGGCGGGATGGCGTATCTTAGCCACCTGGTTTCCATTACCCCCACTTCTGTCCACTCCGAGCACTATTCCCAGCTCGTGGCCCGCACGTCAACCATGCGGCGGCTTATCGATGCGGCGTCGCGTATCTCGGCCATCGGCTACCAGGATACCGAGGATGTGGACGCCACCCTGCGACAGGCCGAAGAGGTGTTGTTTGGGGTGCGGACCGGACTGCCCGGAGGCGGTTTTGTAGCGCTGCGGCAGGTTTACGACCAGTACCTTGAGGAGCGGGCCGCGATCATCGATCCGCTGACTCAGGTGGGCGCGCCCCTGCTGACCGGCTTCGACGGACTGGACGACCTCTTGGGCGGCATGCAGCCATCGGATATGATTATCCTTGGCGCCCGCCCCGCCTTGGGCAAGAGTGCCCTGGCGGTGAATATATCTCTGAACGCCGCCAGAAACGGTTCCCTGGTGGGAATCTTCAGTCTGGAGATGAGCCGGGAGCAGCTGGCCTTGCGTATCCTGGCATCGGAAGCAGAGATCGACACGCATCTGCTCCGCTTGGGCCTCACCACAGAGGCCGAAGAACAGCGGATCATCGACTCTATCGGCCAATTGTCGGACCTGCCGGTATACATCGACGACACACCGTTTCAAGGCGTGCTGGAGATGCGGGGCAAGGCGCGCCGCCTGTCTATGGAGCATGGTCTGGACCTGCTGGTAGTCGATTACATGCAGCTAGTTCAGGGACGCAACCGCGGAGGCGACAACCGGGTGCAGGAGATCAGCGAGATCTCCCGGTCCATCAAGGGCATGGCAAGGGACCTCCAGATACCAGTCATTGCCTGCTCCCAGCTCAGCCGTTTGGTGGAAAACCGCCCAAGCCATAGACCTATGCTCTCCGACCTGCGGGACAGCGGGAGCATTGAACAGGATGCCGACGTTGTTCTGTTCATCCACCGGGAAGACATGTATTACACGGAAGAGGAGTGGGAGAAGGAAAACCCTGGCCGCGAATTCCCCAAGAACATCGCCGAGATTATCGTGGCCAAACACCGCAACGGGCCAACCGGCAGCGTGAAGCTGTACTTCCGGGACAACCGGGTCCGGTTCGAATCCCTGGCCCGGCTGGACGACTTCTAGTCATGACGTTCGCGGGGTTCAGGCCGGGGACCCTATACACTCCGGTGCCCAACCCCATTTTCGGCCCGTTGCTGGAGCAGATACAGGACCTGGCCGAGTTCAAAGTCACCATGAGAGGGTTGTGGCTCCTGCACCGCAAGCGGGGCTGGCCGCGGATGGTATCTCTGGCGGAGTTCCTGGAAGACCAGGCATTGATCAGGGGGCTCAAGGGTGAAGGACGTGAGTCTGGCGCGGAGATAAAGCGGGGTCTGGATCAGGCGGTGGCCCGACAGACCTTTCTCAATTACGTGGGTCCGTCCGGGGAGGCGGCGAGCTTTTACCTGCTGAATACGGAGAGCGACCGCCGTGCTTTGGACCAGCTAAATGATGGCCGAAGCTCGGCGCCGGAAGATCACGAGCTGCCAACGGCCGACGGCTTGGATGCGCCGGCCGGTCCGAAGCCAAACATCTTCGCATTATACGAAGACAATATCGGCATGCTGACGCCCATACTGGCGGAGGAGCTGAAAGAGGCGGAAGAGCTGTACCCCTGGGAGTGGGTCGGCGAGGCGTTTAAGATAGCTGCCGCCGAGAATCGGCGGAGGTGGGGATACATCTCGGCCATATTGCGACGCTGGGCTGCGGAAGGGAAGGACGATGGAAAGTCTGGGCGATATTCTAAGAAGGATAACCGCCAGAAATACCTTGAGGACTACCAACGGCGATGGGGCCCTTCGTCTTAGGGCAGAGCCGGAGCCGGCCGCCGATGTGTGTCCTCAATGCAAGGGCAGCGGCTGGATAAGCAAGCGGGTTTCGGTGGGGCATCCGGATTTCGGCGAGGCATTCCCATGCCGGTGCCAGCAGACTTCCAACCACTCCGAGCGCTTGGCCTCCCTGCAGCGCTACAGCAATCTCGGTCCGTTGAGCCGCATCAGCTTCGCCGCGACCCGGGGCGAAGGTCCACTTCCCGATGCGGGCAGCCAGACCTTGTTTGCGCAGGGCTTGGCCGCGGCTCGACGATTCGCTGACGATCCTTCCGGGTGGCTGGTGTTGACCGGACCAAGCGGCTCCGGAAAGACCCACCTGGCCGTCGCGATAGCCAACCGCTGCATCGAGCGTGCAATGACCACCTTCTTTATGGTGGTGCCCGATCTTCTAGACCACCTGAGGTCCACCTACTCGCCGGACAATCCGGTGTCCTACGACGAGCTATTCGAGCAGGTACGCAGTGTCCCATTGCTGGTTCTGGACGATCTCAGTACCCAGGGGGCCACCCCTTGGGCCCAGGAAAAACTGTTCCAGGTATTCAACCATCGATTCAACGCAGCATTGCCCACGGTCATCACGGTGAGGGGGCCATTGCAGCGATTGGAAGATGGTTTGCGCACCCGGATGGAGTCCAGCCAGGGGTTCTCCCAGGTGTTGGAGCTGGGCCGGTACAACACCAAGCTGCCCCGCCGCATCGGCGATATCCCCAGCGCGATGCTCCAGCGCATGACCTTCCCGGCCTTCGACCCTGGCAGCGACCGGGCCACCGCCGGCAAAGACCGCGAGTCTCTGGAGCGGGCCAAGGACGCCGCCCAACGGTTCGCCGCCAATCCGGATGGGTGGCTGCTGTTTACCGGACCGCACGGTTGCGGCAAGACCCACCTGGCGGTGGCCGTTGCCAGCGCAAGCCTGGAAAGAGGCATGCCCGTGTTCTTCGCGTTCGTACCATCCCTGTTGGACCATCTGAGGGGCACCTTCAGCCCCGACAGCACCATCGGTTACGACGAGCTATTCGAGCAGGTAAAAACGGTGCCGCTGCTTATCCTGGACGACCTGGGCGCGGAGAGCAGTACCCCTTGGGCGGAAGAGAAGCTGTACCAGATCGTGGTGCACCGTCACGAAGAGCGGCTTCCCACCATCATCACGACTTCCTACAGCCTGGACGAGCTGGAGGAGACCAAACCCCGGATCGGCTCACGGTTGATGGACAGTATGGTGGTGGATTGGGAGCCGATCACTGCCGGTAACTACCGGGACCAGCGCCGCAGGTCAAGCGACCGGCCGGGACGGGGCCGCCCGCCCGGGCAGGGACCGCAGCGCCCAGCCCAGCCTTAGATTCCCTAACAAAAAGAACAATCGTCTTTCCGGCGCAGGCCGGAACCTAGAACGGCGCTCCGTGGATTCCGGCCTGCGCCGGAAAGACGAAGATTGCTCGCGGTGTTCTCCTTTACCAAAGTGCGGAATGGCCTGCGTTGGCATGTGAACAATTTGTTAGGGGCTCTCACGTTTCTACCGCCTGGCAAGAAGTCTGTCCCTACCCGCCTTCGGTACGACGTGGCACGGGGATCCCGTTTTCCCCAAATCCGTAGCCGCGTCTTAATATTTTCTTAACCAAGCCCAGATATATTGGGGATTCTTCGCTCCACCTTATATGGTCTGGACCAGGATCCCACGGCGGAGGCATACATCGGACGCATACAGGGGCCCCAATCCATCCGGCCAAGGCGTCCGTAATTACCTTTGAGCCTACTTGCAAAATTATCTCCGCGGCCTGCCTCCACGGGTTGCTTGACTGCCTGGCTAAATAGTCCTTCGGCCTCTGGTCGTGTACGGATTAATTCTGGGCATGTTACCCTGTTTGTAGAGAGGGGATTGCTCCAATGAAGGAACGCACGACCAAAACATTCGCCGTGGCAATCACGGTAGTGGCCGCCGCGGTGATCTTGATCATCGCATTCGCATGGTTCGGTCCGGGCCTGGAGGGCGCCAGTTCGTCGGCTTCGGCGGCGTTATTTGACGAGCGGCTGGTGCAGGATATCTACACGCGCGTCAGCCCGGCAGTTGTTGAGATCAGGATCGATCGAAGGGGCCAGGATTCTTTCACCCGGGTGGGATCCGGCTCCGGATTTCTGATCGACGAACAGGGCCACATAGTCACCAACAACCACGTTATTCAGGACGCCGACCGGGTGAGGGTAAGCTTTCAGAACGGGAAAAGCGTCGAGGCGGAGATCCTGGGCACCAACCCCGGCAACGACCTGGCTCTCTTGAAGGTGGACAGCGCCGCGGTGGCGGGCATCGTGCCGGTGGCGCTGGGAGACTCCTCTAAGGCCAAGCCCGGGCAGATGGCCATCGCCATCGGCAGCCCCTTCGGCCTAGACGGGTCGGTTACCGTTGGGGTGATCAGCGGCGTCGGCAGGACCCTGAATAGCGACCTCTCCCGGCCGATAGCCGGGGTGTTGCAGACCGACGCCCTGATCGGCCCCGGCAACTCCGGCGGCCCTTTGCTCAACAGTTCCGGTGAGGTAGTAGGCATCAATACGGCCATCCAGGTGGCGCGCGGCGGCCAGGATCTTCGAACGATCAGCGGCTCCAGCATCGGCTTCGCCGTACCCATCAACACGCTGGCGGACCTGTTGCCCCGGCTGAAAGAGGGGCTAATGATCACGCCCCCATGGTTGGGCATCTCCGCCATAAGCCTGGAGCCATTGCTGGTGGAGAGCCTTGGCCTACCTGCGGATCGAGGAGTCTACATCACCCAGATAATGCCCGGCAGCCCTGCGGAACAAGCCGGACTATCGGCATCGGGCAGCGATTTTCTACTTCGGCCTACGGGGGAAGGCGACATCATTATCGCGGTGGATGGGGTCCCGGTTGACGGGATGGCCTCCCTGATTGTCCTGCTTAATGAGCACCTGCCCGGAGACGGCATCACGTTGAAAGTGATTAGAGACGGCGAGGAGACAGATGTGCCGGTGACCTTGGGCGAGTGGCCAGAGGACCAGTTGTCCACAAGGCCGCGCATCCTGCCCGAACCGGATACCGGCATCCCATTCATCCCCGGTCTGCCCTTTCCGGACCTGTTTCCGGAAAACCCCCACCGGTGAGAGTAGCCTAACATCCTGCCATTCAGGGAACGCCGCCGGAAACGCCGCCTGGAATGAGCCGTGCCCTTCTACCGCACCGGGCCGCCCACGGGGGCGCGCGGTTCGCCGCATTGCAGAAACCTGCCATAGCCCGGTTTCTGCTCCAGGGTGTTCTGGTTTAGCAGGACCTTGCCCCGCAGCAGGGTCATCCAGGGCCGGCCTTTCACCTCCCATCCTTCGAAAAGGGTGTAGCCGGCGGTACTCAGGTGGTCCTTGGCTGTTACCACCCGGTCTCCCTTGGGGTCCAGTATCAATAGGTCGGCGTCCGAGCCCACTTGGATGATGCCTTTTTGGGGATACAGGCCAAAGATGCGGGCGGGGTTCTCCGACATGACCCGCGCCAGCCACCAGATGGGCAGCCCTCGCTTGACCACGCCTTCGCTGTACATCAGCGGCACCAGGGTCTCCACGCCGGGCGAGCCAAAGGGCACCGACCTTCCTTCCGCGTCCACGAATATGTTGTCCCAGCCGGTCTGTTTCAGCTCCTGCGGGTAGGGCGCATGGTCGCTGGCAACGATGGATGTGTACCCTTGCTCCAGCCCGTGCCATAGTGCTTCCCGGTCGGGCCCGTCCTCCGGCCGCAAGGGAGGGCCGATCTTGGCCAGCGGACCGTAGCGGGCCATCTCGGCATCGGATAACAGCAGGT
>JADFJS010000161.1 GCA_022566155.1 Chloroflexota bacterium
GGGTCCAGTATCAATAGGTCGGCGTCCGAGCCCACTTGGATGATGCCTTTTTGGGGATACAGTCCAAAGATGCGGGCGGGGTTCTCCGACATGACCCGCGCCAGCCACCAGATGGGCAGCCCTCGCTTGACCACGCCTTCGCTGTACATCAGCGGCACCAGGGTCTCCACGCCGGGGGAGCCAAAGGGCACCGACCTTCCTTCCGCGTCCACGAATATGTTGTCCCAGCCGGTCTGTTTCAGCTCCTGCGGGTAGGGCGCATGGTCGCTGGCAACGATGGATGTGTAGCCTTGCTCCAGCCCGTGCCATAGTGCTTCCCGGTCGGGCCCGTCCTCCGGCCGCAAGGGAGGGCCGATCTTGGCCAGCGGACCGTAGCGGGCCATCTCGGCATCGGATAACAGCAGATACTGAGGACACGTCTCGGTCCAAACCCTTTGCCCCTTGGCTTGGGCCTGCTTGATGCGCTCCATCCCCAGGTGGGTGCTCAAGTGGACCACGTAGGTAGGGCAGCCCGTTGCCTCTCCCATCATGACGGCCCGGTTGATCGCCTCCTCCTCGGCCCAATCGGGGCAGGCCGACGGGAAGTCGGTCGGATGGGTGTGGCCCTCGGCAAGCAGCTTGTTCTCCAGATACTCGATGATGTTGCCGCTCTCGCAGTGGAGCTGAACAACGCCGCCGCTTTGAGCTACCAGGTCCATCGCCTTGCAGATCTGCTCATCGTCACACATCCGGCCCGGACGCTTTTTATAGGTCATGAACATCTTGTAAGACTTGACGCCCATCTCCATGGCCTGGGGCAGCCCTTCCAGGATGCTGGGCCGGTTCTGCAGGATGAAGTGAAACCCAAAATCCAACACCGCCGAGGCCTCAACCTCCTCCCTGGTCCGGTTGATGGCCGCGGGCAGCGTTTCATCACCTTCCAATGAGTAGTTGCCGAAGGGGATCAAGGTGGTCAGACCGGCGTGGGCCGCCGCCTGGGCGCCCAGGGCGTAGTTGTCATGGCCGTCAAGGTGAACGTGGCTGTCGATGAGCCCCGGGAGGACGAACTTACCTTCGGCATCGATGTAGTTGTCGGCGGGAGGGAGCAGCTCCTCGGGACCAAGGGCGACGATCTTCTCGCCCGCGATGGCTATGGACGCTTCGTAGACCTGGGATGAGGTGACGATCTGTCCGCCCCGCACTATGGTGTCGACCCTAATTTCCGGCATGGCAATGCCCCCTAACTACTTGCTGATTATCCCAGTACTCGATCTTTGCCGGCAACGTCGTAAGCCGCCGGCAACCTGGTAGAACCGCTACAGCGGCAGAGATACGGCCTGACCCGTTTGGGCGCTGCGTGTTACCGCCTCGGTGAACTCCATATAGTGCACGCCCACGTCAAAGGGGGTGCGGGCTATCTGCTCCTGGCCACGGATGGCGTTGACGAATTCTTCCTCCACGCGCCAGTAGCCCTGTTTATCATCCGGGTTGGGGATCTCCGATAGCTGTTGCTCGCCACGCCTGCCGCCGTAGACCTTGAGCTCGTTGTCCAAATGGATGGTGCCCTCACTTCCGTACAACCATACATCGTTGCCCGGAGATAGGCCGGTGGCTGCGCTGAAACGCATGTGGGCCTGGGCGCCGTTGGCCAGCTGGCACAATACATCCACGTGGTCGGGTATGGTCACGGCGATCCTCTCACCGGCCTCGTCCCGGCGGTATGGCGCATTGATCCTGGTCATGGCCATCACCCGGGTGGCGCGGCCTACCCACCGGATCATGGCTTCATACCAGATGCCCATGTTCAGGATGTTGAATCCGCTGAGGTCCCGGTCGTTGCGCCAGTGCATGGGGCCATCGGTCTCGACGAAATTCGGCCCCAGAGACTGTACCTCCACAGCTATCAGGTTGCCCAGGTAGCCGTCGGAGATCATCTGCTGGAGCAGGTTGTCCACTCGAAAGGTCAGGGGTGACGGCACTATCTGGGCCACCAGGTTGGGATGGTTTCGGGAGGCGTCCAGCATGTCCCGGGCCTCCTGGGCGCTCATGGCCATCCGGGCCTCGCACAGCACGTGCTTCCCCGCCTCCAGGGCCGCCAGGGTTATGGTGCGGTGCATGTAGGGCCAGGTGCCGATGCATACGGCATCGAGGCTCTCGTCTTCCAGCAGCTCCTGCCAGTTGTCGTAGACCGCGGGGATGTTGAACTGGTCGGCCACGCGCCGCCCGGATTCCTGGCTCCGGTTGGCCACGGCGGCAATCTCCACCCCCGAGACCTTTTGAAAACCTGGTATGTGCCGGACCAGAGTATTGCGGCCGGCGCCGATGAGACCGACTCGTACCTCGCCGTTGGCCATTGATGGCCTCCTTTATTCAACTTGTAGATCAGCTTCGCCAGGGGACTGGTGGAACTATTTACTGGGTTTCTCTGGGAAGGGCAAGATGACCCAAGCATGAGTTCCTTGCCGGCGATGTATCCCATGCTTAAGGGTGATCCCGAGGACTACAGGGGCAGGGAGATAGCCTGGCCCGTTTGGGCGCTGCGTGCCACGGCTTCGGTGAATTCCATGTATTGTACGCCAACGTCGAAGGGGGTTCGGGTCACCTTTTCTTCGCCCCGTATCGCGTTGATGAACTCTTCCTCAACCCGCCACGTTCCACGCTTCTCCTCGGGGATAGGGATCTCTTTGAGCTCGGTGTCACCCCGGCGCCCACCGTAAAGGGTCGCTATGGGCGGTCCGTTGAAGTGCAGTGTACCCTCGCTACCGAACAGCCACAGGTCCGTTCCGGTCTGAAGGCCGGCTACAGAGGTCCAGCTCAGGTCCGCCTGGGCACCGCAGGCCATCTCGCACAGGACGTTGACGTGGTCGGGGACGGACACCGCCCGCATCTCGCCGTTCTCGTCCCGCCGCTGCTGCACCGATACCTTGGTCATGGCCATTACCTTGGAGGCGGGGCCCACGTAGCGCATGATGGTCTCGTACCAGATG
>JADFJS010000162.1 GCA_022566155.1 Chloroflexota bacterium
GAACAGCTACTAGCCGCCCAGGGCAAAACACGGCATGAAGTGGGCCGGGAGAAGTTCGAGGAACTGGTCTGGGAGCACGTTAGAAAATTCGGCGGCATCATCCACGAGCAGTCCCAGCGGTTGGGTATCTCCGCTGACTGGCCGCGTCACGTGTTCACCCTCGACCCTGGACCGGTCCATGCAACCCGCCTCACCTTCGTTAATCTGTTCAACAAGGGCCTTATTTACCGCAGTGAGCGCATCATAAACTGGTGTCCGCGGTGCTCCACCGCACTGTCCGACCTTGAGGTGATCGGCCGGGAGCAGGACGGCAAGCTCTACTTCATCCGTTACCCGCTGGAAACAGAAGAAAACACCTCCGGACCCGCTTCATCGGGGGATCCAACGGCCCACATAATCGTGGCCACCACCCGCCCGGAGACCATGCTTGGAGACACAGGGGTGGCTGTCAACCCCGGCGACCCTCGGTACCGCGACTTGATAGGCCGCAAAGCCGTTCTACCCATCATAGGCCGCCTATTGCCGGTTGTGGGCGACGAAGAGGTTGACCCGGAGTTTGGAACCGGCGCCCTGAAGGTGACGCCCGGTCACGACCCGCTGGACTTCGTGATTGGCCAACGCCACGGTCTGGCGATCGCCACGGTCATCGGCCTGGACGCCAACATGAATGTCGAGGCTGGAAAGTACGCCGGCAAAGAGCGATTTCAGGCCCGCGAGGAGATCGTTGCCGAGCTGGACGGTCTGGGCCTGCTGGAAAAGGTGGAAGATCACCGTCATTCCGTCGGCCATTGCCAGCGGTGCGACACCGTGGTGGAACCCCTGATCAGCCTCCAGTGGTTCGTCAGCGTGGGCCACCACGACCAGCCCGACAGCCTCGCCGGGCGGTCCTATGCCGCCGTGGCCGAGGGCCAGATACGGCTGGTGCCGGAGCGTTTCACCCGCGTCTACCTCAACTGGCTAGAAAACATCCGGGACTGGTGCATCAGCCGCCAGCTATGGTGGGGGCACCGGATCCCCGTCTGGTACTGCGACGACTGCGGCCAGATGACAGTATCGGTTGAGGACCCAACCGAGTGCGGCGCCTGCCGATCGGCTCACATACAACAGGACCCAGACGTGCTGGACACCTGGTTCACCTCCGGCCAGTGGCCCCATGTCACCCTTGGCTGGCCCGAAGAGACCGAAGATCTGAAGTACTTTTACCCAACCGCAGTGATGGAGACGGGCTACGACATCCTGTTCTTCTGGGTGGCCCGCATGATAATGCTGGGCATCGAAAACACCGGACAGGTGCCCTTCCGCACCGTCTTTCTGCACGGCATGGTCCGGGACGCCTCCGGGGCCAAGATGAGCAAAACCCGGGGCAATACCATGGACCCCCTGGAACTCATGGACCGCTACGGTACCGACGCCCTTCGATTCGCCCTGACCACCGGGACCGCTCCGGGCAACGACATGCGCCTCTCCGAACCCAAACTGGAGGCGGCACGCAACTTCGCCAACAAGGTATGGAACGCCTCCCGCTTCGTTATCTCCAGTATTACGGATAAAAACGGCCTGGAAGGATGGTTCGACAACTCTCAGATAACTCACCGGGAGGACCGCTGGATCGTAAGCCGCCTGGACCGCACCATCGCCGATGTCAATCAGTCGCTGGAAAACTTCGAGCTGGGCGAAGCTCAGCAGAAGCTTTACGACTTCATCTGGAGCGATTTCTGCGACTGGTATATCGAGATGGCCAAGATACGCATCCGGTCCGGGTCCGACCCTTCTCCGCTACCCACATTGGCCCACGTCCTGGAGCGAACCCTGCGGCTCCTGCACCCCTTCATGCCCTTCATCACCGAGGAGGTCTGGCAAAACCTGCTGACTCGGCTTCCCCGGCAGGACGGCCTGCCCGAGTCGATAATGATCGCTCCTTACCCCACTTCCGACAGCGCCCGGCAGGACACGCAGGCGGAAGAGGAGATCGCCCTGGTCATGCAGGCCATCCGGGCCGTGCGCAACACCCGTGCCCAGTTACACATTCCCGCCAACCTATACCTGCCGGCCATCGTGGAAGCCGACGGCATGCAGAGCACCATCCAGGAGGAAGCCGAGGTTATCCGCGCCCTATCCCGGGTGGACCCGCTGCAAGTCGTCGCCAGCGGTTCCCAGACCGCCGGCCAACCCCAGGGCATTAGCCTGGTAGTCAACCCGTTGGTCGTACGCCTGCTGCTGGAAGGGATCGTGGACCTGTCCGCCGAGGGTCAACGGTTGCGTGGGGAGCTCGATGGCTGCCTCAAGAATCTGAAGCGGGTGGAAACCCTGGTGTCCAACCCGGACTTCCGCTCCAAGGCCCGGGCCGAGGTAGTACAGAAGGAAGAAGACCGGTTGGCGGAACTGAAGGACCAGGTGCAACGCCTGGAGGAGATCCTGGGCCAGTTGGAAGGGTAACACCGAATGTGGAGACGTCCGTTGGAATAGTCCGGTGACTTCAACTCACGGATGGAAGCGATAGGAATAGCAAGGCGCCCATCGTCGTTCGTAAAGAGGCGGTGGGACACCGCCGGGGATAAACATCTAGTTGGATGTGGGTAGGCTCAACGTGAACTCAAGTCTAGGCATAATCGGGTTCCCCATCGGCCACTCCATCTCGCCACTGTTTCAGCAGGCGGCCCTGGACCATCTGGGCATAGACGCCTCCTACCAGGCTTGGGAGGTCAAGCCCGAGGAGGTAGGCGAGTTTGTCGCCGGCCTGCGTGAGCCTGGCGTGCTGGGGATCAACGTCACCGTTCCACACAAAGAAGCGGTGATCCCCTACCTGGATGAAGTAGACCAGTGGGCCACGACCGCAGGGGCGGTAAATACCATCGTCAACCGGGAAGGCCGCCTGACCGGCTACAATACCGACGGATTGGGCTTT
>JADFJS010000062.1 GCA_022566155.1 Chloroflexota bacterium
CAGGAGCTGGCCATGATTATCGACGTGTTGAGGGATAGAGCGGTCTGGTAGCCGGTGCCCAGGCTGTCCACGGTGCCTGCGGTGAAGCTCTCGATGAATACGTCGGCCCAGGAGATGAGCCGGTGGGCCACGGCGACGCCGGCCGGGTTCTTGAGGTCCAAGGTTAGTCCCAGCTTGGATGTATTGAAATCGCCGAAGAACTGGGTCCTGTCGGGCCCGGGCACATTGTCCTTGAAGGGACCGGCCACGCGCAGAATATCCAGAGGATTGGACGTTTCCACCCTGACCGTCGTTGCACCGTGGTCGGCAAGGTACTTGCTGGTGGTAGGCCCTACAACGACCCACGAGAAATCGGCAACTTTGATACCTTCGAATGGTAGCTGATCTGCCATGTTCCCCTTCCAATCTTTCCCCTGATCGAGGAAAGGGCCAGTCAAGATGTGCTCGCGCGGGTGCCTATACGGAGCCGGCGGCAGTCGCGATCTCCTGAATAGAAAGACCAAGCATTCCGCCCAGGACCTCCTGGTTGTGTTCGCCCAAGGTGGGCGGCCAGCGGCGCACCGACATGGGTGCCTCGGACAGCCGGGCAAAAATGCCGGGAACCAGTACTTCCTGCCCGTCGGGCAGGGGTGCCGCCAGCCAATAGCCCCGCTCCTCTAGTTGGCGGAAGCGGGCCAGCTCCTCGATGGTGCTCACCGGGGCCATGGTAACTCCTTCCCTGATGCTCTGCTCCAGCAGCGTGCTCTTGGACTTGTGCCGGACATAACGGCCGACGGCGTCCAGGACTTCATCAAGGGAGTGGGACACAGGCTGCCCCTGCAGCACCTTGAAGTGGTATGTGGGCCAGTCTTCTGCATCTATCCAGTCCTCGGTCACCAGGCCATCTTGGACGCACCATTGGACGAGCTTGGCCAGAGCCCCTCCTATGGGGAAAATGACCACGTAGCCGTCGGCGCACTCGTGTACTAGCCGAACTGTTACGCTTCCCAGCTGAATGGTGCTACCGCCACGGTTGAAGTCGAAGCCCTGGATTGCGTGGGCCACCATTCCCTGGAGCATGGTCCAGACCATCGCGGTCTGGGCGGAAACGTCAACGAACTGGGCCTCTCCTGTGCGGATCATCAGAGCATGGGCGGTCAGGGCGCCCACCACCGCTTCCGCGGAAGCATGGAGCCAGACCTGGGGCACCGAGAGCCGCACCGGTGCCCGGTCGGGAACGCCCTGGAGGCTCATGGGCCCGCCCATGGCCGCCAGGGTCAGGTCGCTGGCGGGGAAATCTGCGTGGGGGCCGTCCTGTCCGTAGGCAGTGATGGCCACGTAGACGATGCGGGGGTTGGCCTGGCGGAGGGTATCAAAACCCACTCCAAGGCCAGCCATACGTCCCGGAGGGGCCGACTCTATGACGAAGTCGGCCTTTTCGGCCAGAGCAATCAATGCCCGGCGTCCGGCTTCGGCCGACAGGTCCAGGGTGATCCCTCGTTTGTTGCGGTTGAATGCGAAATATTGGAGGCTGCGCTCCGGCTCCGGGGCGTCCTCCAGGAAGGGACCCATGCGCCGGCTGGATGAGCCTTGGGGCGGCTCTACCTTGATGACGTTAGCTCCCAGGTCTCCCAGCATCATGCCCGCCAGCTCGCCCTTGTCGTCGGTCAGGTCGAGGACCGTGTATGGACTGAGCATCGGAAGTTAGCTCCCCCAGTTTTGGCGGAATTATACCATAGGCCTGTTTCCATCCTTGCGGCTAAAAGAATGGAAGGAGTATCATTACACCAAGAATCTGGAGCCGATATTTTGCCGGCTCCGGTCCAGGAGGCTTGATGCTTTACCGCTCCTACCGCTACTCCCAGTGGGACGGCACCCAAGAGATATTTAGCCTCGATGCCGAGGAACTCATGGACCGGCTGTCTGAAGAAGTGCTGAAACAGGGCGACGTCATGCGGGCGCTTCGGGAGATGATGCGGCAGGGTTACCAGAACCGTGATGGCCAGCAGATGACTGGGCTGAGGGACCTGCTGGAGCAGCTCAAGAATCGCCGCCGCCAGGAGCTGCAACAGTACAACATGGATGCGGTGGTGGAAGACATCCAGGAGCGGCTGGAAGACATCATCCGCACCGAACGGGCAGGCATCGACCGCCGGCTGGAAGAGGCGCAGCAGCAGGTCGCCGGCGCGCCCGAGGACCAGCGCTCCGAGCAGGAGGGCCTATACAAGCTGCTGGAGCAGCGGGCCGGCCGCAACCGGGAGAAGCTGGACAACCTTCCCGAGGGAGTGGGCGGTCAGATCAAAGAGCTGATGGAATACGATTTCATCGACCCGGAGGCCCAGCAGAAGTTCCAGGAATTGCTGGACATGCTGAAGAGCCAGATCGCCCAGAATATGTCCCAGCAGATGAGCGAGCAGATCCAGGGCATGACCCCGGAGCAGATGGCCGCCATGCGGGAGATGCTCGACCAGCTAAACCAGATGATGCGGGACCGGATGCAGGGTCAGGAGCCGGACTTCGAGGGGTTTATGGAGCAATTCGGCTCGATGTTTGGGGACAACCCGCCCCAGAACTTCGACGAGCTGATGGAGCGCATGCAGCAGCAGTTGGGCCAGATGCAATCCCTGATGGACAGCATGTCACCCGAGATGCGGCAGGAGCTGGAGCAGGCGCTCAGCTCGGTCCTTGACCCGGAAACCCAGCGCGCCATGTCGGAGTTTGCCTCGTTGATGGAGCGGATGATGCCCATGGACGACATTCGCCGCCAGTATCCCTTCCTTGGAGACGACAGCCTCACCATGGAGCAAGCCATGGAGCTGATGCGCAAGCTCCAGGAGCAAGATAAGCTCGAAGAGGCCCTGCAACAGGCCATGCGCACCGGCAACCTGGAGGACGTGGACCCGGATAAGCTGGCCGAGTTGCTTGGGGATGAGGCTCGCCGAGCCTGGGAGGAGCTGGACCGGCTGCGCAAGCTGTTGGAAGAGGCGGGCTACGTCACCGGCGACGATAAGATGGAGCTGACCGCCCGGGGCATTCGCCGCATCGGGCAGAAAGCGCTTCAGGAAGTCTTCGTCCACCTGAAGAAAGACCGGATCGGCGCCCACCAGATGGATTCCCGTGGAGCAAACGGGGACTTGCTGGGCGATACGAAGCCATACGAGTTCGGTGATCCATTCCTGGTGGACCTGCAATCAACGATCAAGAACGCCATCCTCCGGGCAGGCCCCCAGGTGCCCGTGCAATTGAAACCCGACGACTTCGAGATCTACCGCCAGGAGCACATGACCAAAACTGCCACGGCGGTGCTGTTGGATCAGAGCCGGTCGATGGGCCTATTCAACAACTTCGCCGCGGCCAAGAAGGTTACCCTGGCTTTGCTGGCCCTGATCCGCACCCAGTATCCTCGGGACAGTCTTTACATAATCGGATTTTCCGACTATGCCCGGGAGATCAAAGAAGAGGACATGGTCAATGCGAGCTGGAACTCGTGGGTATCCGGCACCAACCTGCACCACGCGCTGATGCTGTCGAGGAAGCTGTTATCTCGAGAAAAGGGAGGCAACCGCCAGATACTGTTGATCACCGATGGGGAGCCCACGACCCATCTGGAGGGTGACCGTGCCTTTTTCGCCTACCCACCCAGCTACCGCACCGAGCAGGAGACCCTAAAAGAGGTCAAGCGGTGCACTCAAGAAAATATACTGATCAACACGTTTATGCTGGAGAACACCTACCAGCTTGTGAATTTTGTAGACCGTATGACGCGTATCAATCGGGGCCGGACCTTCTACAGCAGCTCTGCAAACCTGGGCGAGTACGTGCTGGTGGACTACGTGAACAACCGCAGAAAGCGGATCTCCGCGTAGACAAATCCTCACCGCCGCTAACCCTATGCCCATTGCGGTCAAGATGACATAACTTTGGCCACTTTTGAGGTGATAATCCTTATCGAGCGAAGGTAAGAACGGGGCGTCTCCCCGGCGGATGCTACCCGATTCCCGTATGCCCAAGACCCTTTCCGTCAGCATTGAGGTGTGCTAACATCAAGGGTAGAAATGTTTTAGTACCGACAACTGAGTAGCTAGGGTGGCTGAGCCGTTCGCCGAAGGCGGATGGCCTGGCTTTTAAGACAGTCCTGAGAGGCTGACAAAGTATGGCACCCTGTAACCGGCTTGGTTATTACCAGGCCCTGAAATTGAGATGGCGAAACCCCTGGCCTCATAGGAGGCAAGGGGTTTTTTGTTGTGCGGATTCTTCGTTATGTTAACGGACTTTTATTGTTGAATCCGGCATTTGCGGTAGATAGGAACGTCATGGAAGAACATAAGATAATGAACGCTGAGGAAATCCGGAGAGCCCTGGCCCGGATCGCTCACGAGATCCTTGAGCGGAACCGGGGCACACAGGGCCTGGTCATGGTGGGTATCTGCACCAGAGGGGTGCCACTGGCCCACCGGTTGGCCCGGCTGCTCCTGGAGTTCGAGGGGGATCAGGTCCCGGTGGCCGCTCTGGATGTGGGTCCCTACAGGGACGATCTGGCGAACGGAGCCCGTCCCTCCGACAAACCCGATAGCATCGCGGTGCCCGTCCAGGATAAACAGGTAGTGCTGGTTGACGATGTTCTGTATACCGGCCGCACTGTCCGTGCGGCGATGGATGCGCTGAACGAATTCGGTAGGCCCCGGCAGGTGCAGCTAGCGATATTGCTCGACCGGGGACACCGGGAGCTGCCCATAAGGGCCGATTACGTGGGGCGGAACGTTCCCACTTCGCGAAACGAGCGGGTCCACGTCCGCCTGCAAGAGATAGACGACAGAGAAGAAGTAGTGGTTTCCGCCGCCGCCGGGTTGGATGAGGGAAATACCGGGCGCAGAGCGTCCGAGGCCGGGGGCTAGGGAATGGACGGAAACAGCACCCCAACCAGTATCGTAACCATCGACGACCTTACCAATAGCCAGATTGAGGATGTTCTGGACCTTGCCGCTGAGATCGACCGTGATAGAGACGCCTTCTACGGAGTGGCCTCCCGCCGCATCATGGCCAGCCTGTTCTTGGAGCCCAGCACCAGAACGCGGGGCTCCTTTGAGTCGGCGATGAACCGGCTGGGCGGGCGAACCATCACCACCACGGATGCCCGGTCGTCCTCTATGGCCAAGGGCGAGAGTCTGGCGGACACCGTTCGAATATGGAGTGGTTATGCCGACCTGTTGGTGATTCGGCATCCCTGGGAAGGGGCCGCACGGCTGGCGGCGGAATACAGCGATGTGCCGGTGATAAACGCCGGGGACGGCGGCCACGAGCACCCAACGCAGACGCTGCTGGACCTGTACACCCTGCGAAACGAATACAAGACACTGGAGGGACTGCGTATCGCCATCTGCGGCGATCTAAAGAACAGCCGCACGGTTCATTCCCTCGTGTATGCCCTTATTCGATTCGGCGCTGAGATAATCTTCGTTCCCGCCCAAGGACTGGAACTGCCCGACCACGTGAGAAACAAGATGGAGACAGTCTACGACCGGCGCATCGAAAGGGTTGATCCCGGGGCCCTGCAGGCCCTGTACGGCGCCGATCTCGGCGAAGCAGAGAACGCCGCCAAGGTAGACGCGCTATACATCACTCCCAGTCAGCCCCACTTACGGGCTATGTACGAAGAAGGCGCCAAGATTGAGATTCAGCTTCAGGACGGCCGGCCCCTGGCCATCTATGTTACCCGGCAGCAGGTAGAGCGTGGTTCGGATCTGTCCGAGGAAAGCGGCGCTGCCAGGGCATACCCGCGGATTAACGCCAGCACCATGAGCGGAAGCGACTTCTCAAAATCGATCATCATGCATCCGCTGCCCAGGGTGGACGAGCTATCTCCCGACATGGATTCGGACCACCGTAGCAAATACTTTGTTCAAGCGCGTAACGGCGTCCCGGTAAGGATGGCATTGATTTCCCTGATTCTGGGTCTAAAACCCTGGGGCGCTCGCTCAATGGCCCAACCCTCGTCCGCCACTGCCGGGCAGGTAATTCCGCAGACCGATTACATCCGGTGCGCCACCCCGGACTGCGTCACTCAGAAAGAGGCGCAGAATGCCCGTGCCGAGTTCACCTTTTTCCGCCAGCCCGTGGTCCGGTTTGTCTGCGCATATTGCGAGCGGGAAGTGAAGCCCGGCTATTTTGCCCGGCCCAGGGGGGCGGTTTATTATCCGATAGACCAGTTCCTCTACCCGTCTTGGGATGCTTCCGACTCCCTATTTTTCACCGATGTTAACGATGCGGAGGCCCTGGGATTGCGGCCCGCCTTGATAGCGGCCAGGGCGGAACCGCTGGCAGTTGAGGTGACACGCTAATGGACTGTCTCGTCATAGCGTTACAACGTCGAAATCGTGCGACATCCCCTCCTCACAATCGTGCTTCCGGCGCAGGCCGGAATCCAGAGATGCGTGAGGTGGATTCCGGCCTGCGCCGGAAAGACGGACCGGGTATCAAGCCATTTGCGAGATACAAGATTAATGCCAGACGACATCCGCGAATTGCTTTCAACTCACGGACATCAACTACTAAAGGACTATCACACAATCTGGCGCAGCACGCTTATCAAACCACGTTTTAAGATGGCTTCTAAAGGAAAGTAGAAGAGTAGCGGCATGGCGGTTGGCGACATTTTGATACGAGGACCGAGAATCATCGATCCGGGCCGAGGCCGGGACCAGATCGGTGACGTTCTGATACGCGACGGTGTGATCTTGGCCGCCGGCCGGAGCGCATCCGAAAGCGCCCCCGAAGGCAGCCGCATCATCGAAGCCTCGGGATTGGTGGCCAGCCCGGGATTCATCGACATGCACTGCCATTTGAGGGTACCGGGCTTCGAGCATAAAGAGACCATTGCCACCGGTACCCGCGCCGCCGCTCACGGGGGCTTTACCACCATTTGCTGCATGCCCAACACCGAGCCGGCCATCGACAGTGGCCAGGTGGTTGACCAACTCCTGGAACGGGTCCGCGACGAAGCGGTGGTACGTGTTTATCCCATCGGCTGCGTCACCAAAGGACGCCGAGGCGAAGAATTGGCCCTCCTTGACGACCTGGCGGCGGCGGGCGTGGTGGCCTTCAGCGACGACGGCGATCCGGTATACGATCCAAACCTCATGCGCCTGGCCCTGGTGCGTAGTTTGGACTTGAGTCTCCCCATCAGCAATCACTGTCAGGAACGCTCCCTGTCCCGAGATGGAGTGATGGCCGCTGGCAGCGTCGCCAGGGGTCTGGGCCTCCCGGGTATCCCGGCGGCGGTGGAAGAGATCATGATGGCCCGGGACATCTCCCTTGCCGAGGAAACCGGGGGACGGCTGCATCTGGCGCACCTCAGCAGCGCGGGCACGATCCCTTTGCTGCGCCGGGCCCGGGATCTGGGTCTGGCCGTCACTGCCGAGGTCTGCCCACATCATCTGACTATCACCGATGATTGGGTCCTGGGGGCCGGGAGGACCGGGCCTGAATTGGAAGGCCGTCCGAGCTACGACACCTTCACCAAAGTTTACCCGCCATTGCGCGGCCAGGAGGACGTGGACGCCCTGGTGGAAGCCCTGGCCGAAGGACTGATCGATTGCATCGCCACCGACCATGCTCCCCATGACCAGGCAAGCAAGCAGTGCGGGTACGAGGAGGCCGCCTTCGGTATCAGCGTGCTGGAGACTGCCCTTGGCTCGGTGTTGCAGTTGGTGCACCAGGGCCGGATATCCCTGCCATCTCTGGTGGAGCGCATGACCGTCGGTCCGGCCAAAGCCCTTGGGCCGGCCTTTGCCGACCTGGCGACCTTGGGGGCGGGTACACCAGCGGACATCGTGCTATTTGACCCAGACCTGGATTGGGTGGTGGACACAAGCGCGTTTGAGTCCAAGGGACGCAATACTCCCCTACAGGGCACGCCCTTGAAGGGCCGGGTGATGATGACCCTGGTGGCCGGCGAGGTGGTCTACCAAGATAAAGGGAGATGGCCGGAAGCTGATGCCCAATAGCATGTCAGACATCAAGCCGGCGTTTCTGGTGCTGGAAGACGGCTCGGTCTATCCGGGGGAAGCCTTTGGCGCCGATGCCGTTGGGCACGGAGAAGTAGTGTTCAACACCAGCATGACCGGCTATCAGGAAGTGCTCACCGACCCCTCCTACGCCGGGCAACTGGTCACCCTGACCTATCCTTTGGTGGGGAATTACGGTATCAACCAGGAGGACTTCGAGTCGCGGAACATCCAAGTTTCCGGCCTGATCGTCCGGGAGCACTGCGACCGTCCCAGCCACGGGAGTAGCCGGTGGACTCTCCACCAGTATCTGGAATCTCAGGGCATTCCGGGGATCAGCGGCGTCGACACACGGGCGATCACCCGGCGTCTGCGGAGCCAGGGAGTAATGACCGGAGTCATCACCGGCGATTCTCCGGAGTCGGGCCGTGCCCGCCTCCTCGATATACCCAAATACGACGATATCGACTTCGTCCGAACCGTTACCACGGACAGACAGTACGCGTGGGATGAGCCTCCGCTGGAACCCGGCGCGCCCGGACACCGCATCATAGTTACCGACTGCGGCTTGAAGTACAACATCCTTCGCTTGCTGCGGAAAAGGGGATGCCAGGTGATCGTCTTGCCGGCCTCCACTTCGGCGGAAGACATACTGGAACTCAACCCCTCGGGCGTCCTGCTTTCACCGGGGCCTGGAGACCCTCAGTTGCTTGACTACCTGGTGGACATCGTCCGCCGGTTGGTGGGGCGGGTACCCATTATGGGTATCTGTCTGGGCCACCAGATCGTTGCCCGGGCCCTGGGCGCGGACACATTCAAGCTGAAATTCGGCCACCGGGGCGCTAATCACCCGGTTAAGGACCTGGACACCGGGCGGGTTTACATAACGGCCCAGAACCACGGTTATGCGGTCAGCGCAGATTCCCTACCGCCGGGTTTGGAGGTTTCGCACATCAACCTGAATGACGATACGGTCGAGGGGTTGCGGCACCGTGACATGCCCCTTTTTACTATTCAGTATCATTCCGAAGGCGCGCCGGGACCTCAAGATAGCGAGTATCTATTCGACCAATTTCTGAATATGGTGGAAGAGGCCGGCGGCCGCAAAGCGCACGGGGAGGGATTGCCTATCGGATAGAGAAAATCGAGATCATTAGTCCGCGTACCATTTCTCATCAGGGGTCCACGCCGGCCGCTCACCGCCTTCTTCGGGGGTTGGCGATTAGATGATTGAGTTCGCCTGGGGCGGACGGTATTATGCCCAAGAATTACCTCCTGACACGGAGGTCAACATTTTGCGACCTATTTGGTTGCCTAAATACTGCACTATTTGGAGGTCCTTTAATGTCTTCGTTTGCCATGGATTTGCTGGAGGAGGGTGTGGATGTGGAATTCCCGGCCGATCTGGACAAGGTGATCGGCATCCTTGACCAGGAGATACCCTGGTTCTCCTGCGACGGTTACGGCTATTGCCTGACCTCTGCTAAAGGGACTATAGGTAACCAGTGGGAGGTCCTGATAAAGCTGGCCGATCAGGTTACCCGCATGCCGCTGCCCACCGTGGTGGGACGTATCCTGCTGGAAAGGACGGACTCGGGGATGATGCGGCTGCGGGTCCCGCCTCGGGCCAGTGAGGTGACTTCCAGTGACGAGATGCCCCGAGAGGAGATGTCTCAGGAGAGCGAAAAGGGCCAGGACGACCGGTTCTTCGCCTCCTTCGTATCCCAATTGTTAAACACTTGCCAGCGGCATGACTTGATTCAGTTGCCCGGGGTCCTGCCAACGTTTTAGGCGGCCTGCTTTCCTTGGATACGCCTTGGGGGATACGCCTTGGGTTATCCTTCGGGACAGGCTTTGGACCCCACGAGGAGGGGTGAGATCTCCCAAAAGCCGGATAAGGTCCTGGTGATAGGGTCCGGGCCCATCGTCATTGGCCAGGCGGCGGAGTTCGATTACGCGGGCACCCAGGCCTGCAAAGCCCTGCGGGAAGAGGGTGTTACCACGGTTCTGGTCAACTCCAATCCCGCCACGATCATGACCGACCAGGGTATTGCGGACCGGGTATACATAGAGCCGCTGACCGTGCAAGTCCTGGAGCGAATCATAGCTCGGGAGCGGCCCGACGGGATCCTGCCCACGCTGGGAGGACAGACGGGTCTGAACCTGGCCGTGGCGCTTGCCGACGCCGGCGTGCTGGATAAATATCAAGTGCGCCTGCTGGGCACCCAACTGGACACCATCCGCACGTCGGAAGACCGGTCCCTTTTCAGCCGCTTCCTCCAAGATATTGGGGAGCCCGCGCCCCTCAGCGCCACCGCGTCCACCATTGCTGAGGCCCACGATCTGGCTCGAGAGTTGGGTCTGCCTCTCATCGTGCGTCCCGCCTATACCCTGGGCGGCAGCGGTGGCGGTCTGGCGGAAACTTGGGAAGAGTTTGACGCCACCGTACGGGGCGGGCTGGCCGCCAGCCCCATCTCGCAGGTCCTCCTGGAGCGTTCCCTCGTCGGTTGGAAGGAGATCGAGTACGAGGTGATGCGCGACGGCGCGGATAATTGCATCACCGTATGCAACATGGAGAACATGGACCCCATGGGAGTCCACACCGGCGACAGCATCGTGGTCGCTCCCAGCCAGACCCTGACGGACAAGGAGTACCAGATGCTCCGGTCCGCCAGTCTGAAGATAATCCGCCGTCTGGGCATAGAGGGCGGTTGCAACGTCCAATTCGCCCTTCAACCCAATCCTCAAGTGGCGGAGACCATCGGTCTGGAGTGGCAAGACCCGTCTCCCTACTATGTGATAGAGGTAAATCCCCGGGTCAGCCGCTCTTCGGCCCTGGCCAGCAAAGCCACCGGGTATCCCATCGCCCGGGTGGCGGCCAAGATCGCGGTGGGCAAGCGGCTGGACGAGATACCCAACGCCGTGACGGACCGGACCAAGGCCGCCTTTGAGCCTACCCTGGACTACTGCGTGGTGAAGATACCCCGCTGGCCATTTGACAAGTTCCCCGACGGCGACCGGCGTATAACCACGCAGATGAAATCGACCGGCGAGGTGATGGTCATCGACCGCTCATTTGAGGCGGCGATGCAAAAAGCGGCCCGGGCCCTGGAGCTGAGCGGCCGCACCCTTTTATGGGAAGATCCGGCCTGGCGGTCGGGCGGTGCATCGTTGTTGGATCGCCTGCCTCTGGGACCCAACGACCTTCGTATCTGGGCCATCATGGCCGCTCTGCGGCGCGATGTTGACGACTCGGTGTTGACCAGCCGCACGCTGATCGACCCCTGGTTCATCAGCGCCCTGGCCCGCATTGTGGGGATGGAGCGCCGCTTGCTGGCCGAGCCGTTGACACCT
>JADFJS010000163.1 GCA_022566155.1 Chloroflexota bacterium
GGAAGCGTAAGAGCGTAAGCCGCGGTACATTCCGGAAAACCGGAGGGTGGAGCAGATCAGCGATACCGGCTATTGGATCAACTCGATGAGCAACGCGGGTTGGGTCATCACCGAGGAGGGTGTGGTCCTCATCGACTCGGGCGCGAACCGTCCCGAAGTGATCCAGGCGCTGCGCAGGACCACCGACAAGCCCATCCGGTATGTCATCTATACCCATGGGCACGGCGATCATACATTCACCGTGGAGCGCTACGAAGAATTCGCGGACGCCGACACCCGGGTAGTGGCCCATTCGCTGGTTCCGGAGCGGCTGAGCAAGTATGAGATGCTCGCCGCGCACATCGCCCGCACCAACCAGGTCCAGTTTAGAGGCTCTCGCCCCAACCGGCCCTTGGCCCCCACGGGCCCGGGGGCGCCGGGTCATTCCGGCCGCAAGTACCCCGATACTGTGTATGACGGTGAATTCCACTTCAGCCTGGGTGGGCGCAGATTCGATCTGTTCCATGCCCGTGCCGAGACGGACGACGCGACAATTGTGTCCGTGCCGGATGAGGGGATAATTTTCGCGGGTGATTTGTTGATCGGCGCTTGGCCCAACCTGGGTAATCCCTACAAGGTGCCGAGGTATGCCCTAGGTTGGTACGAAGCTCTGGAGCGCATTCAGCGGCTGGAGCCACGGGTGGTTGCTCCGGGCCACGGACAGCAACTGGTTACTGACCCGGCAGACATTCGACAGTGCCTCAACGACCAGATCGCCGGCCTGCGCTATGTCCACGACGAGGTGGTCAGGAGGATGAACGACGGCGAACCACTCTGGAAGATGGTCGCGGAGATCCACCTGCCTCCCCAGCTGGAGGACAGCCCCTGGTTGGAGCAGAGCTACTCTCGGGTCGAATTCGCGGTCACCGCCATCTGGCGCGGCTACGGTGGTTGGTACGACGGCGACCCATCCGACCTGTTCGCGGTACCACGGGCCGACGTCGCCGGCACCCTCCGCGGTTTGATCGGCAACGACGACGCCATCGTGGGAGCGGCCCGGGATCTCTGGTCGGCGGGGAAGCGTTCACAGGGCTTGGAGGTGCTGCAGGTCCTATTACGCGCCAATCCCGAACACGTGGACGGACGAAGGCTGCGCCTGCAGTTCATGGAGACGCTGCTGACCGAGGACAAGACCCTGATGTCGCGAGGGACCTGGCACGTCTTCGCCGAAGCCGACCGGGAGTTCCTGGCCGGCGCCGGCGAACAACATGAAACTACAGCGTGAGTAAAGACCTGAGGTCCTGGATAATGTATTGCCGTTAGTACTCAGTCAACTCGTAATTAATACGATGTCATTGCGAGCGAAGCGAAGCAATCTCGGTAGGGGCAGCCCTCAGGAATCCCACGCCAGATTGCCACGGGCCTCCTCCGTCGGGCCTCGCAATGACACCTCTTGATTCAAGTTGACTATGTGCTAGTCCATCGTGAGTACGATCTTCCCAAAATTGGCGTTGGTCTCCATGTACTCGTGGGCCAGCGAAGTCTCGGCCAGGGGAAAGGTCCGGTCAACCACCGCTGTGATCCGCTCCTGGGCAATGAGGGGAAGGACGTGGCTTTTGAACTGGTTGGTGAGGGCGATCTTCTCCTCAAGGGGCCTGGGTCTTAGCACCGTGCCGTGGATGCTCAACCGCTTGGGCATCAGCCGCCCCAGGTTTGTTTCCACATTTGCGCCTCCCAGCGTGCCCACCAGCACCAGGCGCCCCTTCACGGCCAAGGAGGATAGGTTTGACTCCCAATAGGGCGCTCCCACCACGTCCAGGATCACATCCACGCCAACCCCGTTGGTGCTTTCCTTGATCACCTGGGCAAAGTCTTGATTCCGATAATTGATGCCCTCGTCCAGGCCCAGTTTGGCCGAGCTGGCCAGCTTTTCGTCGGTGCCGGCGGTGCCAAAAGTGTAGGCGCCGGCATTGTGGGCAAGCTGGATGGCCGCGGTGCCGATGCCGCTGCCCGCCGCGTGTATCAGCACGCGCTCTCCCATCTTGAGGCCGCAGTGGTTGAATAGCGCGTCGTAGGCGGTGAAGAACACCTCCGGTATGGCCGCCGCCTGAACGAAATCCAGGTTGGGCGGCATGGGCATGGCCATGCGGTGATGGGTCACAATTCTGGAGGCGTATCCGCCACCTCCCAGCAATCCAAATACCCGGTCTCCTTCCTTGACCCCGGTGGCTCTACTGCCGACCTCCAAAACTATGCCTGAGAACTCCAGTCCCGGCACGTCTCCTCTGATCCCTGGAGGCGCGGGATAGTTGCCCTGGCGCTGGGCCAGGTCCGCCCGGTTCAAGGCGGACGCCTTCACCTCGACAAGGACATCGTCGGGTCCGAATGTGGGGTCCTCAATCTCCTGCATCTGGAGAACTTCCGGACCGCCGGGCTCGGTAATCAGGGCGGCTCGCATTTATTCACTCCTTACAACATCAGGTTCCGATGGTGTTTTGGGGCGCCTACCCCGCGGCATCGAGGAGTTGACGGCGCTTAGCCAGGGCCTTGGTGAGTTGATAGTCGGTTTCCAGGTTTAGCCAGAACCGGGCTGGGATTTCCGGCAATATGCCCTCAAGCTGCAAGGCTGTTTCGGCCGTGATAGCCTTTTTCCCGTTAATGATTTCATTGATAGCGTTCGCTGGCCGTCCGATTCGCCTAGCCAGCTCTTTCTGGGAGATTCCTCGTGCTTTGATCTCTTCAGCAAGGTATTCACCAGGGTAGATAGCCACGTCGGGATAGGCGTCCGATCTAGTCGCCATGGTAGTCCTCCACACTCAAGATTCGGAGTGTGTCGTCACTGATGCGCTCGATAATAAGCCGAAAATTGCCGGTAAGGGGAATCGC
>JADFJS010000063.1 GCA_022566155.1 Chloroflexota bacterium
CTTCCTTATGAGATCGATGGTGTGGTGATCAAAGTCGCTCCCTTCGCTTACCAGAATTCCATGGGCGTGGTGGGCCGAGAGCCCCGGTGGGCCATTGCCTTCAAGTTTCCGGCGGAACAGGCTGTGACCCGGCTGCTGGACATTGGAATCAACGTGGGCCGTACCGGCAGCCTCAATCCATACGCCGTCTTAGAGCCTGTGGTGGTCAGCGGCGCCACCGTTAGGCAAGCCTCCCTCCACAACGAAGAGGACATCCACAGAAAGGACGTCCGAATCGGGGACTGGGTAACCATCGAACGCGCCGGAGACGTCATTCCCCACGTGGTCGGTCCGGTTTTGAGCCGCCGCACCGGAGACGAGCGGATCTTTGAGATGCCCGCCAACTGCCCTGTGTGCGGCACCCCGGTGGTCAAACCCGAAAACGAGGCCATGCACCGCTGCCCCAACACCTCCTGCCCGGTACAGTTCTTCGAGCTGCTGAAGCACTTCGTCAGCAAGGGAGCGATGGACATAGACGGTCTGGGGGAGCAATGGTGCCGTATCCTCATTGACAACGGCTTGGTGAAAGATCTGGCCGACCTGTATTACGTGGAGAGGGATCAACTCCTGGCATTGGACCGAATGGGCGAGAAGCTGGCGGACAAGATCATGGGCAACATCCAGGCCAGCAAGGAACGGCCCTTGCCCCGCATACTGTTCGCCTTGGGGATCCTACACGTGGGATCCGAGGTGGCGGAGCTCTTGGCTCAGAGGTATTCCAGCCTGGCCGAGCTGGCCCAGGCCGGCGAGGAAGACCTGACCGGGATCCCTGGCATCGGCCCCAAGATCGCCGAAAGCGTGGCCGCCTACTTCCGTGTGTCCGACAACCAACGCGTGATCGAGAGGTTGGAGGGCGCAGGTATGATATTGAGCCATGAGATCCAGATTAGCGATCCCGGCGATCTGCCCTATCATGGCCTCAGTTTCGTGGTCACCGGGACACTTTCTTCCCTGACCCGGCGGGAAGCGGAGTCCAGGATCAAAGAGCTGGGTGGCGGCATCACCTCGTCGGTAACGCGCAAGACGGCCTATCTGGTGGTGGGAGATTCGCCGGGCTCGAAGCTGGATTCGGCCCAGCGTCTGGGGACCACCGTGCTGGATGAGGCAGCTTTCCTGGAGCTTCTGGCTCAGGATTCGATGGAGCCGGTCCCGTGACCCTTTACGGAGAACCGGAAGTATGGCTGGAGCAGTTTCCCCTCAGGGAGCCGAAGTCGATCGAATGTGACCATCTAGGCCTGCGGTATACCGGAGAGGTCATCCGGGCAGACCGCTGGTCATCCTCGTGGGGCGCGCCCCTGGAGGGAGATACCTTCTTTCGCATCATCCTGTTGCGGCAACGCCGGGCAGAGTTCAGCCCAGACATCAGAGACTCCCGCATCGCGGTCTGCCTGCCCGGAGCTGGTCTATCCCGGCAGCACAGCCGGCTCACCGGCGAGCTTGCCACCACGCGGGAGACCCGGGCAGTGTACCTGTCCCAGAGGGATACCCAGGCCGACCTGATCCGGCGCACCCTGCAGCGCCGCCAGCAGGAGCTGGAGGAAGAGCTTCTGGCTGAGGAATCCATACGGTACTCCGATGGGCGTGTCCTTACCATGTCAACTGAGTCGACCGGGCCGGATCACGAGAACTCTCCAGCGGCCTTCTTTACAGGGCTGGACCCGGCCTCCTGGTTTTGCCGCATCGCGGGATGGCTGTTGACCCGGGCCTACCCCACCCTGCCCATCAACCATGATGCGTTGCCCCGCACCGTCACCAAGGATGACGCCCCAAGCCTGCACCGTGCCATATTTCAGCAGGCCGGAGGGCCAACCGCCATCTTGGAGCAACTGGGACCAGGGTTGGGCCTCTCCTTGCCCGGCGATCCTCGCGCCTATGACCCGTCCCAGAGCCCAGTGTTCGGCCTCATTCGTAAACGGATCGCTTCCGAGCCCGTTCCGGCTAAATGGCCGGCCCTATTTGGGTACCTGACCCGAGACGTGGGCCTGACCGGACCTTTGGCTACATTGTTTCTGCTGTTGTATCTTCATCGGGAGAAGCCGGACCTGGAGTTGCGCTTGTCGCCATCCCACCGGCTCGCTCTAGTCGGAGGGCCGCCATTGGCAGGGACCCGCTTGGGCGGAGACCTGGTGCCGCTGCTGAGATGGGACGATGCATTTGGCGGCCAGGATAATTCCGTCTGGGCAATATCGATCGGGCCGGTCACCGAGCCTGACTGGAACGACGCCCTGCCTCATTTGTCCACATTATCACCCGGTCTGGCGCCGGTAAGTGTGGAGCAAGAGCTCCAACCCCAGGAACAGACCCTGGTCAGGCGCCTGGACGCGCTGGCGGCTGAGCTGGCCCAGACCCAGGAGCTTATTGCCCTGCTGGAGCGGGCCCAGGAGCTACGGGGCCAGATGGGCTACCCTATAAATACGCCGGTAGATACGCACGTGGATACAGATGCAGTGACCCCTGTGGCTTCGGCCCAAGGCGGAGGGGCACTGACAGCGTCGCTAGGGAGGCTATCCCAGATCTCGGGCCGCGACTTCCGGTCCATATACCAGTCGGTGCGCAGCGCCTATACCGATTATCGCCTTCTGGAAGAAGACCTATCCCTGCTGCACCAGCTATCCTTGCTGGGCCGCTCCGCGGAGGACATTCTCAAGGCTCAGGAGTACCTGGAGAGCGCATCGGTTCCCCCAGATCTCTATCCGGCCTTATCGGTGGACAGCCAGGTGCTGCGTGAAGCCCTAACACCGGCTAATCTGGTCCACGTAAGAGGGAGAACTTGGGGCGCTCTGGAGCAGGAGGTCTCGAGATTCAAAACCGATTTTGCCGGCGCCTACCGTATCCACCACGAAGACCTGCAGCAAGCCCTGCCGGCCTTCCAACGGGACCGGGAATTGGCCCGCCGCAAGTTGGCGGCCGTGGAGCTACTAAACTCGCTGCCGGAGCTGGGCGAGCCAGCCGGCGCCGGCCTACACGACTCTCTGTCCCAACTGGAGGAAGCACCGCCCAGTTGCACGGTTTCCAAGGCGCAGTTGGACCTGGAAACGGTGCCTTGGTGCTCATCTTGCCGGTTGAACCTGGAAACGAGCCTGCCCAGCTCTGCGCTGGCCAGGCTGCTACCCGCCATCGATGGCGCCCTGGACGCGAAAAACGGACAATTGAGCAATATGCTGGTAGAGCGGATATTGCATGGGCAGGCCGACGGACGGCTGGATGACTTCCTGAAAATCGTCCAGGCCAGCGACTTATCCGCCCTGGCAACCACCCTCAACCAAGAGATGCTGGATTTCATCCGGCGGCTGCTGGCCTGATGCTATTGATAGTCGGCCTGGGCAATCCAGGAACGCGTTACCGTTGCACCAGGCATAACGTCGGTTTCCGGTGTGTGGACCTGATAGCCCGCAATTGGGGTATCCGCCAGTCGGAGCGCCGGGCAAAAGCAGTCCTGAGCCGGGGCAATCACGCCGGTGTGGATATTGTTCTGGCCAAACCGCGTACCTTCATGAACAACAGCGGCGAGGGCGTCGACTACCTGTTGACTCGATTCGCCGCCAAGCCCGCAGACCTGGTGATCATATACGACGATATGGAGCTCCCCCTGGGGCGATTGCGAATCCGGGCGTCGGGCAGCGACGGTGGGCACAACGGCATGCGCTCTATCATCTCCGCCCTCAAAACCCAGGATTTCCCCAGGATCCGGGTGGGCATCGGCCCCCCTCTCCCGGAACAGAGCTCCATCCCCCATGTGCTGGGGCACTTCTCGCAAGAGGAGGCACCCCAGATCGCCGATTCGGTGAAAAGGGTAGCGGAGGCGGTGGAGACCCTGCTGGAACAGAGTATCGACGTCGCGATGAACCGTTTCAACTGATGTGCCGCGCCGTTGGCTTCCAGCGTGTCATGCGGCCACCGGCCGGTCCACGTGCCGGCCAACCTATAGGATGAAACTGCGCTCATTCGTGTCGCCGGCGGTACTGGCATTGGCCCTGGCGGCATGCAACGGCGGCGCGCTGGGCACTCCCACTTCGGTTGCCATACCGTCTCCTACCCCTTCCGCCGAAGTAAAGCCTACACTCGCAGCCACCAGCATACCAACGCCCATTCCCAGTCCGGCCGCGAGCACCGTCCCACCTACGAGCAGACCCCCGCGATCGTCTCAAGGCGCAGACGCGCCGGCCACGGATATACTATCCGTTCCCCCTGACCGGGACCTGTTCAAATTGGCCAGGCAGCTTATGCCCGATGTACCGGCGGTGGTATCCCGAGTGGTCAACCCGGAACCCGTGAGCTACTCAGCGGGACGTGTGGACACGTTTAATCTGGTAGACCTGGACAAATTAGAGGTCTACCGGCGGCAGTTTGAGCTGCGTCTTGTATCCCCACATGCCTACTGGTATGTGCAAGACGGGCTGAACGTGCGCCAACGGGACGTGGAGCGCGCGGCGGAAATCTTTGAAGAGGACATCTATCCCCGGGTAACGGCCGTATTTGGAGAGGAATGGTCCCCCGGCGTAGACAACGACCCTCACCTGAATATAATCAATGCCGGATTGCGGGGCGCTGCCGGTTACTTCAACTCCGGCGACGAGTACCCGGAAAGCGTATCTCCATACAGCAATCAGCGGGAGATCATCTACCTTAACATCGGCGTGATGTCCATGGGGTCCACCACGTATCTTGATGTCCTGGCCCACGAACTGCAGCACGTGGTCCATTGGGCCAGCGACCCCTCGGAAGAAACCTGGGTCAACGAGGGCTTGTCCGAGTTGGCCTCTTCCCTGGCGGGGTACCGGCCCACCGGCGGACGCCGGTACCTACGGTCGAGTCCGACCTCCCTGGTGCACTGGCCGCTGTCGTCTTTCGCCTCCGGGACCAACTACGAGACGGCGTCACTGTTCATGCACTACCTGTGGGAGCACTACAGTGATGGCGACGATCTTCGGGCGCTGGTGAGGGAACCGGAGGACGGCATCGCCGGGATCGACGCCTACCTGAAGGCATCGGGGTACAAAGAGACTTTTCGCGATGTGTTCCGCGACTGGGCCGTGGCCAATTTTCTGGACGAGGCGCAGGGACGTTACAGCTACGGAGACTTCCGGATGCAGACCAATGTGCTGGCATTTATGAACGGCTTCTCCAAGTTCATCTCCGAGATCCCCCAGTACTCCGTGGAATACGTGGAGGTGGTCTCTGTCGAAGGGCCCATCTTGTTGCGCTTTGAAGCCCCGACAGAAACGCCCTTATTGCCCACCGATGTTGGCTCGCTGGGGTGCTGGTGGAGCAATTCCGGCGATTCCATCAGCTCGACTTTGACCCGTTCCATCGATCTGTCCCGATCAGACGGGGCCACGTTGACCTACCAGGTTTGGTATAACCTGGAGGAGAACTGGGACTACGCTTACGTGGAGCTATCCGTGGACGGCGGACGCACCTGGCAGATCCAGGAAACCGCAAATACCTCGTCGGAGAATCCCATCGGCAACAGCTACGGACCGGGTTATACGGGCGACAGCCAAGGCTGGATCAGCGAGTCTGTGGACCTTTCTTCCTTTGCCGGCGTGAATCCGCTGATGCTGCGTTTCCAATACATCACCGATGACGCCATCAACGGCGCCGGCATCTGTTTTCGGGATATCTCGGTCCTCGAAGCAGGCCTTGACGCCGCCAGCGACGGCTGGGAGACCGAGGGTTTTATCCTGATCGACAACCGGGTGCGTCAGGATTACTTCGTCCAGGTTATACAGATGGGTGAGGCAAACCAGGTAGACACTCTGGTGCTGGACGATAACAACACAGGAGAGATGACCATCGCCGCGTCCCAGGACCGGGAGAGGCTGGTGGTGGCTGTGGCGGCCCTGGCCCCCAAGACTCGCGTGGGCGCCGCCTACACCCTGACTGTGGAGCCGGTGAGGTAAGCGCTCAACCGTCTTGGTCCAAACTGAGGGTTTCGCCTCGGCTGAACCGGCGCCGATAGCTGATCCCTGTAAGCTGCCATCGGGGGTAATGCCATGAAACTCGGCTTATGTATCCTCGGCTGCGGCCAATTTGCCGCGACTTTTGCCCAGGAGATGGCGCCACTGGGCGACGAGATAGACCTTTTTTTCGCCAGCCGCGATGCCGCCAAGGCCGCGGACTATAACCGGCGCTTCCACGGCAGCGGCTCCTTTGGGTCTTACCAGGAGGCGGCGGCCGACCCGAGGGTAGAGGCCCTGTACCTTTGCACGCCCCACTATCTGCACCTGGAACACGTGGCGTTGGCGGCCCGGGCCGGAAAGCACGTTCTCGTGGAGAAGCCCATTGCCCGCACGGTGGCGGAAGCAGAAGAGATCATCCGGGTGGCTCGGCAAGCCGGGGTTATCCTCATGGTGGCGGAGAACTACCGGTTCATGGCCGTGGTGCGGCGGGCCAAGGCGTTGATCGAAGCCGGCGCCATAGGCCTCCCACGGCTGATTCAACTGCAGGAGGAGGGCGCTTTTCGTCCCGCCGGCTGGCGCGACAGCCGCGACCTCAACGGAGGCGGCGTGTTTATCGATGGAGGGATCCACAAAGTAAACATACTGGCTTTTCTGGCCGGCCGTCCACAAACGGTTTACGCAACGGCTCCCCGCCGTTTAGATCCCAGCCTCGACGCCGAGGACGCCCTGGTAGTGGTGACCACTTCGGATACGGGAGTGGTGGGAGTGATCAACCATTCCTCGGCCAAGACTCTTGACCCGGGGACCAAGTGGGTCTCGGTGTTGGGAACGGAAGGCCGGATCTATTTTGAATTGAGCCAGGCCTGGCTGAAGCTGCACGACGGCCGCTCCGAGCGCACGCTACCCTGTCCGGGGGACCGTCACGGGCTGGCGACCATGGTTCGGGAGTTTCGCGACAGCATCAGACAAGGCCGGCAGCCCGAGATGTCCGGCCAGGAGGGCCTCGAAGACCTCGAGGTGGTGGTAAGGGCCTACGAGTCGATGGAAAGCGGTACTGCCGTGGCCTTGAGCCCTAGAGCATAGGCAGATACCGGGAGATCTCGTAATCGGTGACGGTGGCCCGGTAGTCTTCCCACTCCATCTTCTTGTTGCGGATAAAGCTGTCGAATATGTGTTCACCCAGGGTCTCCCGCAGCAGGTCGCTGCCTTCCGCCAGGCCGATGGCCTCGCCCAGGCTGCCCGGCAGGGTTCGGATGCCCCTAGCCTGACGCTCCTCGTTGGACATGTCGAATACGTTGCCCTCCACCGCGGGCGGCACCGGGTACTCCTCTTCGATTCCCTTGAGTCCGGCGGCGAGCATGACGCTGAAGGCCAGATAGGAGTTGCAGGCCGGGTCCGGCGCGCGGTATTCAACCCGCATCGAGCTTTCGTACCCCGGTTTGTAGGCGGGCACCCGCACCAGGTCCGACCGGTTGACGTGGGCCCAGGAGATGTAAACTGGGGCCTCATAGCCCGGCACTAGCCGCTTGTATGAGTTGACCCACTGGTTTGTAACCAGGGTGATCTCCGGCGCGTGCCGCAGCAACCCCGCGATGAAGTGTTTCCCGGTCATGGAGAGATGGTGCTCGTCGTCAGGGTCGAAGAAGGCATTTTCGTCGCCCTTGAACAACGACTGATGGACATGCATGCCCGAGCCGTTCATCCCGGACATGGGCTTGGGCATGAACGAGGCGTAGACGCCACGTATCTGGGCCAGCTCCTTGATCACCAGCTTGGCGGTCATGACGCTGTCGGCCATGGTCAGCGCGTCGGTATACTGCAGGTCGATCTCATGCTGGCTGTGGGCTGCCTCGTGATGGGAGTACTTGACCGGTATGCCCATCTCTCCCAGATTGAGCACAGTATCCCGGCGCAGGTCTCCGGCGGGCTGGCTGGAAAGCTGGTCAAAATAGCCGCTGTGGTCCAGCGGTTCCGGCGAGCTGGCGTCACGCAGGTAGAAGAACTCCAGCTCGGGTCCAACGTAGTATGTGTAGCCCCGCTGGGCCAGGCGCTCCAGGTTTCGTTTTAGCGCGAATCTAGGGTCGCCGACGAAGGGGTCGCCCTTGGGTGTGTAAATGTCGCAAAACATCCGGGCCACCGCGTTCTGCCTGGGCCGCCAGGGAAGGAGGGTGAATGTCGTCGGGTCGGGGAAGGCGCGCATATCGCTTTCGTTGATGCGCGCGAACCCTTCGATCGCCGCTCCATCGAAGCCTACACCCTGGTGGATGGCATCTTCCAGGTCTTCCACGGTGATGGCGAAACCCTTCAGATTGCCCAGGATGTCGGTGAACCACAGCCGTATAAACTTTACGTCGTTCTCACGGGCGCTTCGTAAAACGAACTCGCGCTCGGCCTCGCGCTCTTGCACCATGCCAGGACCTCCCATGCAGAGCCAGGATAACTGCCGGAATTACTGCCGGGATAACACTCAGGATAAACCTATTGTATCCGTTGCGCGGTGCCAGGGAAACTACCCCGGGCTAAAAACCACCGGCGCCGCCCCACAGGGGTACGGCGCCGGTAACATGGTCGCACATTCGTTTTACTGTTAAACGTCGAAGTAGAGGAAGAACTCGTAGGGATGGGGGCGCAGCCGAACTGGGTCGATCTCGTTGGTCCGCTTAAAGTCCAACCACTTCTCGATCAGGTCCTCGGTAAAGACGCCGCCCCGCAGCAGGAACTCGTAGTCGTTCTCCAGCGCGTGCAGGACTTCGTCAAGACTTCCCGGCACCTGTTGAATCTTGGCAGCGTCCTCGGGAGACATATCGTACAGATTCACGTCCACCGGGTCCGGTGGTTCCACTTCACCGATAATACCGTCAAGGCCGGCCATCAGCATGGCCGCGAATCCCAGGTAGGGGTTGCAGGCCGGGTCGGGCAGGCGGAACTCGATCCGCCGGGCCGCCGGCGAGCTGAAATAGGTGGGTATCCGCACGCAGGCGCTCCGATTACGCGTTGAGTAGACCAGATTTACCGGCGCCTCGAAACCAGGGACCAGCCGCCGATAGGAGTTGGTGGTGGGAGCGATGAATGCCAGGAGAGCGGGGGCGTGTTTCAGCAGTCCGCCGATGTAGTGCCGGCAGGTGGCGCTGATCAAGCCGTAGCTGGAGTCGGCATCGTAGAACAGGTTGGTCCCGTCGCGCCACAAGCTCTGATGGGTGTGCATGCCGGAGCCGTTGTCCCCGAAGAGAGGCTTGGGCATGAAGGTCGCAACCTTGCCATGGGCCTTGGCCACGTTCTTGACGACGTATTTCTGGAGGATAACGTAGTCGGCCATCTTGGTCAGGGTATCGTAGCGCATGTCGATCTCGGCCTGGCCGGCGGTGGCAACCTCGTGGTGATGCTTCTCCACCACGATCCCAAAGTGCTCCAGCATCTGGACGCACTCCGAGCGAAAGTCCTGAAAGGTGTCGGTAGGAGGCGCCGGGAAATAGCCCTCCTTGTAGCGCGGCTTGTAGGCCAGGTTAGGGCCGCCCGACACGGACGTTTCGGCCCCAGAGTTCCAGATGCCCTCATCGGAATCGATGAAGTAATAGCTGCTGTGCTGGTTCTGGTCAAACCGGGCTGAATCGAAGACGAAGTGCTCCAGTTCGGGACCCCAGTAGCTCACGTCCGCCAGGCCGGTTTCCTTCAGGTGGACCTCCGCCTTCTGCGCCACGTATCGCGGGTCGCGGCTGAACATCTCCCTGCTCTCCGGTTCCATCACATTGCAGAACATGGTCAGGGTAGGGATCCTCATAAAGGGATCTATCACCGCTGTCCCGGTGTCGGGGATCAGCAGCATATCGCTATCTTCGATATCCTTGAAACCGCGAATGCTGGAGCCGTCGAAACCGTACCCGTCGGCGAGATTTTCTACAGTGAGCTCGCTTAGCGGGATAGAAAGGTGCTGCAATGTCCCGGGCAGATCGGTAAATTTCAGGTCAATGATGCCAATACCTCTGTCGTGGCAATAGCGGACAACTTCCTCGGGACTCATTGCCTCTCCTCCTATATGGCTCTGATTTTAAGCCCAGTGTACTACATGTTCCCAGGGGGTGGCGGCACGTTGGAAAGACGGCCCAGCGCTTGATCTGTAGAAGTTCGACTGCCTGATACTATCTCTTTCCCTTTATAGAGAGCGGCCCGTACTGGCTAAAAAAGAGAGGCCCATACTGGCTTCGTGTGCGCCGAGTATGGACCGAAAGAGCTAACCTGGAACGCTGGGTTGAGGTGTTTTACGGACTTGACGGTAGTCCGGTTACTTCTTAAGGAACCGTTTGGGGAGGACAACCCACAGTGTGAACAGGCCTACGAATGCCCCCGCTGCAATGATCGCTTCCATCAGTTGCTCCCAATACTTAATCTACTTCGCCTATTACAATCCATCTGTGTTACATATACTTTTCCAAATTGTTAACATTATGTTACATCCTCTGCCGGGTCCCACTGGATGGCTCGGTAAGTTTTGCGTGGCCACCTCTAGTTTCAGAGGGTGTTTGCCGGTTCGATAGCGGAGTTTTACGACACTATCCGTCTCCTTTGATACTTGAGGTTTGCACCCTGGGTATCGGCTGCCGCCCTGGGCAACCCCCGGGTATTTCAGGTGTACCAAAACCGGTAGACGTGGTATAAAGATTGCCGAGGCAGTGGCAGTCCGCGATGCCTGAGCCGGCCTTAGACGGTCTCAGCCCACCCGATGGATGAAAGACCCGGAGAAAGACTATGAGAGCCGTGGTGTACAAGGGACCCTTTGAAGTTGCGGTGGAGAATGTACCGGACCCCACCCTGCAACATCCAAACGACGTCATCGTCAAGATCACTTCCTCCTGCATCTGCGGCTCCGACCTGCACATGTACGAGGGCCGCACCGCCGCCCAGCCCGGCATCGTATTCGGCCACGAGAACATGGGGCTGATCCAAGAGGTGGGCCCGGCGGTCAAGACCCTGAAGGTGGGCGACCGGGTGGTGATGCCCTTCAACGTCGCCTGCGGGTTCTGCAAGAACTGCCAACGGGGCTTCACCGGGTTCTGCACCACGGTGAACCCCGGCTTCGCCGGCGGCGCCTACGGGTACGTCGCCATGGGGCCTTGGGGCGGGGGTCAGGCCGAATACCTGCAGGTGCCCTTCGCCGATTTCAATTGCTTGCCCCTACCCCCCGGTGACGAATTCGAGGCCGAGTTTGCCTTGCTGGCCGACATATTTCCCACCGGCTATCACGGGGCGGTGCTGGCCGACGTGAGCCCCG
>JADFJS010000001.1 GCA_022566155.1 Chloroflexota bacterium
GTTGTTGGGAATGACGCAGGTTTTACATCGTGGTACACATAGAAGCGGAACCCGAGCGCCTCGAGCAGCGCATACGCTCCGTACACAACGGCGTGGTCAGAGTTACCCCCAATCGAAAGTGTGGCGCCCATATCACAACGGCAGTGCCAGTGGGCGTCTGCGTGGTTGCTCTTACCCCGAGTTACATGGTGGCAGCACTGGTCCTGATCTCGCCCAGGGACATTCAGCACGATCGTGTGCTCATTAGTGTGTTCAATTGTCCGATCAACCAACTCCTCTTGCAACGACAGTCGCACAGCTGGCGGTGAAACGTGTTTCAGCCTGATGGGCATCTGCTGATTAGTCAAATCGTACAGGTTGCGGCGAAGCTCCATCGCAGCCAGTTCATGGTGCGTGCTGTTATGCAGCACCAATATCGTCAGCGCAACAATGGAATACAATATGGCCATTACTCAAGTATGTTGGAATAATTACAGAAAATAAAATAATTGATTATGCAATCATATTGTGGTAGCTTGTTATGTGCATCGCTAAGGGATCAGTCTCAGGTCAGAACCAAAGGTTCCGGACCCATAACCCGGACGGGACACCGAGATGCGAATGGCGATGTGGACCGAGGTAAAGACTGGGCCGTATACTAATCAGGTAATCAACCTACGGAGGCAAACATGAAGTTCCGCGGCGTGAATCATCTGGCCATGGTTACAAACGATATGGAGAAAACCGTGCGGTTCTACCGCGATATCCTGGGAATGCCCCTGGTGGCGGCCATCGGCAACACTCCCCAGCTCCCCTACCGGCACTATTTCTTCGAGGCGGGCCCAAACAGCACCATCGCCTTCTTCGAATGGCCCGGCATGGTGGAGGAGTTCCACAAGCCGGCGGGGCAGCCCGCCACCGGCCGCATCCAGTTCGATCACGTGTCCTTCGATGTCGAAAGCGAGGATGCGCTGCTGGAATTGCAGGGCATGCTGGCCAAGGCCGGTGTTGAAGTAACCCACATCGTGGACCACCGGTTTATCCACTCGATCTACTTCACCGACCCCAACGGCATCGCCCTTGAGGCCTCGGTGTGGATCACCAATCCCACGGGACTTCCGGAGGGAGTGACCGACCATAGCCTGCTTCAGGACCGCATACCGGTCCCGGCCCTTCAGGAACAGCTAGACCAGGCACGGTTGGTCGAGACAACCTAGGACTGGGCTTGCGCCGATGGGCCTTATCCCTGGTCCATTGGACTGGATTCCTAAAGTAAAGATACTCTTCCGGCTCAAGGGTGAGCTCGACCCCATGGGACTTCAAGCGTTCCACGAAGTCCCATCAGTTGCCGCAATGAATCAGGAGGCCATGCACGTTGCTGCTGGCCTCCTGGTATGTTTCAACGGGCTTGTAGAGCACGACGGCCACGTCTTGCTGCCTCTTAATGCCCGTGGGCAGATCAACCTTGATCTCCCTAAATCACGGCCCGCTCCCGGCTATAGCATCCGAGCGGCCACTCCCCTTCTGGCGCACTCGTCCCGATGCCTAAAGGCCGGCGGATAGCTGGTGCAATGGTAAGATCATAGGCCAACGCCCACGAATCCCTGAACCAACCATACCAGAGCCACACGCAACGCAGCCGGTTCACATGCAGCAAACCAACCCTTCCCATGACAGCAGCCAGAGGTCTTCCAGGCCCGCAGACCTGCTGCTATTTAACGCCAACGTTTTGTCACTGGAACCAGGCATACCTACCGCCGACTCAGTTGCAATCGTGGGCGAAACGATCCTTGCCGTGGGAAAGGGCAAGGAGGTGGCAAAGCTAACCGGATCGGCAAGCAGACGGATAGACTGCCGGGGACTGACGCTGATGCCCGGCCTGATAGACTCTCACATCCACCTGCTGGCACTGGCCGCCGCCCGGCATGGACTGGACTGCAGCCCTCAGGCTGTATCGTCTATCCGGGAATTGTTAGAGCTGGTCCGCGGCCGGGCCGAGGGAACGCCGCCGGGCCGATGGATACGCGCCTTCGCCTACGACGATCTGTCCCTGAAGGAGGGCCGGCACCCGACCCGCTGGGAGCTGGACGCGGTGGCGCCCCACCATCCGGTGCGCCTGGACCATCGCAGTGGGCACGCCACGGTCCTGAACAGCCGCGGTCTGCAGATGGCAGGGATAGACAAGGATACTCCGGACCCGGTGGATGGGGTGATCGATCGGATCCAGGACACAGGGGAACCCACCGGGCTACTGCTGGATGCGGCCACCTTTCTCCGCCAGCGGCTAGGACCGTCGGCAGACCCGTCGGCGCTACAAGAGCGGATCGAGGGCCTGAACCAAACCCTATTAAGTTATGGCATCACTTCCGTACAGGACGCGGGCCCCGGCAACGACCTGTCGCGTTGGGACGTTTACCGGGGCCTGCGGGAATCGGGCAGGCTCCATTGCCGCGTCACGATGATGGCCGGCATCTCCCACCTCGCCGAATTTCGGGAGGCGGGCCTGTGCTGGGGCGACGGCGATGACGGGTCGCGCTTGGGGCATACAAAAATTATGCTGACCCTGACCACCGGAGATCTACAGCCCGGTATCGATGAACTGCACCAGATGGTACAACGGGCGCATGGCGAGGGATTTCCGGTGGCCATACACGCCGTGGAGCGGGAAGCAGTGGCCGCCGCCGTGCAGGTCCTGCGGGAAAACCCACGGGTTGTGACCGGTTCCGCCGCAGGTCCCAGGGACCGCATCGAACACTGCGCCGAGTGCCCTCCTGAGCTAGTTTCTCAGGTTTCGGAATGCGGCGCCATGGTGGTGACCCAGCCGGGGTTCGTTTACTGGAATGGGGAGGCTTACGAACAGAGGGTTGAGCCTTCGCTGTTGCCCCACCTGTACGCCGTGGGCGCCCTGGACCGGGCAGGCGTGCCCCTGGCATTCGGCTCCGATGCGCCGGTTACCGACCCTAACCCGTGGCCAGCAATCTACAGCGCAGTGACGCGAGCAACCAGCGGCGGCGGGACTCTGCCTGCGAGAGAACCTGGCCGATCCGGCATGGGGCAAGGGATCCCGGTGGCGCGGGCGCTGCGCATGAACACCCTGGGCGGGGCATGGGCCGAGGGGACGCAAGGCCGCAAGGGGACGATTCGGCCCGGCAAGCTGGCCGACCTGGTGTTGCTGGACGGCGATCCAATCAGGATGGATCCCAATCGACTCAAGGACATACGCGCTGTCCTGACAGTGGTGGGAGGCCAGGTTGCCTGGGAGGGTGGCTTGCTATCCTAGAGCCTCATAATTAGCTTGTACCCAGTCCGTCATGCCAGCGTCCGCCTGCGGCGGTGGATCCAGCCAGCGCTTCTCTGGGTTCTCCGCCTGCGGCGGACGCCGGATAGACGATTGTCGGGTGGGGGCGGACCCCTATCGGCGCACCGAGACTGTCGGTTACCGGCTGCGCTCCCAGATATAGTCGCACAACTTCAGAAGGGAAACTCGCGCGTCGCATTCTGGGAGTATATCCAGGCAGCGGCTGGCCTTCTCGGAGTATTCCCGGATGATAGCGTAACAGTCTTCGATGATGCCGGCGTTTTTGATCAACTCCAGGATCTCTTGTACTTTGCCGTCCTGGGTCGGGTCCTTGAACAGCGATGCGATGGGATTGTCATCGGGGTAGCGCTCCATCAGCATGATCGTGGGCAGGGTCAGCACTCCCTGGAGGAGATCGGCGCCCACCGGCTTACCCAACTTCGCCGCGTCACCGTGGACGTCCAGCAGGTCGTCGACTATCTGAAACGCCATGCCGATGTTGTAACCGTAGTCCTTCAAAGCCTGAATCTGCGGCTCGGGAGCCCCACCCAGAATAGAGCCGGTCTCCGCGGATGTGCAAAACAAGGACGCGGTTTTCCTGTATATGCGATCTAGGTACATGTCCCGGGCCTGCGCCGGGTCGAAGGCGTTGAAAACCTCCACCAGCTCGCCGCTGGCCAGCTCCATGATCGTCTCGGAGAAACGCCGCACGACCCGTATATTATCGGTGTCGCAGACAAAAGTCGCCGAGGTGGCGAATACGTAGTCTCCAAACAGAACGGCCACGTGCTTGCCCCATTGGTTACTGACCGTGGCCTTCCCCCGGCGTAGGTCCGAATCGTCAACCGTGTCGTCATGGATGAGGGCAGCCAGATGAAGAAGCTCCACCGCCGCAGCCATGATTATGGGATTCTTTGGGTCGTGGGGATAGAACGCGGCGGCAAGCAGAGTGATAGCGGGGCGTATACGCTTGCCACCCGAGTTAAGAACGTGGTCCAAGAGGGGTAACAACTCGGGTCTGTCGTTTCGGCACAACCCAGCCAGTGTTGCATCCACTTGATCCAAGTGGGTCTGTATGGGAGCGTAGATTGAAGCGGTCTGCTGGTCCAGGCCTGTCAACACCCTGCCTCCTGTGCTACCGTGTTGCGAGTTTGGCCGCCGAGGCGCTGAAGTTCATCATCAACCACTTGTGGGTCCAGCTTGGTATAGAGCGGCGCCGGACTGCGCAATGGCCGCCCCGACTCCATAGCTCCAACGGCATGGTCAAAGTCCCACGTTCCTTCTTCCACCTTACCATCAAGCCCAAGGTAACCATGAAGCTGCTGAGAGCTGAATGGCAGGAAGGGGAACAGCATCACCTTCAAGCAGTTAATGACGGCTATGCTAACCCAAAGACTGGTGGCGGCATCCTGTTTGTCGGTCTTGATTGCCAGCCACGGCGCCCTGGTGTCCAGGTAACGGTTGGCGTCACGGGCCAGGGAGAAGGCCTGCCCGATGGCGGCCTTGAAATGGCAAGCGTGGATGTTCTGGTCCACACCGTCCATAGCGATTCGCGCCGTATCCAACAGGCCCTGGTCCAACTCGCCCAGTGTTCCATGATCGGGCACCTGGCCATCGAAGTTCCGGTAGGTGAACGATAATACCCGATGCACCAAATTCCCATAGGTCGCCACCAGCTCTTCATTGTTGCGGCGAACGAATTCGGACCAGGAGAAGTTAACATCCCCGGACTCGGGCATATTAATGGATAGCAGGTAGCGCAATGGGTCCGGGTCATATCTGGAGAGGTAATCGGGCAACCACACTGCCCAGTTCTGGCTGGTGGAGAATTTTTGATCTTCCAGACTGAGGAACTCATTTGCCGGCACGTCGTAAGGCAGGTTTAGACCACCATGAGCCATCAGCATAGCGGGCCATATGATGGTGTGAAATGGAATGTTGTCTTTTCCAATGAAGTAATAGCTTCGAGTACCGGGGTCCTGCCAGAAGTCCTTCCACCTGGCGGCATCGCCCGACCGCTGTGCCCACTCGATTGCGGCCGAAAGATAACCGGTGACCGCTTCAAACCAGACGTAGATGCGCTTATCCTCTTGGCCTTCCGCCGGCACGGTCACGCCCCAGGATATGTCCCGGGTAATGGCCCGGTCCTTGAGCCCGTCTTCCAGGTAGCGGCGGGTGAAATTGAGGACGTTGGGCCGCCAGTGCGTCTGTTTGCGTACCCATTCCAGCAAGGGTTCTTGGAAACTGGACAGCTTGAAAAACAGGTGTTCCGACTCCCGGAACTCGGGCTCCGCACCGCATATGACGCAGCGGATCTCCAGCAGGTCCTGGGGGTCCAAGGTCCGTCCGCAGCTATCACACTGGTCCCCTCTGGCCCGGATATTGCCGCAGTGTGGGCAGGTCCCTTGGACGTAACGGTCGGGTTGGAACCGCTGGCATTGGGGACAGTAAGACAGCACCATGGTCCCCGAATATATGTGGCCATGCTCCTGCAAAACACGGAACAGGTCGTGGAATACTTTCTGGTGGTTCTCGGTAAGAGTGGTGGTGAAGAGGTCGAAGGTGATGCCCAGCCGGTCCCAGCTATCCAGAAATTCGGGGTGGAACCTCTCCACTATTGCCTCTGGAGTCGTGCCCTCCCTGTCTGCTTGGATGGTTATGGGGGTGCCGTGGCTGTCACTGCCCGATACCATGAGCACATCGTTGCCTTTGAGCCGATGGTAACGGGCAAATATGTCCGCCGGGAGATAGCAACCGGCCAGGTGGCCTAGATGCAGCGACCCGTTGGCATATGGCCAGGCTACGCCGATGAAAATGCGCTCGGCCAAGGGTGGGGTTCCTCCTAATTACCCCCCGTTGGCCCCCCTGATTAAGGGCGCGCAAAAGGGGGATCGAACGCGTGTATTCTACCACAGGAGCCCTGTATGATGGAGTTGGGCCGGTTATGCTCCAATGGCTAGGAAAGGGCGATAATAGAAGGGCTCCGATGCGGCGGTTACGGGCTGTTGACAAGGTCAAATCGGCCTGCTAACATTTCTTGATTACACCATTAATGTTCCCGCCTTGAAGGGGAGTACTAAGAGTACACTGTCTCAGAGAGTCGGCGATCGGTGAAAGTCCGGCGGCAGTAAGGCTCCCAACTCGCCCCCGAGCGGCCCGCCTGAACAACGGAGCAATATCCGAAGTAGGGTGGGACGGTTGACCCCGTTAAAAGTCTCCGAGCTGTTCCGGTATCACAGCTAATCCGCGATCAGGCGTCACCTGAAAGCTGAAAGCCTTGTGCCGGAAAAGAAGGGTGGTACCGCGGGCCTGATAGACCCGTCCCTTCATGGGATGGGTTTTTTTATTTGTCAAATTCCCCTTGAACCCGCTGGGAAAGTGGGCACGCAAAGGACTAGGAGAACCGATGGAACTGAGCGGCGCGGAAATCGTCTGTGAAAGCCTTCTGAAGGAAGGCGTAGAGGTTATCTTCGGGTTACCGGGGGGAGCGGTACTGCCGCTATACGGGGCCCTATCCAAGTATCCCAAGCTGCGCCACATACTGGTGCGCCACGAACAGGCCGCAGTCATGGCCGCCGACGGCTATGCCAGGGCAACCGGACGGGTGGGCGTCTGCTCCGCCACTTCCGGACCCGGAGCCACCAACCTGGTCACCGGCATCGCCAGCGCCCAGATGGACTCCATACCCATAGTGGCCATCACCGGCCAGGTGCCCCGCGCCGCCATCGGAAAAGATTCCTTCCAGGAGACCGACGTAACCGGCATAACCCTGCCCATCACCAAGCACAACTACCTGGTCATGGACGTCAGTGAAGTGGCTCCCGTGATAAAGGAAGCTTTTTACGTCGCGCGTACCGGACGTCCCGGCCCGGTCCTGGTGGATATTCCCAAAGATATTTTGTTGGATGAGCGGACGGAATTCATCTGGCCCGAAAATGTAAGCCTGGCCGGCTACAACCCCCCGCGGGAAGCGCCGGCGGAGCAGGTGGCTCAGGCAGTCAAACTGATAAACGAGGCGGAGCGCCCCATCATTCTGGCCGGGCACGGGACGTTGATCTCCCACGCCTACGATGAAGTCAGGGAGCTTGCGGAAAAGGCCCAGATCCCGGTCGTCACCACCCTTCTGGGGATCAGCTCCTTTCCAACCGACCACTACCTGAACTTGGGGATGCCGGGAATGCACGGCATGGCGTACGCCAGCCTGGCCATCGACAAAGCGGACCTGCTGATCGCCCTCGGCATGCGGTTCGACGACCGGGTAACCGGACGCCTTCGGGACTTCGCGCCCAATGCCAAGGTGATTCACATCGATATCGACCCGTCGGAGCTCAACAAGAACGTCAAGGCCACGGTCCCTTTGCTGGGCGACCTCAAAATGGTATTGGGCCAGTTGGTCCCCCAGGTTGAGGCCAACGTCCATATGGACTGGCTGCACTATATCGATGCCCTGCGCGTGGACCATCCATCCACGGTCATCCGGGAAACCGATGAGCTGCTGCCCCAATTCGTGCTCCGGGAGCTGACCAAGGCGACGCAGGGCGAGGCCATCATAGTCACCGGGGTAGGGCAGCACCAGATGTGGGCCGCCCAGTACTGCGCTTTTCTGGAACCGAACACCCTGATCACCTCAGGGGGCTTGGGCTCCATGGGATTCGAAGTGCCGGCTGCGCTGGGCGCCAAAGTCGGCCGGCCCGACAAGACGGTCTGGTCCATCGCCGGGGATGGTGGATTTCAGATGACCATGTGTGATCTGGCCACCGCGGTGGAGAATAACATCAACGTCAAGTTCGCCATCATGAACAACGGGGTCCTGGGCATGGTGCACCAATGGCAGGACTTATTCTATGAGAAGGACTATTTCTCCACGGTCTACACGCGCAACCCGGACTTCGTGAAGCTGGCCGAGGCCTATGGCATCGCGGGCATCCGGGTCAAAGAGAAGGGGGAAGTCGCCGAGGCCATTCAGCAGGCCATGGAGATCCCGGGCCCGGTGGTCATCGACTTTGTGGTCAAAGCCGATGAAAACGTCTTCCCTATGATCCCCGCGGGGGAATCGGTGCACGAGATGTTGGAAGAGCCCACGCCGGAACGGACGGCATAGATGAGCGATAAAGAACAGAAACACACGATAGTAGCCCTGGTTGCCGACAAGCCGGGGGTGCTGACCCGCATCGCCAGCATGTTCCGGCGGCGCGGCTACAACATTGCCAGCCTGGCGGTGGGCCAGAGCGAGCAACCCGGCTTCTCCCGCATGACCTTCGTGGTGGAGGGCGACGAAGACACCGTTAACCAGGTGACCAAGCAGCTCGACAAACTCATCGACGTGATACGCGTCTCCGACATCACCGGCCGGGAAACCGTGGCCCGGGAACTGGCCCTGATCAAGGTGCTGGCCACTCCGGCGACCCGGGGTGAGATCATCCAGATCGTCAATCTCTTCCGGGCCTCCATCGTGGATGTTGGCACCCAATCCATGGTGGTGGAGATAACGGGGGAAGAGGACAAGATCAACGCCCTTTACAACCTGCTGGAGCCTTGCGGGGTCATCGAGATGCTTCGCACCGGCGTGGTCGCCATGGTGCGCGGCCAGGCCAACGGCCAGGTTACCGACGATGTCGGCATGGCCGTAATCCAGTGATAGCGCTGGCCGGCCAAGAGAGAACTTCCATCTGAGTTACTGGGGCGTTGCGCCCAGAATTTTTGAGAAGTGAGTGCGATGGTAAACGTTTATTACGACAAGGACGCGGACCTGGGATTGCTGGCGGATAAGACAATTGGGATAGTCGGCTACGGCAGCCAGGGCCACGCCCACGCCCTGAACCTGAAGGACAACGGCCAGAACGTGGTCGTCGGCCTGTATCCCGGCAGCAAGAGCCGGGCCGTGGCTGAAGAGGCGGGTCTGGAGGTAACCGACGTGCCTGATCTGGCCAAGCGAGCCGACGTGCTGATGATTCTGATCCCGGACCATATCCAGGGCGGCGTATACAAGGAGCAGATCCTGCCCAACATTCGTGCCGGAAGCGCCCTGATGGTGGCCCATGGTTTCAGTATTCATTACGGTGAGGTGGTCCCACCGGACAATGTGGACGTCATGATGGTGGCCCCCAAAGCTCCCGGACATCGGATGCGTGAGCTATTCAAGGAGGGAGTCGGCGTGCCCAGCCTGCTGGCCGTCCACCAGGACGCAACAGGCCATGCCAAGGAGATAGGCCTGGCCTACGCCAAGGGCATCGGCAGCACCGGCGCTGGGGTTCTGGAGACCACATTCAAGTTTGAGACCGAGAGCGACCTTTTCGGCGAGCAGACCATACTGTGCGGCGGCGTCACCTCCCTGGTACAGGCCGCGTTCGATACCCTGGTGGAGGGCGGGTACCCGCCTGAGATCGCCTACTTTGAGTGCATGCACGAGCTGAAGATGATCGTCGACCTGATGTATCAGGGTGGGTTCAACTACATGCGCTTCTCGGTCAGCGACACCGCCGAATACGGCGACCTGACCCGCGGACCACGGGTCATCGACGAGCACGTGCGTGAGAATATGCGCGCCATCCTCAAGGAAATCCAGGACGGCAGCTTTGCCCGGGAGTGGATCGCGGAGAACGATGAGGGCCGCAAGCGGTTCACACCCCTGCGGGAGGAGGCCCGGGGCAGCCACATCGAGGAAGTCGGCAAGCAGCTACGGTCCATGATGCCGTGGCTGGACCCCAAGTAGGTTTAGGGCATCGCTTACCCCGGTTGAGGAACCGGCTGGCGTAGCGACCGATTTGGAAAACTTTGATCCTCTCAGCAGTGCTGAGAACGTATACACCGGAGCAGGTCAATGGAAAGGATTGAAAACATCAGGGGGACGTTGAGAGTAGTCCACCATCGCGCGCTGGTCTTGGCAGGGCTGGCGGCGGTGGACTACGTGCTCCTGCCACGTGTTTAAGAATCACCCCCATCCTAGCCTTCCCCCGTAAAGGGGGAAGGGACACGTCCTCTCCCCTTCGACGTGGGAGAGCTAGAGCGGGTTAAAGCCGAATAGACCTGCCCATCTTAAACAACGAAAAGGAAATGAATCATGGCCGACGACAGAATACTGTTTTTGGACACTACCCTCCGCGACGGCGAGCAGTCCGCGGGCATCGGAATGACTGGGGACGAGAAGATGGAGATCGCCCGCCAGCTTCAGAAGATGCACGTGGATATCATCGAAGCCGGTTTCGCCGCCAGTTCCCCTGGAGATTTCGAAGCGGTGAGCAACATCGCCCGTGAAGTCAAGGGCCCCATAATCGCTTCCCTGGCCCGCGCTGTTGCCAACGACGTGGACCAAGCGTGGGAAGCCGTCAAACACGCCGAAAGGCCCCGCATCCACGTATTCCTATCCTCGTCTGAGATCCACCAGATGCACCAGCTACGCAAGAACCGCGAAGAAGTTATGGAGATGGCTGTGACCATGGTGGAGCGGGCGAAGAAGCTCTGCCCAGACGTGGAGTTCTCTCCCATGGACGCCACTCGCACCAACCGTGAGTACCTCTACCAGATGCTGGAAGAGGTGATCCGGGCCGGCGCGACCACCGTCAATATCGCGGACACCGTGGGCTACGCCATCCCGTCCGACTTTGCCGAGCTGCTTCGGGACATACAGGCGAAAGTAGCCGGCATCGATGGAGTTACCCTCAGCGTCCACTGCCACAACGATCTTGGCCTGGCCGTGGCCAACAGCCTGGCCGCCATTAAGGCCGGCGCCTTCCAGGTGGAAGGGTGCATCAACGGTATCGGCGAGCGGGCCGGTAACGCTTCTTTGGAAGAGATAATCATGGCGGTAGATACCCGGAAAGACTTCTTCAAAGTTGATATGGGCATCGATACCACCCAGATCTATCAGGCCAGCCGCCTGGTCAGCCGTATCACCGGGATGGCGGTGCAGGCAAACAAGGCGGTGGTGGGCGAGAACGCCTTCCGCCACGCCTCCGGCATCCACCAGGATGGCGTGCTGAAGAACCGTTCCACCTACGAGGTGATGCAGCCCGAGCGGGTGGGAGTGCCCGGCAGCACCATGGTGCTGGGCAAGCTCAGCGGCCGCGCCGGCCTACAGTCCCGGCTGGAGGATCTGGGATATGTGCTCTCCCGTGAGGAGCTTTCCGCCGTTTTCGAGTCGTTCAAGGTACTGGCCGACAAGAAGCGGGAGGTTAACGACCGGGACCTGGAGATCCTGATGGACGAGGAGAAGAGGGTGTCCACCGAGCCGGTATCTTACACCCTGGACCACGTTCACTTCTCCAGCGGCGACCACGACATACCCACGGCCACCGTTCGGCTCATCGGTCCCGACGGACAAGTTACTACGGACGCCTCAACCGGCAACGGCCCGGTGGACGCCGTGTGCAACGCCATCGACCGGGTGATCGGCTGCACCTGCAAGCTGGTGGACTTCAACGTCCAGTCGGTCACCGAAGGTCTCGACTCCATGGGCACGGTGACCATCCGCATAGAAAAAGACGGGCAGAAATACACGGGCCGGGGGGCATCCACCGACATCATCGTGGCCAGCGCCAAAGCCTACCTGAGCGCCGTCAACCGCATGCTGGCCGCCGACGAAGAAGCCAAACTACCGCCGGTGGGCACCACGCCGGACTAGATCGGCGGCAATCGCAGTAGTAAGGGCGGCGCATGCGCCGCCCTTACTACTGCCCAAACATGGTGGTGCTCAGATCACGACGAAATATCTTCATCTATGTCGCTTCAGATCGTCAGAAAGCGTCGCTTCCGTATCATACTGACCGTTTATATATGCCTCTTGCGCACCCTACTTGACAACTCTGCACTTGGATGGTTAACTCCCGGAAATTTCCACAGCCTTTTGCGGCCGTTGTATGCCCCCGGTATATCCCTACCAACGCTCCAGAGCGCCGCGGAAGACTGGAAGGAGCCGAGCAATGGCAGAGCAGGGCCCAACTCCAAACAGTCCAAGTAGCTACATAACTCTAGAGGGCGCCGCCTGGTTGGGTAGGATCCTAGGGTTGGTCATAGTTGGGATCGCTTTAGCGGTCAGTAGCAAAGCTGCCGCCCTCGCGGTCCAAGACGAGGTTTGGGTGTTCCTCAGCACGCTGGTGACGCCGATGGCTCTTGGATTCCTCATCCTGATTGGCGCAGAATCCATGAGCAGATTAGGCCGCCGATAAGCTTCTGGGCCTTCTCGTCCATCGCGCGGCGGGAGAGTTACAGCAGCTTCATCTGGAAACCGGCATCTTGTTGCTCGCTGCGTCCGTCCAAGTGTATGGCCGGGTAGCCCAGACCGCGTAGGTGGGCGGCCAGCTCCGGGAAGCCGTTCACGGTGTACACCTGTTTTGGCGCCACCCGGCGAACGTAGTCCACCAGTTCGTTGAAGTCCGGGTGATCGCTGAAGGGCAGGCTGGCATCCCCACGGCGGCCCCACCGGTGGCTTCCGCCAAGTCCACCGGAGACGGCCCAGCCGGTGAACTCCAGGGAACGGACACCGCGAAGCCCATCGGCCACCGCCGCAGACCGGCGGCCCGGCGGCCACAGTACCACCCGGCCTTCGGGCCACTCCCCATCGAATACCTGGAAGCCGGCGGGGAAGGCGACGCCCGCCTGCTGGTATGACTCGGCCACACGGTAGATGCCCTCTTCCACCGCCACGTCGAAACCCTCCGCCAGCAGGTAGTGCAGAATTTCCTGGGCTTTCCCCAACCTCCATGCAAGAACCATGGGTTTCTCGCCCCGTGACAGCCAGGACCTCAAAGTCTTATAGCCCGTGGCCAGCACCTCTTCTTGAGAGGGGAAAGTGTATTCGGGCCGGCCGTAGGTGGCTTCCAAAACCAGGATGTCGCAGGGCACCGCCTCCAACGGCTCGTTGATGGGGCTGGGCCGCACCTTGATGTCCCCGGTGTACAGCAGCCGCTCACCGCTGATTTTCGACTCCACCAATACTTGAGCCGAACCCAGGCAGTGGCCGGCGGGATGGAGAGTGAGTCTGTACCTATCCGTCTCCAGCGGTTCATTGTAGGCAAGGGCGACGGGGTCGGCTTTTTTCAAGTAGTCTGCCAGCAGCAGCAGAGTGTTGGCAGTCAGAATGGGCCGTTGATGGCGGGCGATATGGTCGGAGTGAGCGTGGGAGATCACTCCCTCTTCTCTCCGGCGCAGCGAGTCCAACCACAGATCAAGCTCCGGGAGGTACACCCCCCGCTTGTACACTACCTGCAAAATACCCTAAGCATCGGCGCGTTTGTAGTCGTTGGTAATGGGGCGGCGTACCTGGACGTCAGGTACAAATCCTGGGGGCTCTACCTCCGGTCCGCGCCTGGTTGTCATTTCGGCCCAGTATAACATGGGGGATTTTGACCCCACCAGGGCTTTACCAACACCGGCTGGCTCCTCGTATGGTGCGCCAGCGCCCCGCCAAAGCGCCAGACAATCGTATCGCGCGCCCAGGTAAGGTATAATCCTATGAGGGTTTTGAGACGATAAGAAAACCGTCCCCTAATACTTAAAAAGGAAAGGAATGTACATGCCCGCACAAATTGGAGATACCGCCCCAGATTTCACACTTCCCTCGGTTAGTGAGGGAGACATATCTCTCAGCCAGTACCGAGGCGAGAAAAACGTGATCCTGTCTTTCCACGTTTTTGATTTCACCTCTGGTTGAACCACACAGGCTACCTCGTTCCGGCAGCACTACAGCCGGTTCGAGGAGAAGAATGCCCAGGTGCTGGGCATAAGTTGCGACACCGTACCCGCCCACCGGGCCTGGACTACCGCGCTGGGTGGTCTACCCTATCCAGAGCTGTCCGACTTCCACCCCAGGGGGAAAGCGAGCCAGGCTTACGGCCTTTACAACGAGGACCGGGGCGCGAGTAACCGAGCCGTGATCATCGTGGACAAAGAGGGAATCATCCGATTCCGTGAAACCTACGAACCCGGCGTTCTGCCGGACCCGGCCATGATTCTGGCTGAGGTGGAAAAGCTGGGATAGGATGTCCGTGTCCGGGTAGCATTTGACCAAAAGTTTTGACCCAAAACCAAAGGCCCAGCGCCGATATAATCGGCGCTGGGCCTTTGGTTTGCTCAATGACAATTTAGGGGGGCGGATAACCTGAGGTTAGCCGGCTATCTTCTGCACCACATATTGCACGGTGCCACGCGGCACATTTACAGTCACCTCATCGCCCACCGCACGGTCCAATAGGGCCTGGCCCACCGGTGATTGTGTAGAGATCTTTCCTGAAGCCGCGTCGGCTTCACGTACATCCACCAGTTTGTAAACCAGCTCCTTTCCGGAACTCACATCTTTCAAGGTGACGCTGGTGCCAAGGGCCGTCCTGAGGCGCACGATTTTCGAATCCGGCCCCAGTATCTGCACGGTGGACAGGCTGGATTCCAACTCCCTGATTCTGGCTTCGATGATCCCTTGGTGCTCTTTGGCGGCCTCCAGGGGGGCATTTTCGCGGAAATCCTTGTCCGCCATCGCGAGGCGGATATCGTCTACCACGGTTACCCGTTCAACTTTGAGACCCTCTAGCTGAAGGACGAGCCGGTCGTATCCTTCCTGGCTCAGAAGAGTGCCTGCGGAGGCTGCAGACCCAGAGCCTCGCCGCCCGGCGGCGCGCCGGGTGCGGGGAACCCGCAGGTGAGAGGCGAGGCCTGTCTGTACCCAACCTTCATCTTTCAAGAAACCCAAAAATGCCTTGACGGGAGTAAGCTTTTGGACTGATTCGGAACCTCGCTGGCCGATGTACTGGGCATAGTCTGCAACCTCGGATGGAGATAGATCGCACACGTTCCGGTCGCGTCCACACCAGGTAACAAATCTGCCCAGTTCCTGCTGACCCTCCGCTGCCTTGGCGCGGCCCTTTTTTGTGGAAATGAAACGAATCAAGGCTTCAGACAGGGAGGGACCAGTGTAGGTGACCAATTCAGCTACCTCCTGGAGTGTTGGTTTTTAACCATATGCTTTAGCAAACAATTGAATCAGACCACTGATTAGGAAAAGGCCGGTGATCCCGGTCCGATTCCCGCGGCATGCTTCATCAAGGGGGCTGGGGACGGAAGCAGGGTTGGTTTAGCTAAGGGGCTGGTTGGCTGGCTTATCTTGGCCGGACGCAGGATAGGCACGTAGCTACAGTCTGCCGGGTTCTGGATACGGTCCAGTAGACTCTCTGTCAAGAGAACTCCTCGGCGATTTACGGCATTGCTAGAGATGTTTGTGGTGGAAAACCCAGCCAACTCGGCATCCGATGCTGAAAAGGTGCTAGGCGTGTCCTGAAAACGTCTTGTGTCTGGGGATAACCTAGTAATCATAGCAGCTTCCCCAAGCGATGGCAACCAAAATACAGAGGCCTGCACACTATTCTGATCAGTCCGCTGGGCAACCGGTAATCCGATTCCCTGTATACCAGCAGCCCATGTATACTAGCGAAATCGAGAATTGTCCCCAAGGATCGTCCCGACGAAGGAATGGTACCAGTCCTCCCCAACCAGGGAGATTCTGCGAAGCCCAAAGCCACGCAACAGAGCCATACGGAGGAACGATGAAGGCAGTGCAGATCAGCCAGTACGGCGGTCCAGAGGCCCTGGAGTATCAGGAGGTGGCCGATCTCAGCCCTGGAAACGGCCAGGCGTTGGTGCAGATACAAGCGGCGGGAGTCAACTTTACCGACATCTACAGCCGGGCCGGGATCAATCCAGGTCCCCCTCTACCTCGGATCATCGGCGTTGAAGGAGCGGGAGTCGTAAGCGCCATTGGCGCCGGTGTCACCGCGGTGAAAGAAGGTGACGCCGTGGCCTACTGTAGCATCCCCGGTTCCTACGCCGAGCAAGCCGTGGTGCCGGCCGACCGCCTAATCAAGCTTCCGGACGGCCTCAACGCCAGGGATGGGGCCGCCGCCATGCTTCAGGGAATGACCGCCCATTACCTATGCTACGCCACCTATCGGGTACAATCTGGCGACCGGGTGCTGGTCCACGCCGGCGCCGGCGGAGTGGGCCTGCTGCTGATCCAGATGGTGAAGCGCCTGGGCGCCTACGTATTCTCCACGGTGTCCACCGATGCCAAAGCGAAACTGGCCAGTGAAGCCGGGGCCGACCAGGTGATCCTGTACACCCAGGAAGACTTCGCCAAGGCGGTGACCGAGGCCACCAACGGAGAAGGCGTGCAGGTGGTGTACGACGCGGTGGGCCTGACCACCTTCGACCAGAGCCTCACCTGCCTGGCCCGCAGAGGTTACATGGTGCTCTACGGCCAGGCCAGCGGCGCGGTGCCGCCCGTGGACCCTCGCGTTCTGGGCAACGGTTCCATGTTCCTGACCCGCCCCGGACTGGGGGATTACACGGTCACAAGGGCGGAGCTGGAAAAGAGGGCTGGAGACGTTCTGGGCTGGGTGTCATCCGGAGAATTGAAGCTGCGCGTGGACCACGTCTTCCCATTGTCGGAGGCGCCGGAGGCCCACCGGCAACTGGAAGGCCGGGCCACCACCGGCAAGGTGTTATTGATCCCCTGAGATTGTTGACCAATTAGGTCGACTTTCCTTATAATTACTAAAGCAGACCAAATTTTAGTGTCAGTAGGCCCAATGGGAGGAAGGAATGACCACGCAGGTAACACAGGAAGACGTGTACGAAAGCCTGAAGTCCGTTTTCGACCCCGAGATACCCGTCAACGTGGTGGACCTGGGACTGATCTATGATGTCCAGGTCACCGAAGGCGATGTATATGTTCAGATGACCTTGACCTTCCCTGGCTGTGGAATGGGACCTTACATCGCCCAACAGGCTGAATGGGCGATTCAGGAAATTGAGGGTGTGGAAGAGGTCAATATCGAGATGGTCTTCGAACCGGCCTGGTCTCCCGACTTGATTAGCGAAGAAGCCCGCTCTCAGCTTGGCATTTAACGCAGCCGGAGTAACCGAAAGACCAAGACCCCGGTATTTGTCCACGGCCACAATTAAGGGCGCCGCGGTGAGAGGATAGCATGCCCACCCCCCAGGAAAATGCCCGGCTAGAACAGATCAAGAAAAGCTGGAAGGAAAAGCGCCAGATCACGGACCGTCTTGCCAAGATCAAGAGCAAGATCGGTGTATATAGCGGCAAAGGGGGGGTTGGGAAAACCACCGTCGCGGTCAATCTAGCTGTGACTCTAGCCCAGCAAGGCCACGCGGTTGGACTGCTGGACGTAGACATCGATTGCCCCAACGTGACCAAGGTACTGGGAATCAGCGAGAAACCGGACTACGTCGACGGTCAGATCCTTCCCTCCGAGAAGTGGGGTGTGCGGGTAGTTTCCATGGCTTTCTTTCAAGAAAACGAAGAGGAGGCCATCATCTGGCGTGGCCCCATGATTCACAACGCCATCAACCAGTTCCTGCAGATAACCGAATGGGGTGAGCTGGATTATCTGGTTGTGGACCTGCCTCCCGGTACCTCCGACTCTCCCCTCACGGTGATGCAGACCTTGCCCATGGACGGCTTTGTGGTGGTGAGCACGCCCCAAGAGCTGGCCAACATGGACGCCAAACGTTGCATAAACATGATCCGCAAGCTCAACCTGAACGTCTTGGGCGTGGTGGAGAACTATACCGGCGAGATATTCGGAGAAGGAGGGGGCAAGAGGCTAGCCAAAGAGGTAGATGCGCCCTTCCTCGGGAATCTGGCCCTGCGTGCCTCCTACCAGGATAGCTCCATGCCAACCACTTTGGCCGACTCTTCGGTGAATGAGGAATACACGAATCTGGCGAAGGCGGTCAAAGAAAGCCTGAAAGAACTGGGTCGTGAGGCGGCATGACCGTCTAACTTACCCTGACCTATTCGGCGGCCGACCTATTCAGCGGCGGAAACCTGGGCCTCGTGGGATTCTTCTCCCGAGGTCCTTTTTCGTTGGCCGCGAGCCACCCGGCTGCGCCTTCGGGTGCCCGAGGTGATGTTCATCAAAAGTTCGACTTCCCGGTTCATGGCTTCCTGAGAGTAGGTGCTGCGCTCACCCATCCTGCGGAACTTCTGGTATCGGCGCTTCAGCAGCTTACTCTCGGAGAGTTTGGACAGCGCCGTCAGTTGCTTGTAGACAGCCGTGAGCAACAACGACGCGGCTTCTTTAACGTCGGTGTGGGACCCTCCTTTGGGCTCCGGCACTATCTGGTCTGCGATGCCAAGCTCAACGCAGTCCCGGGAGGTTAGCATCAGCGCTTCCGCCGCCTCCCGGTCCAGCAGATGGTCGTGGTAGGTACCGCCCAAGGTGTGGTTCAACGAGATGGGCGAGTAAACCGCATACTGCTGCATCAGGATCCGGTCGGACAAGCCCAAAGCCAGGGCACCCTCACTGCCCGCTTCACCGATAATGACCGAAACGATGGGCGTGGGCGCCCCCACCATGAGAGAAAGTGTGGTGGCTATGGCGTTGCCAACCCCCTGTTCCTCGGCTTCCAGGCCCGGATCGGCTCCCTGGGTATCGATCAGGGTAATCAGGGGAAGTTTGAACCGGGATGCCAGCTTGATCACCCTCTGGGCCTTGCGCAGCCCGTCGGGATACACATGGTAACGTTCCCCCTCCAGGCCGGGACGGCGCTGCTGCCCAATGATGGCAACCGGGTCTCCGCAGAGAAAGCCTACGCCGCATACGATCGAGCGGTCGTCGCTGCTCAGTCTGTCTCCCCGCAGCTCAATGAATGGGTCCAACATCGCCCGGATGTAGGCCATGGCCAGGGGCCGCTCGTCGTGCCGGGCAATCTTCACCGCCTCCCAAGGCTCGACGTCCGCTTCTTCCGTCGCTGACTTGAGCAACTGATTATGGTTGCCCTTACCCATTGATTGATTGGTAAGTATCTTCAACAAGATCGCCAGGCGAGACTGGAGGGCCTCCCGGTCCACCACATTATCCAGCAGACCGTGGCTTACGTGAGCTTCCGCGGTGTGGGCATCCAAGGGGAGGGGGATCTTGGACGTTTGCTGAAGCGTCCTCATGGGAGAAAGACCTATCAGGGAGCCTGGCTCGGCAAGGATTATGTCAGCCAAGTTGGCAAAGCTGGCATACGCTTGCCCGGTGGAGGGGTTGGCCAGGACCACGATGAAAGGCAGGTTTTCATCCCGCAGCCGGTTCGCGGCAGTCACGGTTTTGGCCATCTGCATCAGCGAGAGGACCCCTTCCTGGATGCGTACGCCGCCGCCGGTAACCAGGGCTACCACCGGCAGGTTTCGGCGGGCCGCCGTCTCGAGAGCAGTGGCAACCTTCTCTCCCACCACGCTGCCCATGCTGCCACCCATGAAGCCGAAGTCCAGAACCACCAGCATCGTCTCTGTGCCATCGATACGGCAACGGCCCGTAACCGCCGCCTCGGTCAGGCCCGTTCGGTTCTGGTCCTGGGACAGCAGCTTGCCGTACGCGCCCTTCTTGGAGAAGGACAGCGGGTCCACCGAGCGCAGGTATTTGTGAGACTCTTTAAAGCTCCCCTTGTCCGCCAGCAACTCGATCCGCTGCCGTGCCGACAGGGTGTAGTGGAAGCGGCAGTAGGGGCAGACGCGGTAGGTCAGGTAGGCCGGGGACTCGCTGATGGATTCCTCGCACAGCAAACACCGGTCATGGACCGCGGAGACATAGATACGCTCTAGATCTCCATCGTGGCGGAAAAGGTGTACCAGGAAGTCGGCCAGATTCCTCAAGCGGTCCTCGAAAGATCATTTGGAGGCGGGGTGGTGCTGGCCCGTATCGCCGCCTCTATAAAGGATGAGCCATTACACCCATAATACAGTCAGGCAACATAAATTAATATGGGAGCATCCTACTATTCGAGCCAATCCGTCTTTCCCGGTGAAGCCGGGTGGCCGGAACCCGGCGCCGATCGCCGCTTCGAGTATGCGATGATAATGATGTCATTGTTGGCGCCATCTATTTAGGATCGAGACCAAGATACCCCAGCCAACAATCTGGAACCGAACATGCAGAGAATGCGCGAGATACCGCCCAGAGCTACGCCGGAGGGCGACGACGGCTACCTGGAAGAGCTGACCAAGGCCATCTTCCGCGCCGGGTTTAGCTGGCGGGTGGTTCATGATAAATGGGACAATTTCCGGCGCAGCTTTCATGGATTTGACGTTGCCGGGGTCGCGGCTTTTGATGTACCGGACATCTCCAGGCTGTTTGAGGACGCGAGCATCGTTCGCAACAAGCAAAAGATCCTGGCCACCGTGGAAAACGCTCTGACTATGCTCGCCCTGGCCGGCGACTACGGCTCCTTCCACGCCTATCTCAGGTCTTTGGACCACCTGGATTACCCCGCCCGCGTCAAGGTGCTGACCGGGCAGTTCAAGGGCCTTGGCCGCACCGGAGCATTTGTGTTCCTCCACTCGGTGAACGAAGATACCCCAAGCTGGCATGATAGATAGCCATGCCTCCACGGACGTCTCATCGGGTATTGTATCGGTCTGACATTCCGCGTTAGGAGCAACCATTGTCGTCACACGCCTGAGGCGTGTCCAAGTACGTTGGTGCTTGAAGCATGCCATGGATCCCGGGCTTCGCCGGGACGACCGGTCCATAACCGATACATCACGTCCATCGGACCATAATTGATTTCCCATGTGCCCTGGTTTACACTCTGGCGTGAACCGGCCATTCCTCGGAGGTACTACCGGTGCCGATCCAAGACGAAACCCTGAAAGCGATCATTCGAGACTACCACGGTTTCGAGCTTTCCAACGCCGAGTTGGCGCTGATACGTCCTGAGCTTGAAAGCTACATGGAGGACCTGGAAAAACTACGGGACATGGACCTGTCCGGGGTCATGTCCGCCCGGCTTCTGCACGCCCAGGATTCGCATGCGGATGAAGGGGGGTGAGCATGGCATCGAGCACTGACTTGCTCCAGCTAACGATAGAGGAGTTGGCCCCCATGGTGCAGCGGCGGGAGGTATCTCCCGTGGAGATTACGCAAGCCGCGCTGGCCCAGGCGGACCGCCTCCAACCCATCTTGAATTCCTTCATCACCATACTGGGCGATCAAGCTATGGCTCAAGCCAGGGAGCAGGAAGCGGCCCTGGCCAGGGGCGAGTATAGGGGGCCGTTACAGGGTATCCCCATCGGGATCAAGGACAACATCGCCACCAAGGGCATCCGGACCACCGTGGGATCAAAGGTGCTGGCCGACCATGTCCCGGATGAAGACGCCCACGTGGTCCGGCTCTGCAAGGAAGCCGGGGCCATCATATTGGGCAAGGAAAACCTGGAGGAGTTCGCCGCCGGGGCCACCTCCAACAACCCCCACTATGGGGCCGTCCACAATCCCTGGGCGCTGGACCACATACCCGGCGGCTCCAGCGGAGGAGGCGGCGCCAACGTAGCGGCACGGGTTACTTTCGCCTCTCTGGGCACCGACCTGGGCGGTTCGGTGCGTTTGCCCGGAACTTTTTGCGGCGTGGTTGGACTAAAGCAGACCTTTGGCCGGGTCAGCCAGCGCGGACTGATGGTAACTAGCTTCAACGGCGACCACATCGGTCCCATGACCCGCTCCGTGGCGGACAGCGCATTGGTGCTTCAGGCCATCGCCGCCTACGACCCCCTGGACCCCAGCACGGTGCCGGTACCGGTACCGGATTACACTGCCGGATTGGGCAAGGGTTTGGCGGGAATTCGATTGGGAGTACCCAGCAACCACTACTTTGATCTGCTAGAGCCCGAGGTGGAAGCCTCGGTGCGGCAGGCATTGGCTGCCATGGAGGAGTTGGGAGCGGAAACCAGGGAGGTGAGCCTGCCGAGCATGGAGTACTTCGGGGCCCTTCGCTTCGCCGCCATGGCCGATAGCGTGGTAACCCACGAGCCGTTGATCAAGGCCAATCGGGATGCCTATGGGCCCGATGTTCTTTACCGTACTCTGGCGGGCCAGTTCGTCCTGGGCCGGGACTACTCCAAAGCCCTGAAGGTGCAGCGCATCATCAAAGATGAACACGCCAGGGTACTCCAGGACGTGGACTTCCTGGTGATGCCCACGGCCCCCTTTGCCGCGCCTCCCATCCGGGACGAGTTCATCACCGTTGGTGGGGTTCAGCACAAAGTACGCGGACCTGGTTCGGGAATCATCTCTCGCAACACCAGTCCAATGAATGCCACCGGTCTGCCGGCCATCACGGTCCCCTGCGGATTCACCCAGGCCGGTTTGCCCATCGGCCTGCAGTTCGTTGGCAGTCCCTTTCAAGAGGCACTACTATTTCAAGTGGCCCACGGCTACGAGAGCGTCTCTCCGGCCCTGGGCCGGCGGCCGCCAGTTGTGGCCGAATAATCTGTGAGGTGAGCCAAATGACCATGCTGCCATCCGAACGGGTAGCCTACAGCCCCATCATAGACCGCCCGGTGATCAAGTGGCCCAACAACGCCCGTGTGGCGCTTTGGATCTCCCCAAACGTCGAGCACTACGAGTATCTGCCCGACTTCGACGGCGTGCGCAATCCCTGGGCTCGCACGCCATATCCCGACGTTCAGCAATACTCCTACCGGGATTACGGAAACCGGGTTGGATTCTGGCGCATGCTGGAACCCTTGGACAAGTACAACATCCGCTGCTGCGTTTCGCTAAATATGGCGGTATTGGAGCACTTCCCCGAAATAGGTCAGGCCATGGTGGATCGGAATTGGGACTTCATGAGCCACGGCATCTACAACACCCGCTACCTGAATACCCTGAACGAGGAACAGGAGCGGGAGTTCTACCGGGACACCATCGACACCTTGCGCCGTCACACCGGCAAACAGCTCAAGGGCATGCTGGGACCCGCTATCTCCGGCACCGAGCGCACCCCAGACTTGATGGCGGAGGCCGGCCTCATCTACCACACCGACTGGATGCACGACGATCAGCCGGTGCCCATCAAGGTCAATTCCGGTAAGCTGGTTTCGGTACCCTACTCCATCGAGCTGAATGACTCCACCGTCTTCAGGCAGCACTACGAAGGCGACTACTTCGCCATGATCTGCAAGGCCCAATTCGACCAGCTTTACGAGGAAGGCGCGGAGAGCGGCCGCGTCATGTGTATCGCCCTTCATCCTTTCCTCATCGGCCAGCCCCACCGCATAAAGTTCCTAGACGATATCCTGGGCTACATCATGTCCCACGACGGGGTCTGGCAGACCACCGCCGACGACATCGCCGAATACTACATCGCCAACTACTACGACCAGGCGGTAGCCCACGCGGCACAGGTGAATAAATAAACTTTCAGCAAATGGGCTCTGATAGCTGACCGCTTTGGTGTATAGGTGTAAAAAGGAGAAGGGCATGCCCGCACAGCGCCGCTTCGGCATGGACCACGATCACTACGACTGGTCCCCCATCAGTACCAGGGGAATCCTCCGTTGGCCCAATGAGGCCCGCGTGGCCCTATGCGTCATTGTCAACCTGGGGCACCAGGAATGGAGCCCACCGGAGGGCAGCTATCAGGTGAGCAACCTGGCCGGGGGAGTTGCCCCCCGGCCGTACCCGGATTACTCCCGCATATCCCACCAGGAATACGGCTACCGGGTCGGCATTTTCCGGGTATTGGACGTTCTACAAAAGCACGGTATCCGGCCCACGGTGGCCATGGATGCACTGACCGTTGAGAACTATCCATACCTGGTACGCCACTGCCTTGAGCGGGACTGCGAGATCATCGGCCACGGCATCTCGGCCAGCCAGATCATAACAAGCAACCTGTCCGAGGCGGAAGAACAGCAGTACATCCAGCGATCGCTGGATGCTCTGAATAGCGCCACCGGCTCCGCTACCCAGGGATGGTTGGGGTCGGAATATGGAGAGTCTGCCAGGACACCTCAGCTTCTGGCACAGGCTGGCATCCGCTACGTATGCGATTGGACCAACGATGAGCAGCCCTACCCAATCAAGACACCTCAGGGCGAGCTATACGCCCTGCCCGTGATGTTTGAGCTGGACGACGTACAAGCACTTTGGTCTCGGCGAGTCACCGTCGACCGCTACTCAGAGCTGCTGAAAGACGCCTTCGACACTCTCTACCGCGATGGGAGCAGCACAGGGCGGCTATTGGTGCTGAACCTGAGCCCCTGGCTCATCGGCCAACCCTTTCGCATCGGCTTCCTCGACCAAGCCCTGGGCCACATGATGCGGCATCAGGGCGTGTGGGCGGCATCCGGCGCACAGATCATCGACTGGTACAAGAACAATCTACCCGTTGCCTGAGATGACCCCAATATCCCGCGCGTTTGGCGTAATCGCTCACGTGGAGCACGCCGAACTTGTGCGAAGAACACATGGCGCCGGTCCGAATAAAGTCGCCGGCATGCGACGCGTCTAAAGTCACTGATGACAGCCGGCCAATTCTCGTAATGTTGACGGTGCCGGCCCGATTCTTGACACGCTTGCACCCCGGGACTATGCTGGCGCAAATTCGATCCAGCCCGCCGGCTTTCACTTCTCCGCTGCGGCCCATGGGCAGCGGAGAAATCGGCACTTCCATCGCAGGCAGCGGGCACCAGGTGAAATTGTGAGCAATGTAGACAGACTGTTGGAAGGGGCACTAGACATCCACGTACATTTTGCCCCGGATCCAAGGGTTGAACGCCGGGGCAGCGCCATAGACGTGGCCCAGCAGGCCCGGGACATGGGTATGCTTGGGTTGGTCCTCAAGAGCCATGAGTATCCCACCCATCCAGTGGCCTACACCGCCAGCCAGGCGGTACCAGGAATCACCCTGATAGGAGGGGTGGCGCTGGACGTGGGAGTAGGCGGATTGAACCCGATGGCAGTGGAATCCACCGCCAGCATGGGAGGCCGCGTGGTGTGGATGCCCACCTTCTCGGCCAAAGCGGACCGCCAGCACAAGGGCCTCAATGGAGGGATAGACCTCCTAGATGCACATGGGCGGCTGGTGCCCGAGGCCTACGCCGTGCTGGAGGTTGTCAAGGCCCACGACATGGTGCTGGCCACCGGCCATATCTCCACCAAGGAAAGCATGGTTTTAGTGGCGGAAGCGCGTGACATGGGGATTCAACGCGTGGTGGTTACCCACGCGACCACCATGTCCTTCTACACCGGCATGACGCTAGAGGATATGAAGACCCTGGCCGGCATGGGCGCCTTCATCGAGCACTGCATTCATGTCATGATGCCGCTTACCAACCGACTCAAGCCTACCGAGCTGGTGGAAACGATCACTTCCATAGGCGCGGAAAACTGCATCGTCAGCACCGACTTTGGGCAAGACTACCACCCCATGCCTCCCGAAGGCATGCGCATGGGCATCGCAACCCTGTTGCAGGCCGGTATGGAAGAGGTGGAGGTGGGTATGCTGGTGAAGGACAACCCTTCCCGGCTACTGGGGATCTGAGGAAGAATGGTACGGATGGTGCGGCCCAACCCTCCGGCACGACGCAGTCGCACACCCACCCAAGCCCAAATATCCATCTAGCCGATCGAGATCTTCCCTCCCGCCGAGTACGCCACCCACCGCTGTTCCTGAGGCTGGGCAGCCGGGATTCCCAACATGATTTTGGGGTTACAGGCCGGAGTTCTGGCCGTTACCAGATGACGTCCACTACCTTGCTGCGTTGCAGCACCTCATCCTTGCTGATAACCGGGGCCTGGCGCACCATAGCCTCCGCCGCGATCAACCGGTCGTGCATCTCAGTTACGCCGGTTATGCCTTCCATGGCCTCCAACTGGTCCTGTCCCAGCGCGGAGAATTCGAACTCACGACTGGCGTTGATCCTCGAGATGAGATCGGAAGGCAGCATCGGCAGCCCTGCCTTGGCCGTGAGGTAAAAAAGTTCCGCCACAACTATAGCGGGCACAACGATCAACGCACCACCGGCGGCCGCCAGGCGGAAAACTGCGTCCGCCGCGAGACTCAACCGATCGGGGTTCTCAAGGTACCAGAACAGGGCATGGGTGTCGGCAACGTATGTGGGCAATTCAGGATTGCGGATCATCCTTCGGTCCCCATATTCCTTTGGCTTCCAAGAAATCCTCGTCGCTTAGCTCGTGGAGGTTCGCCCAAGCGTTGCGCATGTTTATCCGCTCCTCCCACGGGACTTCTTCCTTCTGTCCTCGCAGCGAGACCAGTTTCGCGCTGGGCTTGCCGTATCGGGTAATAACAAATTCCAAGCCAGGGTTCTCCTCAAGCAGCTTGAGGATCTCACTGGGATTGGCTTTCAGCTCCCGCACGCCCACGCCGTCCCGCACCATGCCTTCTATCTTCCGTTGCATTTGACTTGATCCCTTTCCTTCAGTACTGGCATTCTCCGCGCAAAGATCGCAGAGCTTCCACCCATGCTTGTAGACTGGCGATTCGAACTCCCGTCCACAGTCATCGCAGTGGTATTTTAACACTGATCCTCCAAAGCGGCCATATTCTCAATAGCTTTGTGCTCTTATCTTGCATTTAAATAGTATCATTCCCGTCCACAAAATACCACTTCTATTCTATATTTTATGGCTATTTACACTTTGATATGCTGACTATGACTCGAATCTGATTGTGACTCTATATGCGGTTGCATCGCCCTTAGTATTCGGTAGCACCCTGGCCCAGTTGGCGATACGGTAGCCCACCACCCATGCGATTCCGTATTCGGAAGTCAGGAGGGGCACGCGGTCCCGCCAGTTCCGCGGCACCCGGGAGTCGGTGAAAAAGTCCTGAAGTTTTTTGTGGCGGTCCATGCCTAATGGCTGGATCCTGTCACCTGGACGGCGAGAGCGCAGGATCAGTTCGCCGCCCAGGTTTGACCGGTCCAGATATTCCGTCCATGAAATTTGTGGAGATATATCTCCCGCCGATGGTTCCTGGAGTACGAAGGAATTTGCTCCCGGTTCTCGCTGTTGCAAGGGTGCCAAGCTCGAGCTTACCGTCTGGATCGTGATCGTCCAGGGTCCAGCTCGAGTGACCTTTTCCTGTTCTCCCGCCATCGGCAGAACCACCCGGTAATCCTCCTTGATGAGAGGAAAGGGGCAAGGGAAACCGGCGTCCTTTGACAGGAGCATGTTGTTGTACGCCAGGTGAAGCTTCAAACCGCCCGGTAGATCCAAAGTGACACCGGAATTCTTCCCGGTCGCGGCCTCTGTCATCGAAATTAGGTGGCTCTCCTGCAAGCGCCGCGTGTTTCCCATGAGCAGTGCGTAGGCCCGCCGCAGCACCATTCTTTGCAGCAACGGGTGGAGAGATGTAAATTCGGGCCGCCGAAAGCGCACACCAGACTCCATCTCGATGGCCACCTGGGGCCATACCCTCTCCGTTTCCTGTTCAATAAAATCCAGCTCCTGGGCTGAAATCCGCGATAACCGCACCAACGAGTCCCTGACCCGCGGATTGTAATCCTCGGCCAGAAGTGGAAGAAGGTGGTTCCGGATGCGGTTGCGGGTGAACCTTTCCAGATAGTTGCCGCTGTCATCACGAAAGGTACGCCCCAATTCCCGGCAGTAGGACACCGTATCGGATTTATTGGCCTCCAGCAACGGCCGAAATAGGGTCAGCGCCGGCGCTTGTGCTGGCCATGGCCACGGGGACAGCTCGGCCATGCCCCTCAATCCATGAAGGCCGGACCCTCTCAGGATATGTAGCATCACCGTCTCTGCCTGGTCGTCGGCGGTGTGTCCCACCACCACCGCTGATGCCCCCACATCGCTGGCCACCTCGGCCAAGAACCCATAACGTGTCTCCCGGGCGGCCTGCTCAAATGAGGAGCTGTTGGTGAGGTCACCGGCACGAGGGTGCCGCTTTACTATCGTCGATGGAAGGCCCATCTCTTCGGCCAAAGACCCGACAAAACGCGCGTCTTCCTCCGCCTCCTCCCCTCGGAAATTGTGGTTAAGATGGGCTACGTGCAGCCGAAGCCGGTGTCGCTCACTCAGACGGTGCAGGCAAAGCAGGAGGGCCGAGGAGTCCGGTCCACCGGATACCGCTACTACCAGAGTGGTGTCGTTGCCTGAAAAGCCACTGCGGCGCAGGGCTCCCGCCACCAGTAATTCCAACGTGGCGACGGGAGACATAATTGCCTTCTATCGATTCTCGGAAGAAAGGTGGGAGATGGAGTTGTAGCTAACCAGCCGCCGGCCCCTTTGATCGCTTTCGATGATACATATAGAGCTCAGGGCCAAGACCATGCGATGGAAATTGGACAGAGGCATCCCCAGAAGCTTGGCGACCAGGGTCCGAATCGCGAAGTTATGGGACACAATCACCAGAGAGTCGCTTTCCGAATGGGCTGCTTCCAGCTCAAGCCAGGCACTCCACGCCCGTTCCTGTAGCTGAGCCAATGATTCACCATTGGGCATTACAACCGTGGCAGGGTTCTCCCGCCAGGCAGCGTAAACGCCGGGCCAAAGGGAGCGCATCTCTTGGCCGGTCACACCCTCCACATCACCCAGATCCAGCTCCTTCAGGCCTTCCACCGAAACTATCGGCACGTCATCCAGCTTGGAGATCTCTCGGGCCGCTTGCATCGTCCGGACCAAAGGGCTGGAATAAACCACCGTGTGGCCCCAGTCCGCCACCGCCAGGGCCGTCTCCCGGGCCTGAGCCAGCCCCCTGGGGTTGAGGCCGATATCATGCCGGCCCAAAAACTTGCCTAGCTTGTTCCACTCGGTCTCCCCGTGGCGTACCAGCGCTACCTTCAACCTGAATCCTCATCTTGTTGGACGGGTAGCCGGCGCAGTTCCACTTCATCTATTCTGACGCCGCTCATCGCTTTGACGGTCAATTTAAGGTCTCGGTATTCAACCGAATCCCCCTCCGAAGGAATGCGGCCCAGCGAGAACAGGATAAAGCCGGCAACCGTCTGGTAATCCCCCTCCGGCAGGTCCACTTCAAGCTCCTCGTTGATTTCAGAGATACCGATACCGGCATCCAACCGGAAGGTGTCTCGGCCAATGGCGGTAAAGGGCTCCTCAGGAACGGCGCCTTCCTCGCCCACCTGGCCCACGATGACTTCCAGAAGCTGCTTCAATGTTACCAGCCCGGCGATGCCCCCGAACTCGTCCACGGTCAGAACCAGACCGTAGGCACCCTGCTGCATCTCCCCGAAAGTACTGCTCACGGTCTTGGTCTCCGGAACGAACAATGCCGGGCGCAGCAAGTTAGTTACGCTCTCATTGGGCTGGAGTTTCCCTTCGCCGAGAGCCAGCATCACATCCTTGAGCGATAAAACACCGAGCACGTTTTCCGTGGTGCCTTCATACACCGGGAAGCGAGTGTGAGCATGCTCCGAGTAGGTTGAAAAAAACGACTCCAGGGTCGAGTCCCGCTCGATCCAGAAGATCTCCGGCCTGGGGGTCATTATCTCCCTTACCTGACGGTCACCAAAATGGAAAACCTTCTCCAACATGGCGGCTTCGCCCTCATCCACCGACCCTTCTGCCCTGCTGATATCGATCATCATCCGCAATTCCCCCTCGGTGATCGACGGAGACCACAGGCTTTGATTTCGACCCATCACTCTAAAGATCAAACGAGGCAGAAGGGTAAAAAAGTAGATGACGAATGTCTCAAAGTACATTATTACACTGATAGGGCGGGCCACTATCAGTGACCAGCGCTCGGAAGACGCCGCCGCCAAGGTCTTCGGAGTTATCTCACCAAATATCACAATGATTACAGTCATCAATAAAGGAGCTATTAGGAGCCACGATCCCTGATTATCGAGGCCCCAATTCTCCAGAAGTTTGAATGCCATAGCCGTGCCCATCGACGAAGCAAAAATTATGAATGCGTTCTCCGTGAGCAGGATGGTAGCGAAGAACTTTTCGTGTTGGTCCAGGACGCGATTTATGGCGAGGGCCGACCTATTGCCCTGCTCGGCCAGGTATCGGATCCGAAACTTATTCACGGAAATTAGGCTCGCCTCGACGCTACTAAAGAAGGCCACCAACCCGATGCAAGCCACAAGGATGATAGACAAGATATATAGATTGGAGATACCTAATTCCATGGCTAGACCAGACCTCCCAATGCCAACCCAGGTTCTTCCTGGACAATTATCTCAAATATCGGTGTCTCCGCGCATGCCGTCCATTCATCGTCCCTTTGGCCGGCACATGCGGTGAAATCGGAGCCTGTTGAATCGCTGGGTATGGAGACTGTTGGTTCCGCAAAGAGCAAAAGGGGATCCACAATTCGGGGAAAGTGGGGGCCAGTAGATGGCGGCATCATTCGGCTAGCTGAGGAGCTGACTATCGGGTGACCACGATGCCACGATGATAGCATCGGCTCTGAGGAGTGTAAAGTTGACGCCCATGGGACGTCCCCATATGATGGTGCCCAGACAAATAACGGCCTCGGTGGCGCTGCCCCTTACGGCACGACATTAACCCACCAAAGTCGATGTGTGAGCGGGTCATTGGTCCAGCGGACATGAAAATATTGGGCATAGAAACCTCTTGCGATGAAACGGCGGTGGGCATCGTCGAGGACGGCCGCCGCCTCCGGTCCAACGTCATCGCCTCCCAGACGGCGCTTCATTCTGTCCACGGCGGCGTGGTGCCCGAGGTGGCATCCCGCCAGCATATCAAGGACATTGTGCCGGCGGTGGAGCAGGCGTTGGCCGACAGCGGCTCCAACCTGCAAGACGTAGACGCCGTGGCCGTGACTCATGGACCAGGGTTGGCCGGCGCCCTGATCACGGGCCTCAACACGGCCAAAGCTATCGCCTTCGGCTTGAACGTGCCCTTGATTGGTGTAAATCACCTGGAGGGGCACATATACGCCTCCTGGTTGTCCCACGCCAACCCCGAAGAAGACCCCGGATTTCCCCTCGCTTGCCTTGTAGCCTCGGGAGGCCACACAGATCTACTCTTGATGGAGGGTCACGGCAGATACGAGTTGGTGGGCCGCACCCGTGACGACGCCGCAGGAGAGGCCTTCGACAAGGCGGCGCGCATCTTGGGATTGAGCTTCCCGGGCGGCCCGGAGATCCAGCGGGTGTCTCAAGGGGCCAAAGGCCTGCAGCGTCTACCTCGGGCCTGGATGAAGGACACTCTGGACTTCAGCTTCAGCGGGTTGAAAACAGCTACCCTGCATCTGGCCCAGGAACAAGGTGTGTATCCACCGGGTAGCGGAGGGCACAACCCCGATGAATTGGCCGATCTGGTCCGGGAAATCGCGTCGGCCTTTCAAGAATCGGTGGTGGAGGTAATATCGACCAAGCTGTTGCATATGGCCGAAAAATACCATGCCCGGGGCCTCATCCTGGGTGGAGGCGTCACCGCCAACGCCCGTTTGCGCCAGGAGATTGCCCGCATCTCCCCATTGCCGGTCATCATCCCGCCCCCTGTGCTGTGTACCGACAACGGCGCCATGATCGCGGCCTGCGCCTATTTCCAGTACAAACGCGGGCACCGGTCCGGCCTGGAGCTGGACATAGACCCAGGCCTTCCCCTGGGGTAGATATCTCCCTGGATACACAGAGCGATGGCCAATTATTGATTTGGGTGCGGCCGCGCAATTTCCGCGAGCGAAAAGCAGTTAGTCTAATCCCCAATGCGATACACAACTATCACAGGTATTAGAAAGCTAGAATACCTGATACTTGGTTCACAACTTAGGCGGGAAGGGTAGCTCCGGGCGCGGGATCGGGTAACCGCTACGTGCCTGCCGGGCGGCAAACACCGAGTTGACCACCGTGTAAATGTCCTGCCTGGCCCTGTCACTCTGATACGGAAAGTCAAACACCCAACTGCTGCCCTGAAATATCACCGAGCCATCCTCTTTGCCAAAGTAATACCGGATGATCAGTCCAAGCCCAACCAATACCACGATCAAGACCATCATAGATCCCCAGGAAATGCCAAGCACCGGGACCTCCCCTCCCGTGAATCGTCCGGTGAGCCAGTATGCCACCGCCAGATAGAGGAAGATTGCCCCTATTATCAGCAGCAACCCTTGAAACATAGAGCTGTAGTTAAGGTCCGTGGTTTTTACCGCCACACCCTTCAGCTCTTCTATGGGCACCAGGTAGGTTTCATTGCGATCATCGTCTCTGGAGAACGCCAGTATTCGCTGGTTTGTAGTGATCAACATCTTGCCCCGGACAGGCGGCTCCTGGGTAATCCCCAGGTCAGGACAGAACACCTGAATAATCCCTTCGCCGGATAATAATGCCACTCTCCGCACATGGGTGATGTAGCTTTTTTGTCCAGGTATGCCGCTATTCAATAAGACCCTCCACTCATCATAGTAACATTATACCTTGGGTCCGCTCCCGATAGGCCGGCTTCCGGTTGAAGGCCAATCTATTCGCTTTCATTGTCAATGTTTAGTACTCCCGGCGTTCGTTGAAATCACGCTATATGGGCTGGGCTGAAGATATCGATTTGCCCGCCATCTTCCAGGCGATTTCCTCAAACCGGGAAGCGCTGGAGGTGGTCGAACAGCTCAATGAGACAATTAGCTTCGGCAACTCAGCCTTATCACGGATGCAGGAGGAAGCCATCGCGACCGTGGTGGCCGTTGCCAACCGGTGCACCTACGGCGCTCTAACTCACGGAGGGTTCTTCCGCCGGCATTCCGGTGACGGGAAACTGGCCAGCCATCTTCTAGACGACTACTCAGTCGCCGACCTGGACCCACGGGATCTCCTGATGCTGGATTTCGCCGTACGCTTAACCCGGGAACCCGGTTCCCTCACCACCTCGGACTTGGAAGGGCTGCGGCGAGCCGGCTTTGACCAAAAAGCAATCGTTTCCATCGTACTCATTACCTGCTTGTCTAATTTCATGAACCGTCTTGCCACCAGTTTTGGGGTGGAGGTGCCGCCCAGTTACCGTAAAGTGGTGAAGTCTTGGCTTAGCGGTCCCGCCGCACAAGAGAGCTGGCTGCTCCCGCCGGATGAGTTCCAGCCCGACGCGGCCTCCGCCCGCAAGTTGGGGATAGATATTCCCCGCAGCTGGCAAAAACCTGCCGGGCCGAGCCAGCCCCGTCAGCGCCAACAGGACGCGGAGCAGGAACCATCAAGCGGCCAGCAAGATCCTGCCGGGCAGGGCCGGCCTCAACAGCGCCAACAGGACGCGGAGCAGGAACCACCGCGCGGCCAGCAATCAGGTACGCAAGGGAGCCCGCGCGGTGGAGAACAACAAGACCGTGGAGATTCTGACTACAGCACAGACAAACTTGAAACCGGAGAAGGTCTCTCAGCAATGGACCAACCAGACATTCAGCAGGGTCCCTCCGGCGGCGGTTGGCAAGACCTGGAGACGGATGTTTTCCAATTCGTGCAAGAGAGCGACGAAGAATTGGACAACCAGGGCCCTCAGGAACCACTGCCAAGCCTAGATCGATTCATTTCCGACTGCTGTAATGTGGCGTCCGGTGAGTCAACCACGGCCCGCGACCTGTACATCAGCTATCTAAGGTGGAGCGACGACAACGGGGAACACGCCCTGTTACAGCGTAACTTCGGCATTCAGCTAGCCCAGTTGGGATTCAGACGCCGCCGGCGCAGCGGTGGCCGCCACTGGTGGCAGGGCATCAGCCTGCAGGGCCAGTAACAGCGCAACGCGGGTAAAGTAAACGCCATGGCAAGTGAAGACCAATAAGCAAGAATCATTTTCGGGCGCATTCTGGCCCACAACCCATGCCAACGATATTGACAGAAAATAAGCCGATGTGATACGTTTTTAGTACTAAAGGCTATGATGGAGACGAGTAGCTAAGGGTAGGCACCAAGCGAGCCTGGTCTGGTGGAAGCAGGTGTGCCGAGCTTAAGTGAAAATCCCTCCGGAGCCGCCAGCTGAACCCTACCCCTTGAGGGCAGGTAAGCCGGGCCGGGGTCGTCGCCCGTTAACAACGACGGGGCATGTTGGTGTCCTGATAGAGTGGTCCGCCTGAGGCGGACAAATAGGGTGGTACCGCGGGAACGTAAAAATCCCGTCCCTATGGGGGACGGGATTTATTTTTTGTCACGCGGCGGATCTCCCGATGCCTTTCCAGGCAGAGAAGGACAGCGGCCCCCCAACGGCTTAGCGCCGGGTGACGAGAACCGGCACATCAAACTCAACGCGCCGGCCAACCATGGGACGGCAAGGCCTCGGAGGTCGTTTTGAAACTGAAGGGTGCGGAAATCATGTGCGAGAGTCTGCTCCGCCAGGGAGTGGACGTGATGTTCGGGTATCCCGGGGGGGCCATCCTACCATTTTATGACGCCCTCTGGAGCTATCCCCAGCTACGGCATATCCTGGTGCGCCACGAGCAGGCGGCGGCTCATGCCGCCGACGGTTATGCCCGCGTCACCGGCCGGCCGGGCGTGTGCGTGGCTACCTCCGGACCAGGGGCGACCAACCTGATCACCGGAATCATGGGCGCCAAAGCCGATTCGGTGCCAATGGTGGCCATCACGGGACAGGTGGCGCGCACAGCCATGGGCACCGAGGCGTTTCAGGAGTGCGATATCTGTTCCATCGCCGCTCCCTGCACCAAGAGGACATACCTGGTTATGTCGGCGGCGGACCTGGCGCCCACCATCCAAGAAGCCTTCCAGGTCGCCCTTGAGGGGCGCCCGGGACCGGTGCTGATCGACGTACCCCGGGATGTTCAGTTGGAAGAGGTAGAAGCAGTCTTCCCTGAGCTCGAGGAGATAACCGTCCCTACTCCCACGGCCGAGGTCCTGGAGCGGGTGCAGCAGGCCGCCCGATTGATCAACGAAGCCGAGCGGCCCGTCATCATCAGCGGACACGGCATCATGGCCTCCGGGGCCTCGGAACCCCTGTTGGCCCTGGCCGAGACAACCGGCATCCCTGTTATCACCACGCTCTTGGGTCTTGGGGGGTTTCCCGGAAATCATCCCCTGAGCCTGGGCATGCTGGGTATGCACGGCATGTATTGGGCCAACCTGGCAGTGCATCAGGCCGACTTGATCATAGGCTTGGGTATGCGCTTCGACGACCGGGTCACCGGTAAGGCATCCACCTTTGCGCCCCACGCCCGGATCATACACCTGGACATAGAGGCGACTCAGGTGGGACGCAACGTGCCGGTGGAAGTGCCCCTGGTAGGCGATGCCAAGACGCTGCTGGAGGCCCTTGTGCCCCTGGTAAGGCATGCGCACCGGCCCCAATGGATCGGCTACATCGACCAGCTAAAACGGGACCATCCGTCCCTGGCCATCCCTCCTTCCGACATCCTCCAGACACAGCACGTCATGACCAGCCTGAATGAATTGATACAAGAAAATCCAGAGAGCGTGGTGGTAACTGGAGTGGGCCTGCATCAGATGTGGGCCGCCCAGTTCCTGTCCTTCAATCGCCCCAACTGCTTTGTCTCTTCGGGCGGGCTTGGAGCCATGGGTTTCGAGCTGCCCGCGGCCTTAGGGGCGCAGGCAGGCCGTCCTGATGCCACGGTGTGGACCATCGCCGGCGACGGCGGCTTCCAGATGACCCTGCAAGAGTTGGCAACCGTTACCGAGTCCAAGCTGCCGGTGAAGATTGCCCTGTTCAACAATGGTTACTTGGGCATGGTCCGGCAGTGGCAGGAGCTGTTCTTCGATAACCACCTGAAAGATGTTCCCATACCCGGTCCCAATTACGTGGATCTGGCCGGCTCTTTCGGGGTACCCGCTATGCGGGTGACTGACCGGGAGGAGGTGTTGCCCGCGCTGCGCCGGGCCCAGGCCCACGACGGTCCATTCCTTATCGAGTTCGTGGTCGACCCCAACACCAACCTCTACCCCATGGTGCCGCCCGGCGGTTCCCTGGCCGACACCATGGAAGACCCGCTGATTAAAAACGGGGGCTGACGCGGCTCTGGTTGGTACCTGCCGGCGCTAGTAGGTCCTTTTTGGCCCTCTGGTCGCCCAGGCGATGCCGTTTAGGATGATGACCATGATTACCAGCACGACGGCAACGCCGATGGCGACGATGATCCCGACGTTTAGGGCCGTGATTAGAGACCCGGCTTCCTCCACCAACGAAAGCTCGATCCGCGCTTTCGGTTCCTCGTCAAGGCCCGGGACTCCCGGCGATCGGTCTGGGTCATCTCCCGGTTCCTGCTGAACCGAGCCTTCACGAACCTCTTTGGTCTTGATCTTGCCCTGGGCTTCCAGAAAGCCCATCACTCTGTCGAAGTCTGCCGTGCGTACTATCAGGGTCAGGTCAGCACTTTCCTTGCCGTCCCGCTGGGAAAGGAACACCTGTTCCACTATACCGTCAATGCTGACGACAAAACCCTTGGCCGCTTCCAAACTCTCGCCGACGTCTTCCACCTCCATGGACAGGTTCCCCGACGGAGGTTGAGCCAGCGGCATCTGGGGTGGAAATAGGGATACCGTGATGGTGGCCAGGTCCACCCTGCGCTCCAGGAAGTTCAACTGGCCTTGCCACCTTTCGACTTCAGCCCTAACCCTGGCCAGCTCCCGCTCAATGGCCAGCACTTCGCTAACGGTCCCCGACCTACCCAACAACGATAAGAGGCTTTCTTCTTCCCGGAGAGAGCTTGTCAACCGGGCTTCCAGGTCTATGAACTGCTCGGATACGTCCTCTGTGCCCAGGTTCTTGCTCTGAACCTCCCCCAGGGCCTCGATCCGCTCAAGGGCCGTGAAGAATTGTGCTTGCGGGACCCGGATGGTCATGGACGCCTGCTGGCGGCTGGCGGCCCCGGAGCTGGAAAGTTGCTCCACGAATCCCCCCATGCCCTCGGCGATGGTGCGGATCTGCGTCACGGCTTCCTCGACAACATTTACCTTGATGGAGACCGTGGCCGACGAGATCACTTTCCGTTGGAGGGTCTGCATCGCCAGGCCCGACGCGATGCCGCCAAATCCGGCTTCTGGCGCAGCAAAAGCGGGAGCGGCTAGGGCCTGAGACGCGATCACCCCCTCGTCTGCCCGCGCACCGCGTGAGGTCGAAGAGAGGTCATCGGCTGATTCCTTCGATCCCGCGACCTCAGGATCGGGACTACATGCCAGAAGGAATAGGAGCAGACCTGCCGTAACAAGAACCAGGATCTTCGCCATGGCGACACCTCAGAGTTTGATTCTAATGTAATAGACGCCTAAGGCATGCCAAAAGTTCCGAGGGGAAGATCCGGCGCGCACCAACACCATAATAACATCCGTTGCTACAGCCGATTCTTTACAACTATTTCATTTGCCAACTGCACGGGCCGATCGAGACGTGGACCACCCATCTGAAACGCAGATCCCTCCTGGCACGGTATCATCCAGAAAAGGGGATAACAGAACGGGGAAATCTTTGTCCTGCCGCCGGCGCAACTTGCGGGATATGGATGAATCGCCTAGACTAAACGGCATCCAGAAGGTCCGGCTCAAGAATGGCCGGCCAGCCGTTGGCCATATTCGGAGGAGACAATGGAAAGCGTCACCATTCAAGAGGCTTCTGTGAGGCTGAATGTTTCCCAACGGACCATCCGGGAGAGCATACGAAACGGAGAGCTTAACGCCCATCGTGAACCGGGCCCATGGGGTCAGCGCTGGGTTGTGGAGCTTCCGGAAGATGGTTGGGTGGAGAGTTTCAAGGCATCCCTCCAGGAGTTGGCCAGTAGCATCACGCCGTGGTGGTGGGCCACCGAAGCCAAGGTTGGTTTCGTTCACTATGTGCAGGACCTGGGGATCGAAGAGATCGAGCCCGTCTACCTGTGCGGACTGAAGGGGGACAACGTATGGGATGCCAGCGGCCATGACCATGAACAGCGCTGTCCCGATTGCCTGCAGGTGGCCAAAGACCGGGAATTGCCCCTATGGACCGATTCGTAGACCCCCGCTGCCACTGCTTGCCTTTCCCGCACTAGCAGCCGTTGGTTCGCGGCCTCACCTCAGATCCCACCAGGGCAGGCAGCTCCCCGCTCACTTCCCGGTCATCTCACCTATTACCCTGCTGCAACGGGTTTACCGCCACGAATACGTCCTGGTGCCCGTTGGTGTCTTCCGGCGCCAGGTTTGACGCCTCCGACTCAAAGGCGATAAACCGGGCATCGGCGCTAATGGAAGGGGAAGCGCTGCGTCCGTCGCTATCAGCTCCATCGGGTCCTGCGCTGACTCGATGCGTGATCCCGGTCTCCCGGTCATGCACGAAGATGTCCCCGCTTCCGTTGGAGTCCTGTTCCACCAGGTTGAAGGCGTCGGACGAGAAGGCGACGAATCGGGCGTCACCGCTAACGGTGGGTTCCCTGCTGGTTCCATTCCCCTGATCCCCGGCGGAATCGACACTAGCTCTCCAGACGGTCCCGCCCTCCCGGCCGATCACAAACACATCGTCGGCCTGGTTGGTGTCCCCAGGCACAAGATCGGTGGCGTTGGAGCGGAGGGCAACCCAGGACCCGTCGGCGCTTATGGATAGCGCGCCCGCTGCGCCTATGCCAAAGACATTCTCGGGGTTTCCACCGGCAAGCGCCGTTACCCCCGTCATGATGTCGCGCACGAGGACTTGAGACCTGCCCTGGGTGTCATCCGATGCCCAATCCTGCAGGTGGACAGCGAAGGCCACGACGAGGCCGTCGGCGCTGATCTCCGGTGCTCCGCCGGGCAGATTCCCGAACCGCTGGGGGTTGGCCCATGCGCCCTGGGTGGAGCCCTCAAGCCGGTCGTGAACGAATACGTCGGTGTTATTGTTATTGTCCCCTGCCACCAGGTTCGATGCGGAGGACTCGAAGGCTATGAACCGGCCGTCGCCGCTTATTGAAGGCGTACTGCTGAACCCGTTGCCTTGGGCGCCACCGGTAGACACGCTAACCCGGCGGGTTAGGCCGGTCTGAAGCTCATGGAGGAACACGTCGCCTGTCCCGTTTGTGTCCCCCGGCACCAGATTGGCCGCGAAGGAGAAGAAGGCGACGAAACGCCCGTCGGCGCTGATAGCGGGCTGCCCGCTTGACCCGTTGCCCTGAGTGCCGTCGGAGGCCACGCTGACCCGCTGGGTGATCCCGGTTTCACGGTCATGGACGAATATGTCCCGGCTGCCGTTGGTGTCCCCATCCACCAGATTGGAGGCTTGCGAGGAAAAAGCGATGAACCTGCCGTCGGCGCTGATAGCTGGCTCCCCGCTAGGACCGTTGCCCTGGGCGCCGCCGGAGTCGACGCTGACCCTCTGTAGCGGTCTGGCCGGGGATTCTGCAGGTGGAGTGGCCAAACCTTCCGGCCCGCAAGCCACCAGCAAGACTACGCAGAAAACCACAGCCGGCAGGCGGGGCGAACGGGTCGAGGGTGGCGCCATGTGACGTACCCGGTTGAGGAGGGGGGCATTCATCAGTGGATCGATCCGTAA
>JADFJS010000064.1 GCA_022566155.1 Chloroflexota bacterium
TCCTGCTGGTCGTCGCCAACCATGACCAGTATGTCCAGGTTGGCCTGATACAGGGCCTCGGACAGTTTGGCGATCCCCTGCTGGTTACGCTCATGCCTCTGCGCCATCTTGTCCGGCGTGATCTCCTTGGCTATTCGCGAAACATCCGCCCTGGCCAGGAGGTCTTCGTAGTTGGAAACCACTCCATCGTTGCCGATCAGCGCCGTGTTACGCTTGTCGTTCTCACCGCGAGCCAGCCAGCCGTCGGCGGGAGTGCTCAGCTGCGGGCTGTGAGAGCTGGCTAGACCCAACACTATCTCTGCCAAAGCATTCCTCCGGATGTTGCCTGATTTGCGGCTGTGACGCCCTGTCACCGGCGGAGGCGAGCCGCTAATGAATTACACCGCCTGAGTAAGCAGGTGTCAAGTTTGCGCCCTCTCCGGTCCTCTCCCGAGTTTGACGGCCCCTTAGGCTGATGCTAACCTTCCTCGTGCCGGATCCGCTGCACGGCGGAGGCGGCCCAATACAAAATATATCGGTCGAGGAGACAGCTTATGGAAACCGGCTCGGTAGCCACGGGTGAATTTCAGCTTCAGTATTTCCAGCATGGAACCGGACCCGAAGAGATAGTCCTGGTTCACGGCTACTCCTCTTCGGCTCGCATCTGGCGCCTGGCCCAAGAGGCCCTGGCGACGGACCGCTTTCACTCCACCGCGATCAGCAACCGTGGCGCCGGTGACTCGGACCGGAGTCCCCTGGAGAGCGACTACACCGCCGAGGCCTTCGCCAGGGACCTCTTTCCCGCCATCCAAGCGCTGGGACTGCGCGACTTCACCCTGGTGGGCCACTCCATGGGCGGCGCAACCGTGACCCAGTTCGCTTTGAACCACCCAGAGCTGATCAAGGGATTGGTACTGTTAAACCCGGCGCCCCTGTCGGGCCGCACTTTACCCGAGAATTGGGAGGAGCAGATTCAGGCGCAGTTTAGCTCCAGAGATACAACGGGCGACGTGGGAGCAGGTCACCCGGACACCCCGGAAGATTTTCGCCGGGCATTGCAAGCCGACGTAGCCCGAAACCCCATCGAAAGGGCGATCGGCGGCCGCCGTTCCATGTCCCAGTTGCGGCTAAGGGAGCGTCTGAAAGAACTCCGCATGCCGGTCCTGGTGGTGGGCGGTGACCGTGACACAACAGTTGGGGTGGACAATATCGTCGCCGAATATCTGGCGTTGCCCGAGGACCGCCGCTCGCTACACATATATCACGGCGTGGGTCATTCGCCCAACGTGGAAGTGGCGGCCTCCTTCGCCGGCGTGTTGACCCGGTTTATCTCCGAGGCCATACCCCAACTGACGGGCGAGGCGGCAGTCGCCGGGGACTAGGACTAGCTTGAAATCATCGGCGTAACTAATACCGTTCGTGGTGAGCCCTTCGGCTGGGCTCAGGACAGGCTTGTCGAACCATACGCCTCGGGCGGACCCTTCGACAAGCTCAGGGCGAACCGATAATGATAACGGTTATTTCGAAAACTGCACCAAATCCACGTTGGGAACTAAAGGTCCGGCCATGCCTGGCCATGCGGGTTTCACAGTGACTTCAAATTAGAGTACATCCGGGTCTGCTGAACGATCAAGACTAACGCCGCACAGGCTACTTGATCAAGCGGCGGGTCATCAACATCGACGCTAACCATAGGGCCACCGCGGCCACGGCTACCAGCTCCAGAGCCCACAGGACCATGAACCAGGTGGTGTCGCCGGTGACCAGGCCACGCATCAGGGACGCGCCGGGAGTGAGGGGCAGCGCCCAGGAAAATATCTGGACACCAATGGGCAGGCGGTCCAGCGGGAAAAAAACTCCGCTGACGTAAAACATCGGCAGAACAAACAGGGTGTAGAAGTTGTTCATCGCGCCGATGCTTGTGGCGGTGGACGTCAGGATCATCGCCAGGGCGGCGATGGTAACGCCGATGAGGTAGGCGCAGGGGATGGCCAGGATCGCCAGGGGTGAGCTTACCAGCCCAAAGCTCGTCGCCACCAGGAGTATCGCCGTGCTGGACACTACAGCGCGTGTGGCACTCCACATCACCTCCCCCACCACGATGTCCGCCGGGCTTATGGGCGTATATAGCATGGCCTCATAGATATGATGACTCTCCATGCGCAGGTAGGCGCCGTAGGTCGAGTCGAAGGTCGCATGGAACATGGCGTAGCTGGCGACGAGGCCGGGGGCCAGGAACTCTGCGTAGCTCATGTCGCCGATATCTTCGATGTATGCGCCCAGGCCGAACCCCATGGCGACCAGGAGGATGAAAGGCTCGATGATCACCCCGCCGACTTCAACCTTCCATCCCCTCAAGAAGGCGTCGCGGTTACGCTGCCACACGTGGTAACCGCCCCAGAGGACGCTGCTCCGGAGCATCACTGCTAGGCCGCTCATTGGTCGCGCAGTACCCGGCCCGTCAGCCTCAGAAAAACGTCCTCCAGATTCCCCGGGCGCCGGGTTACCTGCATCCCGTCCAGGACCGACTCGACTTGGGCCAAGCGGCCGTCCTCTCCGAACAACATGACCCCATCACCGGTTTCTTCTACCTCAACACCCTTGCCACGCAACTTCTCCGCAAGCTCCCGTCTCTCGTCCTCCGGCACGCGAATCTGGACCACTTCCGCCGCGGCGTGCTCTTGCACCAACTCATCCGGTGAGCCCTCCACCAGTATCCTGCCAAGGTCCATGATAACCAGCCGGTCGCACAGGTAGGCCGCCTCCTCCATGTAGTGGGTGGTGAGCAGTATCGTGATTCCTTGCCGCCGGAGGGTTATCAGCCTATCCCAGACCAGGAGCCGCGTCTGGGGGTCCAGGCCGGTTGTCGGCTCGTCCAGTACCAGGATCTTTGGCTCGTGAAGCAACGCTCGGCCGATGAGCAGCCGGCGCCTCATGCCGCCGGATAGCTCGTCGGGCTCCTGGTAGGCCTTGTCTCTGAGCTGGAACATGTCCAGGGCGGCCCAAGCCCTTTCCCGGGCCTTGTCCGAACGCAGGCCATAGAATCGTCCATAGGCGAGAAGATTCTGCAGCACGCTAAGGTCAGGGTCAAGGCTATCGGCCTGGGAGACCACGCCCAGTTGGGACTTTATGGCCCGCTTTTCACGGTCCACATTCTTACCATCCACCAACAGCTCGCCCGAAGTCACCGGCGACACGCAGGTGATCATCTTCATGATGCTGGTTTTGCCGGCGCCGTTGGGCCCTAGAAAGCCGAAGCACTCGCCGCTGTGGATGGTAAACGTGATCTCGTCCACCGCCACCAGATCGGCGTACCGCTTGGTCAATTTATCCGCAGAGATGACTACCGGCGTTTCCATATCTCGGGGGGCCTTTAAGCGTCGTGGCGGTCCTGGGTATACCGTGCCCGGATATGCGTCCCAGGTCCTTAATGGCACGGCCGGCGGGGTCCCCAGCAGCACATGCTAAACGGGCCTGATGGCATGCGGGCAGCAAAGCGGTATTTTACACCAGGCAGTCCGGGGAAGGGGAGGGGGACTAATGGAAATCTAGCCCATCATCCAAGGCGGCGTCAGGACAGGGCTACGAGCTATGATGCAGCTTCGGAAGGGACATCGGGTGGGCGCGGGCAATGGGGTGGTCAGGCCGGTAACTCAGGTACGAAGAAAGGCGGGATGCGTCAATATCATTGAGTGGCAGCAGCGGGTTGGCTGTCTGGTTGGCTATCTTGCCCCGGTTGAACTGCGAGATCTTTGGACCGAGGTACCACTACGAACAACGCCCGTGTGGACCACCCAACCAACAGGAAAAGGACAATCACAGGAATGGCAGTCAAGAAAAGGCCAATCATTACCGTGGACCGGATGCGATTAGTTAATTTTTGACGCATGGCGAAACCCCATGATCAGGCTGGCGGGCTGCCGGGTAGCTCCCTACGAACCACGGCCCAGACATCTGAACACGAAACTGATTTTTCCTCTTGGACACAGACTATTCCAGAACAGAGATGAGTAGCGTTAAAGATTCGAGTCTACTCTCCAGGGATACCGCCTCCAGCTCTACGCCAGATAGCTGCTGCTCGACACCGGAGAGCTGCTGCTTCAGGGTCGATATAGTCTCCCGCTGCTCAACTCTCTCTTCGGTAATCGCCTTGAGGTTTTTGCCATCAACCGTGTAGAGGATCCCCCAAGCCACTGCGATGACCGTAACCGTGAGATAGATGGCTACGCCGATCTTCAAGAAGTTGCTTGTGCCGATTCTGCTTGTCCCGAATCTATGTGCCCGTAGCATTCGCGGCCCCTTGGAAAACTGGTTTCTAGTCTTATTACCCCACACCGTAACAAGGGCTCAATCGCCTCAATAGGGGGCCTGCACCCATGGCGCCGGGGTGCACGCTACCAACCCACCGCCTCATCCCCAAACCCCGCAACCCAAACGCCCAAGTGTGCTTTCAATGCACCGTGATCGACATAACCTTGCGTTGATTTATCAAAGGTAACTATTGGCAAACCGGTGCTGCGGAAAAATCATGCCGGCATAACGACGCAGATGCTCCGGCGAAATGTTTGCGGTAGGCCGTCTGCACGGCCCCATGGCTGCGGCTACCGGGTCAGGCCCTCGCCGATGAGGCTCCAGTAGGGCAGCACGATGGCGAACAGGACCGCTATGGATACCCCTGTCATGATCAGGCCGAACCGAAATACCTCTGGCGCTCGTATTCCCGACCGCTGGAATACAAAGATGCTGGAAGCGCTGCCCGCCGGGTAATAAACCGCCGAGTCTCCCACGATCACCACGGCAAGGCCGCAAACCAGCGGGTTAAGCCCCAACGACGCGCCGGTAGCCATGGCCACGGGTATCACGAAGGCCAGGTAGCCAACGATGCTGGGCATGAGGATCCGCACCACCGCCGCGGCACCGCTGAGGGCTAGCAGCAGCAGAATAGGAGAGCCGCGCAGCCCTTCCACACCACCCACCAGGGTGTCGGCGAACCAGGCGGCGGCCCCGCTGCCGATCAAGGCGTGGGCCAGGGACAAGGAGGTGGCGATGACGAAGAAGCTGCTCCAGCCAATGTCACGCTCGAATTCCCGCCAGGAGAGCAGGCCCAATCCGGGTGTCAGGATCACCACCAGAGCGATCAGGGCAGGCACCGCCGGCGGTAGGCCGTGGGCGAAGTCTGTAAACCATAACAGGGCGGTCCCCGCGGCGATCAAGGCCGCCTTTTTCTCCGCCAGCGCCACGGGGCCGGCCGCCTCTACCCTTGCGATAACACCGCTCCCACTACGGAACCCCGAGCGGTACAAGAGATACACGCCCGCCCCACCCACTACCAGAATCGTATAGAAGGGCAAGGCCATCAGCGCGAACCATCGTGTCCACGAGAAATCCACGTCCAGGGATTGGCTCAACAGAGAGGACGCCACCACCGGGGTGATGCCTCCGGCCAGCAGCGCCGTGGAGGCTAACCTGTTCAGTGAGCCCATGGCCATCATTACCGCCCGGTTCAGCGGTGATTCCCGGGGAATCCGCCACTTCTCCATCACCTGCTCGTAGACATGGACCAGGATCGCACTTCGGGTGGTGGCCGAGGGTAGTGCGAAGGTCAGTACGGCGAAGGAAATCAGCATCTGGACGTATAGCCGGGTAGGATTACCTCCGGCCAGTCGTACCAGGTATAAGGCGGAGCGTTCCGCCAGGCCGGACTTGTGGACCGCCAGCCCCAGGGTCAGGATCCCGATGAGGAAATATGGCACCGGCTGGGAGAATCCGTAGAGGGCAACCTCGATATCGGCCACGGCTTTGATCAATACCAGCAGCACCAGGCTCAGCATGCCGGTTACCCCGATCGGCAGCGCCTCGGTGGCCCAAAGCACCACGGCCAGCGCCATCACCGCCAGAGACCTTTTCCCTTCCTCCGTCAGCCCTTCCGGCGTCGGAGCGAGCAAGATGGCCAGAAAGACCACCACGGGAGGGCCGGCCTTGATGGCCAGAACCCGAGGGGACACGCCAATGGTACTGAGAGCTTGATTCAAACTTGGATGCCCTTCATTTAAGTCTGCATATTCGGCTGAATGAGAAAGACCCCCGGCATCGCTACCAGGGGTCCGAAGCTCGGTTGATGGATGCTGTCACAGTCAGGAAGCCCGCGGCTTGCGGCCTTTCCTATCCAGAAAATCCTTGAAGCCCTCTTCCACGGACAGCCCCTGGAACCGGTCTTGCCGCGCCTCGTTCTCGTTCCGGTACTGGTCGTCTATGGACTGGCCGGTGTGCTCTATCAGCATCTGCTTTATGTTGGCCACCGATTGGATACGGTTCTTGGCGATCCCGGCGCCTGCTTCCACGGCCTTCTCCAGTAGCTGGTCCGACGGCACCAGGTGGTTCAACAAGCCGATACGGTAGGCCTCTTCGGCAAAGACCTCCCGGCCGCTGTAAAGGAGTTCTTTGGCCCGAGGCCAACCTACCATGGTGGGCAAGCTCCACGTAGCGTTCATCTGGCCATAGTTCACCGCCAAGAACCGGAAGCTGGTGCGTTCACAGCCCAGCAGGAAGTCCATGGATGTGGCCATCACCGTGCCGCCTCCATAACATAGTCCGTTGATCGCGCCGATGATCGGCTTGGTACAGGTAGCCAGGTGCCATCCGTATGCGGAACGCTCCGGCCCCACCCGCTCCCTTTCTTCGGGGGTGATCTCCCGGTTTTCGTGAATGTCCGCCCCCGCGGAAAAGGCCCTCTCACCGGAGCCGGTTATGACGATGGCCCCCACGTCATCGTCCTCCTCCATGGCGAGGATGGCCTGATCCAGCTCGCGTACCAGTTGCAGGTTTAGCGCGTTCAGCACCTCAGGCCGGTTCAAAGTGATGACGCCGACCCGGTCCACCTGCTCGACCTTGATCACTTGATAACTCATTTAGCCAGATCTCCTTCTCTCAGGGATTCGGATTAGGGTTGAAACCGCGTTAATTAATCCGGCGCCGGGCAAAATCTTTTCATCGTCAACCGGAATTATTAATAAAACACAACCAGCGTGCAAAGTAAACCTGGTACTCAGTCTACCCTTATTTAATACTTTGTCATTGCGAGCGAAGCGAAGCAATCTCGGTTGGGGCATACCTCGGGAATCCCACCCCAGATTGCCACGGCCCTCCTTCGTGGGGCCTCGCAATGACACTTCTTGATTCAAGTTGACTGAGTACTAATGTACTTGGTCCCGTCAATTACATGAGATGGAATCGCGCGGCGCAGCCACCCAATCGATGCTTGGGAATCCTGTGACCAACGTCACGGTCATGGACCGTCAAATGTCACGGTTCAGGGAGGGGCAAAAGGGTTTAATAGAAAAGCAGACAGGAGTACCCGAGAACACTGACTCGATCAGTGGGAAGGGGAGTAAATCATATGCAATGTCAATTTAAAAGTTGTCACAAGTGCGGCGGGGACCTGGTGCTGGACGGTGACGAGTGGAGATGCTGGCAGTGTGGCCAGTATTACTACCCCAGGCCTGCAAGGGTAGACTTACCGGCCCGGCCCTCCGAACGCGAGAGGTCGACCGGCGAGTTTTCCGCATCGGCGAGCAGCGGCCGGCGCCAGCCCCAGCGCAGATCGCCGCGCCATGTCAACTCCCTCATTATGGCCAAAGTCCGCAGCGATGACCGTTGGTGGAAGAAAAACCGGGAAGTCGTTAGCTACCTGGACGATGGCCACTCCGTCAAGCAGATTTCCGCGCTGGTGGGCCGCGGGGAGCGGCAGATCCGGGTGATCCGGGAGAGGCTTAACGAGCTGCGTACCCCCAAAACAGCACAGGCCGTCACCAGCTAAGCGTGGCAATAACTCCACCCGGCTCCAAGGGAGATCCTTCGTCCCCGCAGTCCTCAGGATGACATGTGGGGAACCGCGTTTGAGCCGCCGGTGGATGCCCGAGGGTCCTTCCGCCCGCAGTTCTATTTTACTGGACGTTGAACAAATCCTGGTCTAGTTAGCTACACCTGTAGATTAAACTGGGCCGGGAACCGAATTCTGAGCCGTTGCGCCAATCACCCGCCGCTAGTATCCTGTCCCCCAGGGACAGCCAATTCGAATCCGCATGATTTCCCATACGGCCGGGCCTCACGCGGGCCTGACATCCGATCCCAAGTCCCCGGTGTGAGTATTGGCGGGCATCTTCAGCGAGATAGCCGAATTTATCGATCGAAATGACTCCCTGGAGGCCTTGCCGTCAGAAGTGGCGGCACGCTCCAAGGACATGCTGGTCAACGCTGCCGCGGTCGGTCTGGCTGGGGCGGCCCAGCCCGAGGGCATCGCCATCACCCGCTTTGCCCAGGAAATGGGTGGCAACGGGAAATGTACCATCATGGGCATGGGGCTCCGTACATCCCCCGTTTACGCCGCCTTGGCCAACGCCACCATGGTGAGGCTACTGGACTTTGACGATGAGATCCCGGCACGGAATTGCCACCCGGGAAGTTTCATCTACCCTGTGGTCATGGCCTTGGGTGAGATGAACGGCAGTTCCGGCCCTGCGGTGCTTGTCGCCTTCTCCCTGGGCTGCGAGGTCGTCTCAAAGCTATCGGGCAGCCCATCTGGGGGAGGCTACCCTATCCAATACAGGCAGGGCATGGCCGGCACACTGGGAGCCGCCGCCGCCGCCGCCAGCTTGCTGGGAATGGACCGGGCCCAATCGGAAGCCGCTTTGGCCTTGGCGGGAGGGCAGGTTGGTCCGGAGCTGGCCAATCTCGCATCTTCCACCACCGCGCTACACCACGGCAGATCTGCGATGAACGGATTAATGGCGGCGCTGTTGGCGCGGGACGGGTTTGCGGGCCCTGCAGACGCCGGCGGTCTTATTCAGGGGCGGCCTCCAGCGCGCGGCCTGATAGACGAGGATTCCATCATCGCCCGCCTGGGCGACCCTTACGACGTGATTCAGCCGGGGGTGGCGTTGAAGCTGTATCCCTGTCATCTGGCCTCCCACACAACTATTGACGCGGCCCTCCAGCTCCTTGAGCAATACCGCCTGGACTCGCAGCAGGTGGAATCGGTACGGGTCAGTGTGGCGCCGGCAGCCTTTCAGAGCCTGCCCTATTCCGACCCGAAGAACCCGTGGGAGGCCAGGGCAAGCCTGCAGTACGTTGTGGCGACAGCCCTGCTGTACGGGCCCCCGCTGCTAGACCAATTCACCGATACCGCGGTGAGCGACAACAGGGTTAGGGATATGATGGACCGCATCACCGTGGATGCAACCGAGGTCCCAACCCCACTGATACCCAACCCGAGCACGGTCGCCGTTACTCTCACCGGAGGCCGCCAACTCCAGCACCGGGTGGAGTTCGCCCGAGGTCACCCGGCGCTGCCCCTGGACACCGAGGAGCTGGACGCCAAGTTCCTGTACTGTAGCCGCTACATCCTTCCTCCGGACCACATAGAAGGGGCGATCCACCAGTTCCGGGACCTGGAAAACATCGCCGATGTGACCGGTCTTGCGTCCATCTTGGGCGGTTGACACAACTGGCATGGCATGGGCATGAGGGCACCATTGTAGACCCAGGGCATAGTGAGATATCAAATTCAGGAGGGCTCAGATGAAAGCTGTAAGGGCGCACCAGATAGGCGGACCGGAGGTGCTACGCTACGAGGATGTTGCGGACCCCAAGCCTGGACCGGGGGAGGCCTTGCTCCAGATAAAGGCCATCGGGGTGAACTTTACCGACGTTGCCAGCCGGCGAGGGAGCAACCCTCCGGACTCCTTCCCCTGGACACCGGGACGGGAAGCCGCCGGCGTGGTCACCGCCATAGGGGATGGGGTAAGTGAGGTGGCAGTGGGGGACCACGTGGCCTACGCGATGCATACCGGCTCCTACGCCGAGAAAGCGGTGGTGCCATCGCGGTTGCTGGTGGAGATGCCCGAGGGCATGGATTATTCCACCGGGGCGGCCACCATGCTTCAAGGAATGACGGCCCATTTCCTGGTGTTCGGCATCACCAGACTGAGTGCGGGAGACAGGGTGCTGGTCCACGCCGGAGCGGGCGGTATGGGCCTATGGCTCATCCAGCTTTTGAAGCGGGTGGGCGCCTACGTTTTCACCACCGTTTCCACCGATGCCAAGGCCCAGTTGGCCAAAGAGGCCGGGGCAGATACCGTCATCAATTACGTCAACCAGGACTTCGAAGAAGAGGTGAAGCGAGCTACCGGCGGCGACGGCCTGCGGATCATCTTCGACGCCGTGGGCCAGACCACCTTCAGCAAGGGATTGAATTGCTTGGGGCGCCGGGGATACATGGCGCTGTACGGTGCGGCCAGCGGCCCGGTGTCACCGCTAGATTCGGGGGCGCTGCGCGGCTCGCTGTTCCTGACCCGCCCCAGCCTGGGCGACTACACGGCTACCCGTGAAGAGCTTCTGCAACGGGCCAATGAGGTCCTGGGCTGGGTGCATTCCGGGGAGATCAATCTTCACATCGACGTCTCCCTTCCCCTGTCCAAGGCCGAGGAAGCTCACCGCAGGATGGAAGGCCGCCAGAGCACCGGGAAGATCCTGTTGATGCCCTAGCCGTCGACTCGCTGTTGATGGATTCTATTCCAACGACGGTGATGGCTTGATACACCTTCATTGACCAATTAAATAAGAACAATTAAACAAGCCGCCCGGAGAATATCTCCGGGCGGCTTCCCGATGCCTCGCAGACTTCAGGATTCGGATTTGTGGACCTAGTTGGCAGCCTCCACCACAATGGACCCGTGCATTCCCGCATCCTCGTGCCCGGTTATTGTGCAGACCGACCCGAAAGTGCCCGCTTTGGTGGGAATCAAGTACAAGTCTGCTTGCTCGCCGGGGAAGACCTCGACCGCTTTGAAGTATGGCGCCTTGATTTCCCCAGAGTTATCCTGCGCCTTGCGGAAGGCCACTGACTGGTAGAACTCTTCAGCGGTGAAGTAGTGCTTCACCGTTCCAGTGTTGGCTATCTCCAGCTTGTAGGGCTGGCCCGTCATTAAGATGAGAGGTTCCGGGGTGAAGCTGAATTCGGAAAGTTCCACCTTCACGGTCAGCATGGTATCCCAGTTGGCATCCGAGACCAATTCATCAGCAGTTTGCACCCAGTTTCCCTCCGCCACCGGCGCCATGACCGGTGTCGGGATTGACTCTGGCACTTCACCGGCTACGATGATGATGCCGTGCATTCCCGCTTCTT
>JADFJS010000065.1 GCA_022566155.1 Chloroflexota bacterium
CACGCGGTAGTTCCAGATACCGTCCCGCTGGGGCTGCCTGCCCTGCAATACTTCCTTGAAATGCGGCAGCTCGTAGAGTGGAGTCCGGTTGGTCATCTCGTCTATCAGTTCCACGGGAACGCTGGCGTGGCCGCGCCCATCGGCGCAGTAGGCCAGGTAGTTCATCCTGGCCTGTTCCTCAAGCTGCATCATGGCCATCACCGATTCAGCCAGGGTAGTGCCGGTGGTTACCGCCCCGTGGCCCTGCATGAGGACCGCGGGATCGGTTCCCATAAGGGCGGCCAGCTCCATTCCTTCCTCGTCGCTCTGTACGGTTTTGACGTGGGGGTAAACGGACAACGGTTTCCGAACCAGCTCGATCCCCTCCTGACACATGGGCACCAGTGTCACACCCAGCACGGTCATCAATACGGTAAACCTGGGATGGACGTGGACCACGGATTGGACGGCGGGCTGGGTCTTGTAGATGCAGGAATGTATCTTGATCTCGGAGCATTGGGTCAGTCCGGGACGGCCCTCCACCAGAAACCCCTCGGTGTCGCAGACCACCATGTCCTCCGCCTTCATCACCGCCAGGGCGTCTACGGCGTACTCCCGGCCCTTGACCACGAACCTATTGGGATCGGACGGAAGCCGCATGCTGGCGTGTCCCAGAGCGGCTGTCACGCCCGTCGCCAGCCCCACATCGGCCAGCACCCGGTTTGCCACCGCTACCTGCCGCTTGATATCGTCCAATTCGTCAACCATCGCGCTCAACCTCTCCTGATCCCCAAGGTCTGGGATCTTGACCTACCGGCGGGGCGCACCGCCCAGATGACTTCCGGCGTCTACCATTATGGTTTCTCCTGTGACCTGGTCCGCTCCTTCCAGAAGCCATACTACAGGCTCCGCGACGGCCTCCGGGGTGCCCGCCGTCTGCAGGGGCGCGGCATCGGCATATCGCTGGATAAAAGCCTGGTATCCCTCTTCTCCCAATCCTTCCCGCCACCAGCGAGTCTGCATCACGCCGGGACACACCGCGTTAACGCGAATCTCGGGCGCCAGGGCTCGAGCCAGGGACAACGTCATGGTGTTGAGCGCCCCTTTTGACACCGCATAGGCGATGGAGCTGCCCGACCCGGTCATGCCAGACACGGAAGAGATGTTGACGACCGCACCCTTCCCCTGTTTCTTCATGTGGGGCGCGGCAGCCCGGATCATCTGATATGGGCCGACCACGTTCACCGCAAATATCCTCATGAAATCGTCCCCCGACAGGGCTTCCAGGTCGGCATGGGGGACGATTATCGATTGGGCGGCGTTATTCACCAACCCATCCAATCTTCCGAACCTTTCTACGGCCGCCGATACCATGCGGCGGCAGTCACCATCGTCGGATACATCGGCGCGGCAGAGCAGGGTGTCTGCTCCAAGCTCCTGGCATGCTTGGGCCGTCGCATTGGCCTCCGCTTCACTCTTGGTGTAGTTGATGACAACCCTGGCCCCTTTTCCTGCCAGCCGTTGGGCCACGGCCGCACCCAGACCGGTGGCCGAGCCGGTGACGATAACGACCGCGCCTTCCAGGTCCATGTCCGCTCCAGGGTACGTAGGATGTTTCGCCACCCACTACAAACTGGGTCAGGCTGGGGCATACTGTCGAGAGTTGCATCTGGTGCCCGGCGAATCACAGACGCGAGGGAAGATACGATCCACCCCCATCCTAACCTTCCCCCGTCGAGGGGGAAGGGATTTATCAACTCCCCGTCGAGGGGGAAGGGGGTTATCCCTGCCCCATCGAAGGGGGATTTTGAGTGGAGGTGGTCAAGGGCTTGACCGAATCGGATCTACAGGTTTCCGGTCCGTCAGGAACCGATTGTTCAGTACTCTATGATCGCCCGGCCCATGATCTCACCGGCATGCAATGCGTCGCAGGCCTCGTTGATCTCGTCCAGCTTATAGCGGCGGGTGATCAGCTTATCCAGCGGGAACTTTCCTTCCCGATGCCAACGCAGATACATGGGAAAGTCTGTCTCGGGATAGGTGGCGCCCAGGCTGCCACGAAACTGGCGCTGGTGAATGACGAACAATCGGGGGTCCAGGGTCATCTCGTCGCCGGGTATCCCGATCAGGACGGCCATGCCACCGTGATTGTCGGCGCCGGGCCCACCGCCCCGTGTCGAAGGCAGGATCTGCTCATTGGTAGCACGTACTCCGATGGCATCGAAGGCGAAATCCACGCCGCCTCCGCTGATGTCCACCACCGCCTCCACCGCGTTGACTTTAGAACCATTGACGACGTGTGTGGCCCCGAACTCCTTGGCGAACTCCAGTTTGTCGTCTTTCAGGTCCACGGCGATGATCGGGTAGGCTTCCAGGATGGCGGCCATGCGGATGGCCGAAAGGCCCACGCCTCCCACACCAAACACGGCCACCGAGTTACCGGGCCGCACCTTGGCCGTGTGCATCACCGCACCGGCCCCGGTGAGAATCGCACAGCCGACAATGGAGCTAACGTCGACGGGGTCATCTTTGGAGATGGGTATCACCAGCTCGCCGCTAACCAGAACATCCTCTCCCCAGGTGTACACGCTCCCGTGTACCGGCTCTTCACGGTAGGTAACTCCGGAGTTCTCAGGCGCAGACCGGCCTCTTACCGGCGTGCGGGGCACCCAGGTGACGATGGCATGGTCGCCTTCTTTCAGGTGCGTGACGTTCGCACCCACGTGGGTGACGACGCCTGTGCCTTCGTGTCCCAGGACCATCGGCCGAGGAGCGTCGGAGTTGTGCATCTGGTGGAGCTGGGAATGGCAGATGCCGCTGGAAAAGAGCTTGACCAGTACCTGGTCCGGTCTGGGGTCGGGTACCTCCAGCTCGTCCACAACGAGTCTCTGCCCATAGCCTACATCGATAGCAGCTTTCGTCCTCATGGCATCTCCTTATCTAATGAGAATATCGTTGTCTAGACATTCAGGATATGTTCCAGCGCCGTGGCGGTGGCCGGTTAGACCCTGACCTGTTGGTCGACCTTGGCGAGGAATCCTAACACGGCCTCGTTGAAGGCGGCCGGCTGGTCCAGGTTGGAAAGGTGGCCGGCATCTGGAATCACCACCAAGCTTGAGCCGGCGATCTTTTCGTGGATGAAACGGCAGGCGGGTAGTGCCCCGTCCTCCGCCCCAGCCAGCACCAGCGTGGGCGCTTTGATCCCCTCCAGCAGCGATGCGTCAAAGGTGGCGTTCAAGATCATCCGAGTGCTGTGGGCGTAGCCAACGGGATTGAGGGCACGGTACATCTGCCGGATGCGTTCCTCGTGCTCCTTACCAAGTGCCGCGGTTTGGGCGATATTGGGGTTGTTCTTGATGGAGTAGTCCGCCACCGATTCCATGCCCTCAGTCTCGGTCAAGCGGATGATCTCTTCTCTCATCCGGCGGTTCTCCGGCGGCGTTTCCAGCCCCGACGCCGAGAAGGAGTCGAAGATCAGCAGCGCCGCCACCCGCTGCGGGTGCAGGATCGTGAACCGGGTAGCGATTCCCCCGCCCATGGACAGACCACCCACATAAGCCTGTTGGATACCCAGGTGGTCCAGCAACCCGTGCAGGTCCTCGGCGAAGATCTCCTGGGTATACTGGTCCTCGCCGGCTGGAGATTCCGTCTGGGCGTGTCCGCGCGGGTCCCACACTATAAGGCGATAGCGCTGGGACAACACGGGAATCTGAGGCTCCCACTCGGTGGTGTTGCCCCCTATGCCGTAGGCAAGTACCAGGGGAAAGCCATCGCCGTGGCTTTCGTAATAGATGTTGATGCCGTTGATCTTGGCGGTCGGCAATGGTTCCTCCCTCGCGCGGCCTGGGGCTGTTGCCTAGTCGGGTAGGCGCGTCAGATGCATGCGGGCACCCATGGTTGTCTCAGCGTCGAAGTACAGAACCTGTTGACCAACCGGATTGGTGAGAGGGGTATCGGCGACGAACTTCAGTCCCCGGTCCAGGCAACCTCCCATGCACGACGGGATGTCTCCCACCGAGTATCCCACGTGATCCATCTCGTGCCCGTCGCCGGTCATGCCGGAGGTGTCGGCGGGCTCGATGAGCTCCACCTGCACCTGACCGAAGTTCACGAATGCGTTGCGGCCGCCGGTACCGGATGTGCGGCCGCCGATGTGCTCTCCCTGGAAATTGTCCACGTAATAGGCGACGGCCTTGTCCAGGTCCTTGACCCGGTAGCCGGCGTGTACGATGCGCTCGATCTCCAGGCCTCCGCTGGCCGCCGCCCCATCGGACTGGGCCGGCAATTGAGTCAGATGGACCAGGACACCGTTGATGCTGGCGGCGTCCAGGTACAGGATCTGCTGCCCCATCACGTTGGTAAACGGCTTCTCCGCGGCAAACTTGAATCCTTTGGCGGTCAGTTCGGCCATCGACTGTTCCATGTCGGCCACCACGTAGCCCACGTGGTGCATCGTCAGTCTTCCGGTAGCCAGCCCTCCCTTGTCCTCGGGCTCTATGATCTCGGCTTCAGCCCGGCCAAACCGCAGGAAGGCATTACGGCCTCCGCTGGGTACCGCGGCGCTCTTGGCCATGTTCCCGCCGCCGGCGTTGACCGCTCCGAAGGACTGCTGGAACCAGGTGACCGCGGCGTCAAGGTCCGGTGTCAGGTATCCGATGTGCTGAATCTGTTGGAACACGGTCCCTCCAATGACTGGTTGGATGGGGTTCTCTGGATCACGCATGACGTGGCCCTATACATTTCGGCCTATCTTAACGCGGTGAGTCTACGCTGTCGATGTGGACGGCGCAAGGGTTGGTTATTTAGACCGATCCCTCGATAGCCACAAAGTAGCGCCCTACGGAGTAGTCCCGTGCGGCGGAACGGCAAGCGGTGTAAAATTGGAAACATGCAACAACAAACTGAACAAGAAACGGTTCAAAAAAACGGGCCACGAAAATACGCTCTCAGTCAACGAGTGCGCATAAAGTCCGAAAATGGTCCCCACAAAGTGCCTCCCCCAGAGGCCAAGGGCGCGTTGGCGACGATCGCGATCCAATCAATCACTGATTGGCTTGAGAGCAGCCAAATAATGCCCGCCGAATTCCCTCGATCCTACTACGTGGAGTTGGAAGGAGGCGCCACGGTCCTGGTGGGGGAAGATTGGCTGGAGGTTGCTGAGCAAGAATTCCAGAATCAACGCGCGAGCCAGCCACGATTCTAATCAGTCAAGAAAAGGGGCATCCCTACGCCACTGGAGGTACTCTTCCAGACCGGTCCTCAGGCTATATCTCGGTGTCCAACCGAGGTCCTGTAACAGCCGGTGTCCGGACAGGGGCCCTCGGGACGGCCCTACCGCTTGGGGCTGCCCCTCAGGCGCATCCACCTGGACGGTTCGCGTAGAGGGAGAAAGCTGGGTTAACTCGTGAAGAATCTCCCGGAACTTTACCCAGGCGCCCGCCGTAACGTTGTAGATGTGGTGAGGCAGGGCCGGGGCATCCAGCACGGCCCGAATGCCGTCGGCGATGTCGGTAACGTAGGTGTAGTCCCGCCCTTGGTCCAGGTCTTCTAACTGGATGGGGTCTCCACGCGAGACCTGCCCGGTCCAATCATAGAAGACCGACATGACGGCCCGGTGTCCGGTTACACGCTCCATGGGACCGTAGGGCGTGCTGAGGCGCGTGGTGGCCGTGGATATATCGTGCAGCTCTCCGTACCGTTGCGTCAGAAGCTCGCTGGCGTACTTGGTGATGCCGTACAGGTTCAGGGGCGCTGGGGGCATGTCCTCGTTTAGCGTCTGGTCGCCGATGCCGGCGGCGCCGTAAACCGCGCCGGAGCTAACGTAGATGAACCGGTTCACTTTCAGGGAGCGGGCCAGTTCCAGAATGTTGGTTGTCCCGCCGATATTTATGTCAACCACGTCCCGGCTCCGGCGGGTTTCCAATTCGACCCGATTAACGGTGTATACCGCCGCATGGACGATCTTGTCTATCGAGTGGTCAACCCCCAGCCGCTCGACCGCCGCCCGGTCCAGGATGTCGCCCACGGCAAATGTCACCCGCGGGGCCTGATCCTTGACGAAATCCTCAACCAGCCGGTCCGGACCGTTCAGGTCCAGGGAAACGACCTGGTGCCCGGCCCGGGCCAACTCCTTCACTATGTTTATGCCAACGAACCCGGTGCCGCCGGTCACCAGAGTCGCCATATTCAGGCCTCCCCGGGTGCGTTAAGTATGCCGATGTGCAGGTTTTGGAGCATTCCCCAGTAACAACGATTTGTCACCCTGAGTGAAGCGAAGGGTCTCCCCCACGTGGGTGGGGAGATTCTTCACCTCCATCCGCCTGCGGCGGGTTCCGGTTCAGAATGACAATTTCATGGAGTTGACTAAGCACTAGTACTCAGTCAACTCGTATCTAATACTATGTCATTGCGAGCGAAGCGAAGCAATCCCGGCAGGGGCAGCCCTCCGAAATCCCACCCCGATTGCCACGGCCCTCCTCTGTCGGGCCTCGCAATGACACTCATTAATTCAAGTTGACCAGGCGCCAGGTTAGTTAAGCCAGAAACTCCGCGGCAAGTTTTTCCAGGGCAGGCAAGGCCTCGCCGGGGGCGCTGCTGGGCAACCGGACGGTAGCGCTGGTGGCGCCGGCATCTTCCATGCGTTTTAGCTCGTCACGGTCTCCAACGCCGGAGGCCAATATTCCGATACTGTGGGGGTCCCTCCCGGCCACCTCCGCCAGCTCGTCGATAGCTGCCCTGCCCATCTTGATCTGCTCCGGGGTCGCCCGCACCGGCATCCAGCCGTCTCCCCAAGCGACCACCCTCCGGAAAACGTTCTTGGCGGAACCGCCGAGGTAGATCGGAGGATGGGGCTTCTGCACGGGTTTGGGGTAGCAGCGCACCAACGGAAAGTCGTAGTACCGTCCGTGGAACTCGGCCTCCTCTTTGGTCCACAGCTCTTTCATGGCCATCACCGCCTCCCGGGTCTGCGTCCAGCGGTGCTCGAAGTCGCCACCCATGATCTCCGTTTCCTCTTTGAGCCAACCGGCGCCGATACCGAAAATGAACCGGCCGTTGGAGTAGCGGTCCAGCGTAGCGATCTCCTTGGCTTGGATCAGCGGGTTGTGCTCGGGCACCAGACAGATGCTTGTGCCCAGCATGATCTTGCTGGTCCTCGACGATGCCATAGCCAAGCCGATAAACGGGTCGCCCATATCGTTCATGGAATCGGGGATCGACCCATCGGCCGTGCCGGCGTAACGAGTGTTGGTATTTACCGGGATCACGGGATGCTCCGGCAGCCATATGGAATCGAATCCCAGAGCCTCCGCCCGTTCGGCGATGGCGGCAATATCCATAGACCCACTGTTGATCGAAGCGGTAATGCCAATCTTCATAGTTCCTCCATAAAAACCTGTCGCTAAAAACATACGGGAGTGTGAGGGGCCGCGCCCCTCACATCCGCGTCACCCGGCCTTCTCCGCCGCGGACTTGAGACCCTCAAGCGTTGCTTGCATGTTGCCATGGTGTTCCTTGACACGCGCGGCGATAACATCCGCCTCCCGGTCCGGCACCTCGGCGATGCGGCGCGTGAGCCCCGAGGGGCCCGGGCCCATTTGGACGTGCTGGCGAACCCGGGTGCCTTTCCTTACAGGAGTGAGGTCGAACCGCCAGGTAGCCGACGCATTATCCGGGTCACCAACCGCCCATACGAATGAACGGCCGGATTCAGCTGCGATAACGGTCGACACGCTTTCCCATTCCCGGCCTTCCCGGCTGTTATGCCCCCTGAAGCGAGCGCCGGCCACGGCAACAGTTGCGCCGTCGAGCCATTCGCCTCCGTCATACTCGGGGCTCCACTCTCCCATGGCTACGATGTCGGTCACCAATTCCCAAACGCGTTCCGGTGGGGCATCGATGAAGATCTCCACCTCCACGGTTGGAAGCTCACTCATACGCATGAACTAATACCTCCCGGGTCGAATCGGTTGCCCCTATCGGATCATCTTCTCCGCCATCCTCTCTAGCTGCTCACCCATCTCGGCCTCGGTGTCGCAGTAGGCGGGCCACACCGCCACGCGGTCGGCGCCGGCGTTTAGGAAGGCATCGATCTGGTCTCTACTCGTATCCGTTGGCTGACCGAACACGGAAATGCTTAGCGACGCAGGGTCCCGGCCCCTCTCCGCGGCCAGCGTGTCGAGGATGATGCGGCTCTCTTCGATCTGGCCGGGCGTGGCGCGGTTCGGCAGCCACCCATCGGCCCACCTGGCAACACGTTGAAGGACGTTTGGGGCGTTGCCACCCAGTAGGATCGGCGGGTGGGGCTTCTGCGCCGGTTTCGGATAGCAATAAACGGGAGGGAAATCGTAATATTGCCCATGAAACTCCGCTTCATCCTTGGTCCACAGCTCTTTCAGCGCCATGACGGCTTCACGGGTCTGCGTCCACCTGTGGTCGAAATCGCCCCCCATGATGGTGGTTTCCTCGCGGTTCCAGCCGGCGCCGATGCCGAAGATAAACCTGCCCCCGCTATATAGGTCTAATGCGGCAATTTCTTTAGCCAGCACCAATGGGTTGCGCTCGGGAAGCAGGGTAATGCCGGTGCAAAGCTTGATCTTGCTGGTGACGGCGGAAGCCCTGGCCAATGCGATGAACGGGTCGGTGAAATGGCGGTAGGACTCCGGTATGGCGCCCCCGGTGGAGGGAAAAGGACTGGCGCTGTGTACCGGAAGGATGGGGTGCTCGTGATACCAGATAGACTCAAAGCCCAGATCCTCGGCCTTCTTGGCGATGAAAGCGGGGTCGATGGTGTAGGCGGGCAGCGGTACGACGATTCCAACAGACATGATTATTCCTCTTTCTTGATTCGGATGTGTCTATCGCTGTTTTGCAGGTAGACCACTTAAACCGGCGGGCGGCGCTCGAACCAGCGGGCGTGCTGCTGGTAGGTGTAGGCGGCGCGCAGGATACCTGGTTCATCAAAGGGTTTGCCCGCAAACTGCATGCCCACCGGCAGACCGGCCTCGGTGAACCCGCATGGAACAGAGATGGCCGGTAGACCGGTCAGGTTGAAGGGCGCCGTGAAGCTCGGTCCACGGGCGGTGCCCGAGGCGTCGTAGCCTTCGAAGGCGGCCGCCGGCTGGGTCATCGTGGGCGTGACCAGAATATCCACCTTCTGAAGAACCTTGGCAAAATCCCTATTCACCATCTTCCGGCACCGCTGGGCCTGGACGTAGTCGCTGGCGCTGAAGAGGCCGCCGATGCGAAAGCGTGCCCGTACCATCTCGCCGAATTCCTGGGGCCGCGATTTCAGGTTCCGCTCGTGATAGGCGTAGGCCTCACTGAGCATGATCACGGAATTGGCGGCACGGACATATTCCAGGCTGGGTATCGTCACCTCTTCCAGATTGGCGCCCAACTCCTGTAGGGCTTCCAGTCCTTTTTCCACGATAGACAGCACTTCCGGGTTTACGTTGGGATGGGGAGCGAAGAAGAAGTGGCGGGGGACCCCGATGGTGAGGCCTTTGATGTCTTCCCTCATCGCCAGGGAGTAGTTGGGGACGGGCGCGCTGCTGGTGGTAGGGTCTTTGGGGTCGTGGCCGGCGATCGCCTGGAGCATGTGGGCGGCGTCCTCCACCGTCCAGGTCAGGGGACCGCAGTGGTCCTGGGACCAGCTCAGAGTTACCACCCCGAAGCGGCTTACCCGCCCGTATGTAGCCTTGAGGCCCACGGTGCCGCACAGAGAAGCCGGCCCCCGGATGGACCCGCCGGTACACGAACCAAGGGCGCCCATACACTGGCCGGAAGCAACCGCCGAACCGGAGCCGCTGCTGGAACCGCCGGTGATATGGTCCAGGTTCCACGGATTGCGGGCCGGGGCAAACGGCGTGGTAAAATCCGGCCCTCCCAGGGCGAACTCATGCATGGCAAGCTTCCCCAAGAGGATGCCCCCGGCGGCCTTCAGTCTGGCCGTGGTGGTGGCATCCTCGGTAGGCACGCGGTCTATGTCCACCCTTGAGCCGGACGTTGTCCTGATGCCGGCGGTGTCATAGAGGTCCTTCAGCGCGAATGGGATGCCATGGAGGGGACCCTTATACTCTCCACGAAGGATCTCCGCCTCGGCCGTCCGCGCATCGGCCATCGCCTGGTCATTCAAGACCGTGATGAAGGAGTGGAGCTTGCCGTCGGTAGCCTCGATACGCTGCAGAAAGGCTTGGGTCAGCTCCACCGGCGACAGTTCCTGGCTACGCAGCAGGCCGGCGGCCTGGTCGATATTCAGGAAGCATAGATTCGTTTCAGTATCCCTCATCTCTTTCCCTTACGACAAAATTCTGGGGTACTCTGGCACCTTGCTATTGGTTTCTCAGGCCGACAAAACTAGAACGAGTCCGTAGGGAACGCGCCGTCTAAGCCGAAGGCCAATCCGGGTGGAATGTCATGCCAATCTCTTCGGCTTGGAAATCGATCGAATGCAAGACCTTAATATATTCGTAGTACAGGTCATACAATGGCTTGAGCTCCTCCAGTTCCTCCGTTGACATACCCAATCCAGCCAGTTCGGCCATCATCTTGAATTCATCGGAGGTCACCGCCTGTTTACCTGGTGTTGCCATGATTCCCTTAACCTCCTACCTGCGGGACGTTTCCTGGCGTGCGTATATTCCGGCCCGAGCCGACGCTTAGGCAATCCTATATTTTTCGGGGAATTGTGACAAGCCCGGATAAGGCTCCCGACGCATGGAGCTGACTTGCGGTGAGGGCACGCCACGAGAACGCAATGTCCGCTCGCCGTGTACGCGGATAAGCTCAACGTAAAAATAGGCAATACCGTCCTGGAGCCGGAACCCAGTTCTAGGACAGTGAGCTTAACCGGGCCGTCACCACACGAATGGGGGGAACACTACTCCACCGAGATGGCTCAACTGCTGCGGTGTTTGGGAGAACGCAGAGAAAATCTCGCGGTGGATCGACCTGGTGGATGAGCTGGAACTAGTTGTGGAAGCCGTCGCAGGAGTCGAGGTCGGTGTCGGCGTGTCTGCCGAACCCGGCGCCGGCGCGGGGGTCGACGTGGTAGCGGTGACCGTGTCGGATGCTG
>JADFJS010000066.1 GCA_022566155.1 Chloroflexota bacterium
CTGCCGCCGATTCGGTCAATCCTCCGTCAAATCTACTCTCGAGGTGCTTACGCCGGGGCACGATAGCTGTCTCTTGGCTCACTGAGCAGTCGGCATTGATCGTCACGAAGTCGCCAGGATCGGTGATAGTCCCGCCGACCTGACCTTCATGGGCCTCGATGGGGTTTTCGCCGGAGCCGTGGCCAATGCGACCCTAGATGTTGCTCAGCTGGTGCTCAAAATGCCCAGAGTGGGAATTGCTACCTGAGTCCTTATCCCTATCTTATTAGAGGTGCTCTGGACGTGCATAAGCAGTTCTCGGGTTATTTCTAATGACTCCCGCCGCTTTCCAACGAGATGCTCTTTGGCTCTTTCCGGATCTCTAGCAGGCCCGTTGGTGCCCAAATGGACGGATGTTGTTTCCAGGCGCGCAGCGGCTAGCTCATATATACATCCGAATGTACGGGCAATGGCAACGTTCAGAGCAGAAACGTCGCAGGGATGGCCTCCCATCCCCGCAGAGCGGCTTCCAGGCTGACGGGTTGCTGGAGTTCATCCCTCCCCCGTCTCCCCGTCCAAGTGCTGCGACTTGGGTTCAACCGAGGTCTATCAAACCGCGCCAGGTAATCGGACTGCCACTGTCGTTGTCAAATAGTGAACACCCGACCCTCCCCCGTCTCCACCATAAAATGGATTAGGCAGCTCTCCATAACTGATCAATCCAACCGTTTACTGACATCACCTTGATGCCCGAAGGTAAAATGTGTATCGGTGGCGTGCGCCCAACACAGGGCGAACGGATGAGGCTAACGGCTATTTTGGAAATCAAGACCTAGCTACTGCCACCGATCAACCCTAGACGCCCAGGAAAGACCGGGTGACCTCGATGAACTCCTGTGGTTTGTCCACGGTCACCACGTGTCCTGCACCCGGTACATCCACCCAGCTAAATTGCTTGCCGTCCCTCTTCATGCGCTCTAGCGTCGCGTCGGCGACCAGGCTGCTCTCGGCGCCGCGAACCTCGAGGATGGGGCAGGGAATGGTCTCCACCGCACGCCAGTACCGGCCTATCAGTCCGGGGTCGGTCATGTCCGGCAGGGGAACGTTGAATAGGCTGTGGTCGGCCTTCCAGGTCCAGCGGCCGTCATCCTTCTGGCGCAACTTGTCCGTCGCGTCCTGGCGCAGGCGGGCGTCCCCGGCCCATGGGTTGCCCTCACGCATCCACTCCACCGCGGCGTCCAGGCTGGCGAAATCCATGGGAGTAGGCGGTCGGCTGCCACGTTCCGCCGCCGTGGCGGGATTGGGCTCGGGCGCGATGTCGACGATGATGATCCTCTCCACCCGCTCCGGGTGATCCGCCGTGTAGAGCAGGGAGTGCCAGCCGCCCATGGACAAGCCGGCCAGAACGAACTTGCTCAGGCCAAGGCCGTCGACGAACGCCGCCAGGTCCTCCACGAACCTGTCCCTAGCGTAACCGGTGTCCGCCCATTGGCTCTCACCGTGGCCACGCTGGTCCACCGTCAGCACGTGGTAGTGAGGCGCCATGGCTTCGGCGAACTCGTCCCAGATGTGGGCCTGGCCGGTGTGCCCGTGTAGGCAGACCAGGGGTGTCTTGCCTTCGGTGCCCCAGTCAAAATACCTTAGCTTGACTCCGTTCACGGTAATGTGCTTTTCACGAGCTTTTACGGTTGTCATGGTTTTCCTCCATTATTACTTGACCGACGGGCAAAGGGGTTTGCCCCTCTGCACTCCCCTTCCTTGGGCTACTGGGGGCGGCAGGCTCGCATCACGCTTAGTACCGATTCAACTCCAGGGCGCGCTCCTACTACCCGCACTATGGCCGTATCCAAACCCGAAGACAATTGCTTGAAGGCGGCGGCGGCGCCTTCGGCAGGGCCGTAGTAGCCCACCTGCTGGAGTATCTCCACCGGGAAGGCGTCGGCCACCTCATCGCGGGACGCGCCCGCCTCGCGCATCCGGTCCAGCTCGGCAAGCTCCTCAGTGAATCCCATGCGCTCGAAATGGCCGCGGTAACCCAACTCCCGCTCCCGCGCCGTCGGCACTGTCTGTCCCAGAGCGTACCCCATGGTAGCCTTGGCAAAGGCCATTCGGGCGGTGTCCGGGTCATCGTCCACGCAGATCCGGATGTATTCGGCCACCTTCACTTCGGTGGGGTCCCGTCCGATCCTTGCCGCGCCCTCGGTGATCCGCTCCCGGCTCCAGGCTATCTGTTTCGGCGTGCACCAGTTGAGGTTTACACCGTCGGCCAGCTCGCCGGCCAGCCTCAGCATCTCCGGACCTAGTGAACCGAGATAAACCGGAGTGTGTGGCGCGGGGGAAATGCCCAGCCGGGTCCCTCGCAGCGTGACAACCTCGCCCTTGTAGTTGATCTCTTCTCCCGCCACAAGCTGGCGTACCGTCGTCAGATAGTCCCGCATCATGGCCAGGGCCGACAGCCGGGGTAATCCCAGGGCTCGCCGTGACCTGGGCCGGTATGCGCCTCCAGAGCCGATCCCCATGATGAAGCGGCCTCCGGTTAGCTCGCTCAGTGTGCCGCCGCTCATGGCGAATGCCACCGGCGTGCGGTACATCACCGGCGAGACGGCGATGCCGGTGGTCAGGCCCTCGGGGACCACCTGCCGGGTGGCCGACCAACGTTGCGCGCATAGCTGGAACGAGTCATGCCCAGTACCCTCGGGCGTCCAGATGCTGGTGTATCCCAGGCGGGCGGCCTCCCGAGAGAGCTCCTCCTGCTCGGTGAAAGAGAGGTTCAGGTTTGCGTCCAATCCTACCCCGATTTCCATATGCAATCCTCCAACACCATCGCCGGCCGACCTGGACCGGCAGAATTCGTGGTCTTTACGGTAGGTAGATAGTACCATCTGAAGCCCAGCCGTAACACTAGGCTGGAGCGGTGGGAGGGGCCGGTCCGATGCAGACGGCTGGTTGCGAAAATTAACAGCAGCCGTTAATCTGGTTGGCAGCTAGAGCCCTCATATCCGGGCTCCTGGTTAAATAGCATTCACACCTAAGGAGGCCATCCGATGGGCATATTCCGCTTGTACTCGGGCAGCGATGGTGAGTCGCACCTTGAGGAGATAAGCCTGGCAGACCACCCAGAGCTAACCACCCAGCACGATGTCACCGGCGCGATTTTTCGAGAATCCCCGACGGGCCGGTTCAGCGACTGGCACAACGCGCCCAGGCGCCAGTACGTCGTCAACCTTTCCGGCGAGGTAGAGATCGGGCTTGGCGATGGCACCGTGATGCGATTCGGGCCGGGCCACGTGACCCTGGCCGAAGACCTGACCGGCCACGGCCACACGACCCGCGTGGTGGGCGATCAGCCAAGGGTGTCCATGACCATCCCGCTGCCCGACTAACCCGCAAGCTTTCAACGGACACGCTTTCAACGGACACGCCTTAAAGGAGCAAACTGATGCACGTAGGAATGGGAGCCGTCTTCCAGAGCCCCAATCGTACGGTCTCCGACCGCCAGATCTACCGCGACGAGCTGCGCCTGGCAGACCTGGCCGAGCCTCTGGGCTATGAGTCGATCTGGGGCGTGGAGCACCATTTCACGGACTACACCATGTGCCCCGACGTGATCCAATTTCTGACCTACATGGCGGGCCGCACCGAGAAGGTGCAGTTGGGATCAATGGTGATAGTTCTTCCCTGGCACGACCCCATGCGCGTGGCTGAGGAGATCTCCATGCTGGACAATCTCAGCGACGGCCGGATGATCCTGGGGATCGGGCGCGGATTGGGGCGTGTGGAATATGAAGGTTTTCGCCAGGACATGTCCCAGTCCCGGCCCCGATTTATAGAGTCGGCGGAGATGCTTCTGAAGGGCCTGGAGGACGGCTATTGCGAGTACGACGGCGAGCTGATAAAACAGCCGCGCCGGGATATCCGGCCCGCTCCGTTCAAGTCCTTCAAGGGCCGGACCTACGCCGCCGCCATCTCGCCCGAATCTGCCCGGATCATGGCCGAGCTGGGCGTGGGATTGCTGATCATCCCACAAAAACCCTGGGCCGAGGTGGCCAAGGAGCTGGATACTTATCGAGAAGTGTACCTGGCGGTCAACCAGTCCGAGGCTCCTCCTCCCGTGGTCGTGAGTTTCACCTTCTGCGATGACGACGAAGACCGGGCGCGGGAGAAGGCCCGCCAGTACATAGGCGCCTACTGGGAGTCGGTGATCGAGCACTACGAGTTCAAGGCCGACCACCTGAAGGATATCAAGGGGTACGAGTACTACGGCGGCATGACGGAGAAGATCGTCCAGTACGGCGATGATGAGGTCATGGACTTCTTCGTCGATCTCCAGGTGTGGGGCACCCCGCAGCAATGCTACGAAAAGGCCCTGGCGATTCAAGAACGCACGGGCAACGATAAATTCGTCGCGTCCTTCGCCTTCGGCGGGATGCCCTACCCGGAAGCCGAGCGCAGCATGCGCCTGTTCGCGGCGGAGGTCATGCCGGAGCTGCAGAAGCTGGAACTATAGGGCGGCGCCCCAGCGGTCCAGGTAGGCGATTTCCGCAACCGGTTGGCGCGTGGTGGGGCCGTAACGGGAGCCTGCAGCCGGGTAACCGATGGGAAGCAGAGCAACCGTCTCCACGTTTTCCGGTATGCCCAGCAACTCCTTTATCTCAGTCTCATAACGCCGGTGCAGCGAAGTCAATACGCTGCCCAACCCCAAGCCCTGCGCCGCCAATAGTATGTTCTGCACCGCGGGGAATATGGAGCCACCCCGGCCCGTGGCGGCGGCAGAACCATCGTGCTCGATGCAGGCCAGGATGAGCAGCGGCACCTGGTGCATGGTTTCGGCCAGGCTCGTGGCGGACCTGCGTACGGCCGGTTGGAGGGCGCCGGAAGTGGTGTCGCCGCTTCCGTAGGCAGCCTCGAAGCCCAGGCGATAGTACTCCCCGATGCGGCGCTTCAGTTCCGCGTCTTTGATAACCAGAAACTTCCAGGGCTGACGATTGCCGCCGCTGGGCGCCTTGGTGCCCGCTTCGATCAGCTTGTGCACCAGCTCGTCGGGCACGGGGTCCGGCTTGAAATGGCGTATGGCGCGCTGCCTGTAGATCGCTTCAAATAGACCTATCTCTTCTGCCAATATACTACCTCCCTGCCAAGATCTGCTTGAGTCTCTCCGCGATGACCTTCTCACCACCCGTTTTCAGGGTGGGCATGCGCACGATGAAATACTCTTGGCCCGGCGGATAATCGTCTGGGCCGCCGCCGGTGGGCGCCCGCACCCATATGCTGGGATTCCCGGCGCGAAGCTCGGCCGACACTTGGGCGGCGGTCTTGCCCAACTTTTCGGCGTCAAGGTTGACCGCCAGTCCCTCCGGAGGTCCCTGCTCGGGATAGGTGGCCAGCCGGATGTGGGGGATGCCTTCCAGGTCGGCTCGCAACCCGGATATCCGGGCCTCGTAGGATGCGAATCGGGACTCGTGGTCCGTGGTCAACCACTCCCTTAGGGCCGCGTACACTGCGATGACTTCCTGCCGGTCCACCTTCATCGGCCGGCCGAATGAGCTGGCGCCGGCGGCTTCGAAGCCGATGAAGCTGTGGTTGCGCGCGATCTCCACCAGGTCCTTACGTCCCGTCAGGATGCCGCTGGAGTTGACCGCTCCGAAGTACTTGGCGCCGTAGGCCACCAGGTCGGCCCCCATATCGACGTAGCGGTTCAACTTGTCCGTGGGGTACACCTCGCCGGCGGCGTCGACGACGACGGGCAGGTCGTGGGAGTGGGCAATCTCGATTATCGCTTCCAGGGATAAGGCCCCGGGCTGCCTATCTCCCGGCGCCAGGTAGTGAAGGGCGGCGGTGTTGGGCCCGATGGCCTCCTCGATGTGTTCCGGCCTGGTTTCCTCGCTGTCCCCCACCGTTATTATCTTGCCCCCGGGGATCGTCATGCAGCGGTCGTACTTGATCCGGAGTTGGCGCTGGATGATGAACTCGTGGGGCATGCCGGTAACGTCTGGGATGCGGTCGATCTTGGCCGGGTCGTTCCCGGTCATGCAGGCCGCCGCGCCCACGGCCAGGGCCGCGGAGCATCCCGAAGTCACCAGCGCCGCCTCCACGCCCAGCATATCGGCGATCTTTTGGCCCACGCTGTCCATCAGCTCGCCCATGTCGACGTAGTACTCCTCGACTTCCTCCATAAGTGCCCGCACCGATGCCGACGGCGTGCTGCCGCCCAACAGGGTCCGGTTCCCCTGGGCGTTAAGGACGGGCCTGACGCCGAGTTCCTCGAATATTCCGGTCATTGGTAACTCCTTGGATCGGTTAGATGAGGGTACTGGTACCCCTTAGTAGTATTGTCATTCTGAGTGAAGCGAAGAATCCGGCTGGGCAGAGGGTGGCCCCTCCCCAGATCCTTCGCCGCTGCGGCTGGCTCAGGATGACATTTTTTTGAGCAATGACAGCTTGTCAAAAACTTTCCTACTCGACACTAATCGTCGAAGCGTTTCAGCACCTTGCCGGGCGTGGCGGCGGTATATGCGCCGTCCTGGATCACCAACTCACCGTTGACCACCACGTGCGGAATACCTACAGGGTAGCTGTGGGGAGCGTCGTATGTGGCGGTGTCGGCCACGGTGTCCGGGTCGAAGGCCACCAGGTCGGCCCACATGCCCGGAGCTATGCGGCCCCTTTGGGTGAGACCTAACCGGGAGGCCGGCAACATGGTCATCTTACGTATGGCCTCCTCCAGGGACACCACCTTTTGCTCCCGGACGTATCTGGACAGGAACCGGGGAAACGTACCGTAGCTCCTGGGATGGGGCTTTCCGGCGGATAGCACGCCCTCCGTGCTCAATGAGCTACCGTCGCTGCCCACCGCCACCAAACTGCCGGCGGCGATGGACACCACGTCCTCTTCCCGCAACGAGTGGCTTATGACCGAGGTCTCGGCGGCCTGGTAGATGCGAATGCCGGCATCGGCGGCATCGCAGCCCATGTTTTGAGCTATCTGCTCCAGGTTCAAACCCTCCAGGCCGCGATCGGGCGGATGGTTGGCCACTACGATGTGGTCTGCTCCGCCTCGACTCTGGAAGCCCGCCTTTATCTCCTCGTGCAGCCGGGTGTAAAACTCTTCGTCGGCCAGCCGGGCCAGGGTTGCCTCCCGTCCACCCACTTGAGCCCACCTGGGCAGGATGGCGCCGCTCAGCCCGGTGCTGCTGGCGGTGTATGGATATTGGTCTGCCGCCACGTCCAACCCTTCGGCACGGCCTCGGTCCAGACGGTCCAGTAGCTCTAGCGTCCGGCCCCATACGGAAGGCGCCGCACACTTCAGGTGAGAGATCTGCACGCGCACCCCCGACAGCCGGCTGATTGCCAATGTCTCTTCTATCGAGCCGAAGAGGCTGATGGTGCTGTCGCCCTCGTCCCGCATGTGGGTGGAGTAGAGTTTACCCCTCCGGGCCGCTTCCCTGGCTAGGGTTACGACTTCGTCGGTGCGGGCGTAGCTGCCCGGCGCATAGTAGAGCCCTGTCGAAAAGCCCAACGCTCCCGCATCCAAGCTTTCCGCAACCAGGCCACGCATACGGTCCAGTTCCTCGGGAGTAGGCGCCCGGTCTTCGAACCCCAAGACGGCGGTACGGACGGTGCCGTGGCCGACCTGAGTGGCCAGATTCAGCGTGGAGCCGGCCATTTCCAGTTTGGCCAGGTATTCATCAAATGTGGTCCAGTCCATTATGGGTCCGACCCCGTACAGGCCCACTCGCTCCTCACCCACACGCCGGGACTCGCCGTGGAGAGGGGCGCAGAAACTCGAGCCGCAGTTACCGGTCAATTCCAGGGTGCAACCCTGACGCACCTTACTCTGGGCCGAGTTGTCCAGCAAGAAGGAGAAGTCGCTGTGCGTGTGGAGGTCTATGAACCCGGGTGAAACCGCCAAGCCCGTAACGTCCACGGTCCGGGCCGAGTCCTCTTCCAGCGTTCCAATGGCGGCGATGCGCCCCTGGACTATGCCGATATCGGACAGGTAGGGGGCCGCGCCGGTGCCGTCGTAAATCGTTCCGTTTTTCAGGAGCAGGTCGTACATGCCGGGCACCTATCGTTGACGAATAACCGCAATGCTAATCCACGGATTATGCTTTGGCAAGGGCCGCGCCGGTTACCCGATCTCCGTGACGCACCGGGCGGGGTCTGCCTCCGATAGCACCAGAGGCCGGTCGCCGGTATGGATATAGTCGGCCAATAGCTTGCCCGCCATGGGGCCGCGTCCGAACCCGGAGGAGCAGAGGCCGGTCAGGATATACAGGTTGTCCCGCTGCGGTATCTTGCCGATGACCGGCTCACCGTCCGGGGAGAAGGGCATCAACCCGGCCCAGGTTCTCCGGATGGGAAGGCGGTTGAGCATGGGCAGTATCTCGGCTGCGTGGCCGCGGTTGGCCTCGATACCGGTGGCGTCCGGTACCTGTTGGTAGCCTGCCAACTGCCGGTCTCCGCCGAAGATTATCTCGCCGATGTGGTTCTGCCGTCCGTAAAGGTGCCTGGTCACCCGCAGTTCGCCCTGATGAGTCAGTTCCGGCGGCGTTTCAAGCCCGCCGCCGGGTGTTGTGTGCCAATGTATGGTTGACTCGGTTGCGGAAATGGTGTGAAACACCAGAGGCGGCAGCGGTTCGGTGGCCCACATCTGGCCCCGAACCGGCACGATGGGGATGGAGAGTCCCAGCATCTCCCCAACCTGGCGGCACCAGGCGCCGGCGGCGATGACCAGGGTGGCGGCGCGGAACTCATCTCCCTGGACCATGACCTGGTAGCTGCCGTCGCCCAACTGGGCCACGCCGGTCACCTCGTGATGGGCCAAAATGGCGGCCCCTGCGGCCTCGGCTGCCGATGCCATGGCGCGGGTCGCCTTCTCCGGGTCTGCCTGTGCCCGCAGAGGCGTATACACCAGTCCCAACAGGTCCGGGTTCAAGCCGGGCTCGATGCTCCTGGCCTCTCTGGTACTGAGTAGCTCCTGGTTGTGACCCTGGGACCGCAGCCGTTGTACCCGCTCCTGGGCAAAGTCGTACTGCTCCTCGGTCTGGATCGCCTGAAGCGCGCCGCACTGCCTGAACTCGATGTCGTAGTCCAGGTCCAGTTGCAAAGTTTTGAAGATCTCAAGACTGCCCATCGTAAGGTAGGAATTGAGATTGGGCAGGTTCCCCCAGCCGGTGGCGCCGATATTGCCCGCATTGAGACCGGAGGCTTCCCCGGCGATGGAACCGCGTTCCAAAAGGGTCACGGCGCGGCCATCCCGGGCGAGATGGTAGGCCGTTGACACGCCGGCGATGCCGCCGCCGATGATGATGATTTCAGACTCACGCACAACCAATCTCCATTCCGGCCCTAGCGGCCCTTCCAAACCGGAGTCCGCTTCTCGGCGAAAGCCAACGGCCCTTCCTTGGCGTCCTCTGAGTTCAACGTATAGTGGGCAACCCATGCCCCCAGGCGCGCCGATTCCTCGAGACCCAGCCTGCGCCAGTACTGAGCCACCGCCTTGGTGCCCTGCACCGCAAGGGGGGCGTTGGCGCCGATCATCTCCGCGATCTCCACGGCGCGGACCATCAGTTGCTCTGGCTCCAGCACCTCCTGTACAAACCCCAGCCGGTGGGCCTCCGTGACGCTCATGGTATCCCCGGTCAGCATCAGGTACATGGCGTCGCCGAAGGGCATTACCCGGGCTAGATTGTGCATGGCATACCCGGGAAGGATGCCGCGTTTAACTTCAAATAGGCCGAAGTAGGCCTCGGTGGACGCTATCCGTATATCGCAGTCGGCGGCCCTCTCCATCCCCGCCGCGATGGCCAAGCCGTTGATGGCGGCGATAAAGGGTTTGGGATTCCTGGCGAAGGGTTGGCCCAGACGGCCGCTTTCGACACGGGATTCCGGCGGCGGCGCCTGGGTCCCGTCCTGACCGGAGGCGGTGTTGCGCTCCGCCATCTCCCGAAGGTCCGCCCCGGCGGAGAAAGCCCGCCCCTCCCCGGTTACAATGCCCACCCTCATCTCTGGGTCAAGGGTGAATTCCTCCATGGCAGCGGCCAGGTCGTCCCTCATGGCCGCCCCCTGGGCGTTGAGGCGGTCGGGCCGGTTCATCTTGAAGATGGCGTAGTGCCCCGCGGGGTACCTGTCGTAAAGGATATCTGGCATCGATGGCCTCCTACTTTCGCCAAAGCCGGCGTCGGGCATGTTGGATCTGGGATCACCACCAGTGACTGATCAAGCCGCCAGCGTCCGCGCCATTCGGCCGTTGACATGGAGGGCGGGCGCGTTCATATTACCACCACGGAGGTTGCGATGCCGGAAGCGCCGGACCTGGAGATCATCAAGGATTTTCTGAACGATCGTGTCAAGGACCGCACCGTGCAAAGCGTAAAGGTGCTGCGCCCCACGGTGCTCCGGTCCCTTGCCGGGGACTTTCCGGTGGACATCGCCGGCCGGACATTTGGCCAAACCCAACGCCGGGGAAAGTTCCTCCTGATGGAGCTGTCCGGGGGCCGCCGGCTGGTGATCAACCCCATGCTCACCGGCGCACTGCAATACTGCTTGGGATCACAGCGGGTGCTGAAGAAGACCTGCGTGATCCTGGACCTTGGGGAGGGCCAAGAGCTCCGTTACCTGGACGACCGTCAGATGGGCAAGGTGTACTACCTGCGTGAGGACCAGATTCCGCAGGTGCCACGGCTGATGGAACAGGGGCCCGATGTACTGGACGGAATCACCTTTGAGGATTTTCAGAGCCGTCTAAAGCCCTTCCGCGGCGAGCTGAAAGGGGTGCTGACCAGAGGGGCATTCATCTCTGGCATCGGCAATGCCTATGCCGACGAGATCCTGTTCGCCGCCCAACTTTCTCCGTTTATCAAAACCAGGGCCCTTAGCCAGGTTGAACTGAAGCGCCTGTACGACCAGTGCCCCCTGGTGGTGGAAGAGGCAATCGGGGTGCTGCGCCAGCGAATGGTGGAGGCGAGTCACATCAAGATTCGAGACTTCCTGCAGGTGCACGGGAAGGTCGGCCAGCCCTGTCCCCACTGCGGTGG
>JADFJS010000067.1 GCA_022566155.1 Chloroflexota bacterium
TTGCTCTTTTTTCTGTTACTGGGGTTCGTGGCCCTGGTGGCCCTCCTGGAAGCCGCATTGTCTTTCGCGGCTTTCCAGCAAGTGGGAACGGCCGAGTCGGAGAGGCTTCGCAATCAATTCAACCAGAGCTCCATGGACCGAGTGCTGGCTCTGGAGCGGCCGGACATTATCCTGCTGGACGTGATGATGCCCGTGGTGTGGAAGCCAAGGTAGCCCGCGCCCAGGACCAACTCGGCGCGATGTCTCATGTTGACCCGTCCAACGGTAACAGACCGGGCTAGAGCCCTGTCTCTACACGTTTGCGCCAGCGCTTGATCCAAGCCCTTAATATTCGGTTGGAGACTGCGGCGGCCAACGAGAAGGCCATCATGCGGTAAACCCAAAGGCGGCTGACCCTGGAGGGATGGGCGGGGTCCAGCCAACCTGGGTTGCCGGACAGCTTGGACAGGGTTGCCAGCCCGATGATCACCGGCCAGATGGCCGCCAAGCGCAGCCGCAGGCATCGGCGTGGGATGGCCACCAGGTAGTCTTCCGCGACGGCGTAATGGCCCAAGGCCAGCTCTATTCCTCTCGCCAGGACAGGCCGCGCCCTGGTTCCGGCGGCAGGGTCCAGCAATTCGTCCGGCGCAACACCTATCTGGGCAAGCTCGGAATTGGGCAGGTAGCAACGTCCCATCCGCAGGTCTTTGGGTACGTCCCTTAGGACGTTGGTTAGCTGCAGCGCCTTCCCGAACCGGACCCCGGCATTGCACATCACCTGTGAGTCCCATCGCTCCAGCGCCCGAGTATGTGCCATGGTGATAGCCGTCCAGAACTCGCCAACGCATCCTGCGGCATGGTAAAGATGGCTGTCCAGGTCGGCCCACGTTTCCAAGGCCACCAACCGGCCCGAGTCCTCGGCGGGAAAGGTGGTGAGGTCCATCTCCATCCCCTGGATGAGCGTAACCAACACCTCGCGGATGAGTTCCCGGTCCACTTCCTGGCAATCTTGGAGCATCGCCAGGGCCTGTGGCACCGAACTCAACAGCTCCCTTTCCTGAGGGGTGGACTGATTGTCCGTCAGCGCCGCGTAGATACTCTCGAATTCCGGCACGTTTGCTTCCCCCTGAACCTGGCGCCGCAACAACAGCAAGAATTCCAAACGCCGGTCAGGGGATAGAAGCCGGGTATCAGCGATGGTATCGGCGGCCCGGGCCAGCAGATAAGCCAGGCCTATGGGTTCGCGCAGGTCTCGTGGCAGAACCCGCAGCGTCAGGAAAAAGCTCCTGGAGACTCCCTTTAGTAGAACCCCAAGGAGCCGCTGCCGTTCTCTTTTATCTACCCGTGGCAGCAGCGCCGGATCGCTCATTACCACATCAGGCTGGTTGGCCGGCGGTCTCCGGAGACGTGAACTTCTTAACCTGGGTACCTTGCAACGCCTGCTGCACCAGGTCGTCCACGGGCAGGAGGCCCTCCAGCTTCTCGACGGTCGCCAGGTCGGCGTGGGTCTCGGGATGCTTGGGCACGAACAGGGTGCAACAGTCCTGGTCCGGCTGGATGGAAATGGGGAATGTGCCGATGCTTCGGGCCACGTTCACTATCTCTTCCTTGTTGAAGGCGACCAGGGGCCGCAGCACGGGCATGCCGGCCACGTGGTCGATGACGGCAATGTTTTCCAAGGTCTGGGAGGCGACCTGGCCGCAGCTTTCGCCTGTGATGATAGCCTTGGATCCACTGAGCCTGGCCAGCGACTCGGTGATGCGCATCATGAACCGCCGGTACAGTATCACGCGGTAGGACGGCGGCGTGGCCACGATGATCTGTTTCTGAATCTCCCCCAAAGGCACCAGTGACAGGGTGGACCGGAATTGGTGGCGTGTCAGGTGCTGCACCAGTTCGCCGGCCTTTTCTATGGAGGACATATCCACCAGGGGGTAGCTGTGGAAGTGGACGAAGTGGGCATTGCAACCACGCTTCATCATCTGCCAGGCCGCCACCGGGGAGTCTATCCCGCCGGATAGCATGGTGGTCACAAGGCCGCTGACGCCAACCGGCAGTCCTCCATGACCCTTCACCTCTTGGAAATATACCAGTATGTCCCTGGGTAACACGTCCAGATATATAGTCAAGTCCGGGTGGGTCAGGTCAACCCGCGACCCTGTCAGCTCCTCCACGAACCGGCCCAGGTCCCGGTTTATCTCCTCCGAGGTGGTGGGGAACCGCTTATCGGCGCGGTGGGCCGTGATCCGGAAGGACTCAAAGGAACGGTCGGCCAACAGGGAGGGCAATACTTCCTTGACCTTGTCCAGGTCCTGTGGCAACTTGTAGGCCTTGAAGAACTTGGCCACTCCAAAGCAGTCCCTTACCCTTTCGCTAACCAATGGCCAGTCGGACTCATCGGCCAGTGTCAGGCCCACCAGCAGTTGGCCTTGCCACACCTTGGTGACGCCGGTCCCACGGGTAGCCTGGCGAAGGTTGTCCACCAGGTGCCGCATGAACCACGGCCGGTTCCTGCCCTTGAGGGCAAGCTCGTGGGTCTTGACGATGACGTCGGTCTGCATATGTATATTCTACCCGCTAGTTCTAGTATTTAGGCAGCGCAAACCCCGGCGCCTACCACCCCAGAGCGTAGCTAGCCCTCCGTGGATCGCCGCCGACGCTGAGCACCTTGGTCTCCGGGTCCCGCACGCCCAAAGTTGCGCCCGAACCGCAGTGCGTCATCCTTTCCACCTGATGTCCCAGGCCCTGCAAGGCTTGAGCCGTCGCCTCAGGTATCGCCGGCTCCAGGCGTAGACCCCCGGGATAATACACGTGGGGGTAAAAAGAGTCGGGGTGGCTACGGGTGCCGAACCGGGGAGCCTCGATGGCCTCCTGAGAGTCCATATCGAAGATAAGATAATTCAGCAGTATCTGGAGGTTGGCCTGCACCTGTTGGTCGCCGCCGGGGCAACCCATGGTCATCACCGGCTGGCCGTCCTTACAGACGATGTAGTTTATCAGGGTGGTCCTTGGCCGTTTGCCCGGCTCCACCACGTTGGGATGACCTTCCTCGCAGTTGAACATCTCTATGCGGGTGCTGAGGGTGCAGCCCAGGTCGGGGAAGAACACCGAGGAGGCAAAGGACCCTCCGCTGATGGTGCCGCAGACCATGTTCCCTTCCCGGTCCAGTACGGCGACATGGGTGGTGCCTTCCTCACCGGATGCTTCATCACTCCCTCCAGTCGCGGCAACGGGCACGGGCGGTGATGCCGCCATCCGGGCCTCTTTCGAGAAGGCCCAAGGGTCTCCGTGGGAGGGCATCTCCGGACATGCCCGGCCGGCATCGATGAGGGCGGCGCGGGTGGCGGCATACTCCTTGGAGACCAGGCCGTCCAAAGGAACGGTGGAGTAGTTGGGATCACCGTAAAAGGCCTCACGGTCGGCAAAAGCCAGCTTGAGGGCCTCGGCGACGGTGTGGATGTAGGCGGGGCTGTTGTGGCCCATGGCCTTCAGGTCGAACCCCTCCAGCATATTCAAGGTCTGCATCAGCATAGGACCCTGGGTCCACGTCCGGTGCCCCAAGACCTCGTATCCCCTGAATGTGGTCTTGGTGGGCTCATCAAATTTGGACCGGTACGCGGCCAGGTCGTCCATTCCGAGGAGGCCGCCCACCCGCTGGGAGGATTCGGCAATGGTCCGGGCGATACTGCCCTGATAGAAGGCCTGCCGAGCCAGCTCAAGGCCTTCCATGCGATCGCCGGAAGCCGGGCTTCCCTGTTGCGCCATCACCTGCAGCGTATTGGCCAGTCCTGGCTGGACCAGCAGCGAGCCGGGGCTGGGGACCTGCCCATTATCGTAGAAGATCTCACGGCCGCCGGGTGGGAACTCGTCGAACTGCCGGAGTGTTGATGGTGAACGGAGCCGGTCCAGCATATGCCCGTAGTTGGGAAAACCGTGCTGGGCATAGTGGATCGCCGGCGCCAGCACCTCGGCAATAGGCCTGGTACCGTACCTCTCCAATAGGGAGATAAAGGCGTCCACCACTCCGGGAACGGTGAATGACAGGGGAGCCTGAGGGCCCGGCCCCGTGGGGATGCGCTGCAGGCCTTGGGACCTGTAGAACTCGGCCGTCGCCCCGGCGGGCGCGACTCCCTGGCCGCTGAGGGACAGCAGGTCTCCGCTGGCCGGGTGGTAAAGCATGAACACCCCTTCCGCGGCCAGCGAATAGGATGCGACGGGCTCCACGACCGCGGCGGCAAAGCCCGCGGCTACCATGGCGTCGAAGGCGTTGCCACCGCCCAGCAGCATCCTCATCCCGGCCATGGAAGTGAGGTAGTGGCCGCTGGATATCACGCCCTGAGTGGAGTGGACTACAGGACGCCCAATTGCCTGCAGTGGGCTGCTGCCATGGGGTTGCGGATGGGAACCTGTCTGTTGGGCCATATTTAGCGTCTCCTTTACATTGACAACTCGGCTGTGGTCGAAGTCCGCGAATTATCAGGGATCGAGTTGGTTTATCTCCCCCGTTGGAAACTTCCGCCCAAAGTGTTCAAAGTCCATCCGGGTCAGTGGACATCCTACACTGCTACCGTTCGTGGTGAGCTAGTCGAACCACGCGGAGCCGGAGGATTCCCTTCCCGGCCCTTCGACAAGCTCAGGGCGAACGGAATGATGTCGATATAGCTACTTATCCGAATACCCCTGTTGTCGCTCTACAAGCGCGTCGGGGGGGGTATACCAGAACATGTGACGAGCCTAGCCCCGATGCCCAACGGATTTTACCTGTTCCTGCCAGGCATGTCGAACCAAGGTGGCTTGTGCTGGATGCGGCCCCTATCCTCAAATGTCAAAGTGGGGCATGACCTCCCTGGCAAATAGCTCCAGGCTCTCGGCGGAGATGGGATCGGGAAATAGGAGAAAGAAATAACGGATGCCGTTGTCCACGTACGCCTGTATCTGCTCCACGCATGCCTCGGGGGTTCCGGCGATCGCCCGCTTCAGCGACCCTTTGTAATCGGCGACGCTCATATTGGAGTTCGCGGCGCCGGCGGCGGCCAGCCGGTCAAACTGGGCGGAGTTTTCGGCGATCACAACCCGGGTGTTGTGGGTCACCTCGATCTCCGAAGGGTCGCGGCCGTACTGCCGGCAGTGCCGCGCCAGGGAGTTTAGCTTGGATCTGTGCTCCTCCAGACCCATCTCGAAACCGGCGTTGCAGATGTCGCCAAACTGGGCGACGGCTCTGAAGAGATGGGTCTCCCCGTGGCCGCCGATCAGGATCGGAGGATGGGGTTTCTGCAGCGGCTTGGGCTCTTGGACCGCTCCCTCCAAAGAATAGTACTTTCCCTGGAAGCTGGCCTCCCCTTCGGTCCACAGAGCCTTGATTATCTGGACCGCCTCCTCCAACATCTCTACCCTTACGGCGGTTGAAGGGTAGGGAATCCCGGAGGCCCGATGGTCGGCTTCTCCTCCACCGGCGCCTATGCCCAGCTCCAACCTTCCGCCGCTGATGACGTCCAGGGTTGAAGCCATCTTAGCCAGCAGGGCGGGATGCCGGTACAGATTAGCCAGCACCAGGGGAGTCAGCCTGATCTGACGGGTCTCGGCAGCCAAGGCGGAGAGGGTCGTCCAGCATTCCAGGGTAGGAACGTTGAGCAGGTCGTAGAGCGTGGCCGAATAGTAGCCCAGGCGGTCGGCATCGATCCAGACCTGTCTCAGCGCTTCGTAGCTATAACCGCCCTGGTGTATGCGGACACCGAACTTGACCTTACTAGTCATTTAACCCCTAACACCTTTCCCGCGGTGGACCTCCGGGCGGGTTGCCCACATCGACGCAATACGGGCCCTGGGCCAGGGAGAAAGGCGTATTCCCCGGCCCATGTAGCATTTTCTCACGCCTGCGTCTATTATATTCCCATGTCACAAGGGTTGTACGTATTCCCCATCGATAGGAGGAGATAGCTATGGCGAAAAACTACACCATCTGCTTGGGGACCATTGGAGGCGGTCTGTCGTCCAGTCCCGACGGAGGGGAGACCTGGAACCGGATCAGAAGCCCCCTGCCCTCCGAGTGCAATGTGCGGGCACTGGCCGTTTACCCTACAGATCCCCAGAGGATCCTGGCCGGTACCGACGCGGGCATCTTCCGCAGCAATGACAACGGCGTTACCTGGGAAGAGCTGGACTCGCCGATGGGCGACTTGCAGATCTGGTCGGTAACGGTGGACCCGATGGACGCGGAAACCATCTTTGCCGGTACCAAGCCGGAGGGCTTCCGCTCCAAGGACGGCGGTAAGAGTTGGGAAAAGCTGTCCATGGGTGTCGACATGAACTGCCCCGTCGGCACGCCTCGCACAACTAACATTATAGTCGACCCTCGGGACAATCGGACCATATGGGCGGGTATCGAGGTCGATGGCATCTACAAGAGTCTTGACGGAGGCGACTCCTGGGTGCACCTCCCGGACCTGGGGCCAGACCCATTCCATGGAGACATTCACGGCATGGCCATAAGCCCGGGGGCGACGACTTCCATTTACGCCACCAGTCCTTTTGGCATCGCCACCAGTACCGACGAGGGCGAGAGTTGGGACTACCACTATTTCCCCAAGTTCAACGAAAGTGACAACCGGTCCTACTGCCGGGGTGTCGCCATCATGCCCGACAACCCCAACGTGATCCTCGTGGGCAACGGCGACTCCATACCCGGAGTGACGGGTGCGATCAGGCGCACCACCGACGCAGGGAAGACCTGGGACGCCGTCCCTCTGCCGGTGGAGCCCAACTCGGTGGTGTATTGGTTCGCCACCAACCCGGCCGTGCCGGACACCGTAGTCGCCGCCAGCCTGTACGGCTACGTCTACGTCAGCGACGATGCCGGCCAGTCGTGGAAGAAGCTCCGGAAAGAGTTCGGCGAGATCCGGTCATTGGCCCTGACGCCCAGCTAACGGCCTCTCGGCTGAGCGGGACCCCTCTCCGCCGCTCTTTTGGGCGTATGGATGCAAAGAGTCCCTCCCTGATTGGATTCAGGGAGGGACTCTTGTTTGTTAGTACCTTGTCAAGCTGATTTGGTTATGCAACCGACACCCCCATCCCTTCGGCTGCGCTCAGGGCAGGCTCTAACCTTCCCCCAAAAGGGGGAAAGGGACTTGTCCTTTCCCGCTCGCCGGTGAGAGTTAGAGTGGAGGTGAAACCCTGGTCGACGACTGGTTTCTTAGCTAAGCCTTAGGTTGCCGCTCCCGTTTTTGCCGCCTCCGGCTTTCGGAAGGCAGGCAGGACGTGCTTGGCAAACAACTCCAGAGACTTGATGACTTGTTCGTGGGGCACCGTCTCCGTCTGCATCAGCATGGTTAGCTGATCGACACCGATGTCTTCAAACATCTTGATGATCTTGATGCAGCTATCGGGGTCGCCTCCCAGGATGGCTCCCCGGTCGCACAGTGTGTCGGCATCCAGCATGCCGATGGCCGCCCGCGCCGCCGCCGGACCGCTATCGATGTTGATTCCCTGCTCGGCCGCGACGGCCTGGGTCTCTCCGTCCGACTGTTTGATCCAGCGGGCGAAGGACGATTTCAGGTGGTCCGGCACCCCTCCCCAGGACTTGAGCAATTCTTCATAGATCTCGATCCGGTCCCGTGTATAGGGCTTGTCGGGTCCATAGAAAGTCTTCATGGACTGGGCGCACAGCTCCCGGGCTTGCGCGTTGTCCTCGCCACAATAGGCGTGGATGTTCACGCTGAACTGCTCGTTCACGAAGGCCCCCACCGGTTTGGCCTTCTTGATGTTCTCGTGATATGCCTTAACGTGCTCCTCCAGAATCTCGGGGATGGCGGCCGCCGACAGGAGCACGCCAATGCCTTTCTCAGCCGCTAATTCGTAGCTGGACGGCTGGGTGCAGGCCAGCCATATGGGAGGATGGGGCTTCTGAAAGGGCTTGGGCAATACCCGCCTGGGCGGTACATTCCAGAACTTTCCTTCCCAGGAAAACTCCTCCGACTGCCAGATCTGCGGAATCATGGTGATCGACTCTTCCCACATTTCCCGCGTATCCCTGGGGTCCACGCCCAGGCCGGTCTGCTCGTAGGCGTTGGAACGCCCGGTCCCAAACTCCACCCGTCCGTCGGTGAGCTGGTCCACCATGGCCACCCGTTCCGCTACCCGAACCGGATGGTGGTAAGGCAGGATCGACACACCGAATCCGATCCTGATGTTCTTGGTTATCTGACTCAGGGCGCCAAGGAGAACCTCGGGGCAGGGTGAGGCGGAGAACCCGGTGAGGAAATGGTGCTCCACAAACCAAACGCTGTCCAACCCGATCTCGTCCGCCAACACACACTGCTGCAGGGTCTCCTTGTAAAGGCGGTTCTCATCCACCTGGTTGTCCTGGTAGGGCCGTTGCGTTTCAAAAAGCAGACCAAATTTCATCTTCTACCCCCTAATTTTGTTGCCCTATGTTTCCTGGTACCTAGCCAACTTGAATTAAGAAGTGTCATTGCGAGGCCCGACGGAGGAGGGCCGTGGCAATCTGGGGTGGGTTTCCTGAGGGCTGCCCCTCCCGAGATTGCTTCGCTTCGCTCGCAATGACATAGTATGCCCCGAAAATCAGCCTCAGTATACCCCACATAGCCATACACCGGCACGGCGCCGAACGCCGGTTGACACCGCCCATCTGAACACATTACCCTACGCCTCGAATCCCAGCTAGGAGCAGGTGATGAAAGTTCAAGTCTATACCAACCCTGGTTGATTCAGCTGCCGGACGTTGGAAGAATTCCTTTCGTCCAACGGTGTTCAGTATGAGCACCATGACCTGGCCACGGACCCTCAGGCGCGCGAATACCTGGACAGCCGCGGCATAAAGTCTGTGCCCGTCACCATCGTGGATGATGACGAAGTAATAATCGGTTACTACCCCAAGAAACTGGTGCCGGCGCTGAACCTGAACATCACGGTGGACCTATCAAACAAGACCACCTGGTTGGCCGACAAATACGACAGGATCCTGAGCGCCACGGTCCGCACTACCCGCCAGCTAACCGAGGCGCAGCTCAAGAAACAGGTGCCTTGGCGCCCCCAGCCTCTCCGGGACCTCATTCTCCACGTCCTATCCTTCCCGGAGCTAGCCTGGCTAAGCCACGAGCACGGCAGCATGAGCACCGAGGATATGCGCGCCTCCACCGACAGGCTAAAGCATATCGACACGGTAGAGTCCTTGGCCTCATATGGCGAAGGGGTCCGCGACAATATAAAAGAGTTCCTGGCTAAAGGCGACACTGCCGCCTATGACCGGGTGGTCCCGGCCCATTACGGTGGCGAGGTCACGGTGCTGGAGCTATTGAACATTATCCTGAGCCACAGCACCCACCACCTTAAGCAGATCTACTCGTTTGTTGAAGACGGTGACGCCGGTCTGGGACTTACCCTGCAGAACCGGGCCACCGAAGAAGACCTGGAAGGTATCGCAACGCCCAGCACGCTCATCTAGGATTCAGGTTCATTAGGGAGGGTTTGGAAGACCCTCCTAAAGAACTCTCATCCTATGCCCTTGAGCGACCATTAAAGGGGGAAACATGAAATACGACATAGTCATCATCGGCGCGGGATCGGCCGGCTCCATCCTGGCGACACGGCTGACCGAGGATCCCGACCGGTCGGTGCTTCTGTTGGAGGCCGGCTCAGACTACCCCGACTTCGAGCATCTTCCCGACGAAGTGAAGTTCGGCTACGCCACGGAAGCGGACATAATGACCAGCGACCACAACTGGCAGTTCACCGGCAAGGCCACGGAACAGGCCCAGCCGATGATGGTCCCCAGGGGCAAGGTCACCGGTGGCTCCAGCGCCATCAACGGACAGGTTTTCCTGCGGGGTGTGCCCGAAGACTACGATAGCTGGGCCGCCCTGGGCAACGACAAGTGGACCTTCCAGCAGCTATTGCCCTACTTCCGCAAGTTGGAATCCGACCCAGACTTCAGCGGCGACTTTCATGGCAGCGACGGCCCCATCGTCATGCACCGGTTCAAGCGGGAGGCCTGGCTACCCGCCCAGGTGGCCTTCTACGAGGCCTGCCGGGCGGACGGCTTTGCCGACGCCCCGGACCACAATCATCCCGATTCCACCGGCGTGGGACCCACCCCGCTGAACAATCCCGGTGGCATCCGCATGAGCACCGCTCTTGGCTACCTGGACCTGGCCAGACACCGGTTGAACCTGACCATCAGGGCCGATTGCCTGGTGCGCAGGATCATTTTCGATGGCGACCGGGCCTCCGGCATCGATGTGGAGAGCGGCGGCGAGAGGTTTGTCATCGAAGCCGAAGAGATCATCCTCAGCGCCGGCGCCATCGGCTCGCCCCAACTACTGATGCTTTCCGGGGTCGGCCCGGCCAGCCACCTTCGCAGCCTGGGCATACCCGTGATCAAAGACGCCCCCGGCGTCGGCCAGAACCTCCGGGACCATCCGGCGGCCTGGGTCACCTGGAAGACCAAGGAGGGATTCCCCCTGGATGGCCTGGCTCCCAGGATGCAGCTAACCCTGCGGTATACGGCCAAAGACTCGGACCTGCGAAACGACATGAAGATCTCCATGCAGTCTTTCGCCACGGCCCCAGTCATCCAGGGCGGCAGCCGAATGGAGCCCCTGGGTATCCGCATGACGGCGGGGATCCAGCTTGCCGCCGGCTCCGGCGAACTGCGTCTCACCTCCAATGACCCCACCACCCAGCCGTTTCTGGACTACCGGTACCTGGAGGAAGAGGTTGACCGCAAGAGGCTGCGGGAGGCGGTGCGGTTGTGCGTTGGTCTAGGGGAACGCCCGGAGTTTAACGACATCATCGAGGAACGGGTGAGCCCTACCGATGCAGAACTGGCGACAGACCAAAGCCTGGATGAGTGGCTGATGAAGGTGGTCACGACTTCCCAGCACATCTCCTGCACCTGCAAGATGGGACCGGCCTCCGACCCCATGGCGGTGGTTGACCAGCACGGCAAGGTTCACGGAGTCACCGGCCTGAGGGTGGTGGACGCCTCCATCATGCCC
>JADFJS010000164.1 GCA_022566155.1 Chloroflexota bacterium
CAAATCCATTACTGTGTCATTCTGAACCGGGGTCCGTCGCAGGCGGATGGAGGTGAAGAATCTCCCCACCCACGTGGGGGAGACCCTTCGCGGAGTTTATCCTGAGCGTAGTCGAAGGACTCAGGGTGACACTACCACCTTTGGGTTGACTGGATATTAGTATACGCGATGCCTGCGGCTGCGAGAACCGGCCGCCGACGACTCAGACCGCCAGCCGAGGACAACCCCGGCTAGGCGCCTACCTTTTGCACCAGGTTGATGCCGTACTGTTCGGCGGCGTTACCGCCGAGCATTCGGGCGATGGTAGCTTCATCTACGTCTGCTTTGGAGAGGACCTGAATGGCCTCCCAGGCGCTGGTTGTATCGTGGTGCGGGTACCGGGAGCCCCAGATCACCTTTTCACTATAGCGCTCCGGTAGCTGTTGGATCCCCCTCTCATCGGCGTCGAAGCCCAGCATGGCGTGGCTCTCCTCCCACAGCTCTTCGGGATCGGTCCGGACGGGATAATAGTGCTGGAGGGGGATGACCTTTGTGGAGGCTTCGACCTTTTCCAAGACCTCCTCCATCCAGGTAGCCTTGCCGTGGGCCACCACCAGCTTTATGTCTGGATACCTGGTAAACAGGGCAAAAGCGAGCATCACGCCGACGAACATGTAGTTGTCGAGCCAGTTAGCGAGGATCGGTGAGAGATGATGTCCGATGGGCGGCCCGGTGACCACGCCCGGTCCGGCGCCTCCTCCGGCAAATGCTCCCCCGCCGCCGCCGGCTCCACCAGCGCTTTGAATGAGTCTGCCTTTCATCTTCTCTATAAACTGGCCGTGGGAGGTCCACTCCGGGTTGTACAGGCCCGCCGAGGGATGTACGGCGGCGGTCACGCCCAGGTTGGCCAGCTCCGCCCAGAGTGGATCGTAGTAAGGATGGTTCAGATAGCGCTCCTCCACCCATAAGGGCCGGATGAACGCCGCCCGGAAGCAAGGAATCTTGGAGGTCCGCCCCAGCTCTTCCAGGGCGAACTCCATGTTCTGTAACGGAATCATGGCCGTGGCGAACAGACGGTCCGGCGCCGCGGCGCAGAAATCGGTGATCCAGTTGTTGTAGGCACGAGCCAGCGCGTAGGCCACGTCGGGGTCTTTGACCAGGGGGAACCCTTCGGCAAACCAGGTGGGGTAGAGCAGCGCCTGATCGACGCCCATGGCGTCCATGTCGCGGAGCCGTGCGTGAGGGTCAGAAGCGCCCTCGATCATCGGATGGCGGACGTCCGGGTCAAGTTCGCCCACGTCGTCCCAGGTCATGCCCGGCCGCCAGATGGCATGCCGGGGAATGTTGGGGTTGCCGGTGTCCCGGAACATCTCGCCGTTGACCTTCAGGTAGGAGCCGAACTTGCCGTCCTCGCGCCAAAGCGCCGTCTTTCCCAGAGTCCGGTATTCAGGATCGAGGTAATCCTCCCACAGTTCCCGGGGCTCCACGACGTGGGAGTCACCGTCAAATACCGCAAAGCGCTTCCTCGTCGTCATTGCCACTCATCCTCCATCGCGGCGGGTAGCCGCCGATTCCTTGGTGACCTTCGTCTCGTGCCGAGCCCCCTGCTAGACAGGGGGCTCGGTGCAAGGACTCTAATTTCGGTTTCCGGCTAGCGGGGGAGAGACGATTCCGGTTTCAGGGCCTCCTGAATCTCCTCGTCGGTTGGCCACCAATCGGGGCGCTCTATCTCCGTTACCCGATCCCGGATGATCTTACTGGGCGGATCGATGTTGTAGAGGCGGCGTGCGTTGGCCCCCAGCATCTTGGCCTGGACCGAGACCGGCGCTTCGGCCTTCTGCATCGTCTCGATGGCCCTCCAGACGTCGTCGCCGTCGTGGTGATAAACATCGGAAGCCCATATGGCGATATCTTCGTAGTACTCAGGGAGGCGGGAGGGAAAGACCTCGTCGCCCTCAAAGCCGGTGAAGCATTGCTCGAAGAAGGTCTCACTGGGCATACGCTTCAGGGGCGCCATCTGGCGGTCGTTGCGGTGGAGGCGGTAGGACTTGTCGCACTCGTCCAATACGAAACTCAACCATGTTGAGTCGGACTCAAAGACGGCGGCCTTGAGCTTGGGGTGCCTATCGAATAGACCCGACATCAGCACCATGGTGACCCACACGGATGCTTCCGCCATAAAGGCTTGCATATTCCCCAAGAAGGTATGGGGAAGGCCCGAAGTGCGGTTGGCTCGGGCGATCATCTCCGCGGCGGAATACTGCTCGCTGTACGCCGGTGGCTTTGCCGACCCGGTGGCGGGGAAGGGGTGCATGCCGTACACCACGCCCGTCTCCTCCATAGCGCTCCACAGGGGTTCGTACTTGGGCTGAGCCGGGTAGTTGCCCATGGCGTCCATGGGCCGGATGAGGCCGACGCGGCAGCCCATCTCGGCGACGCGGTAGAGCTCATCCACGGCAAACTTGGGGTCCTGGACCGGGAGCAAGGCGGCGAAGTAGAGGCGCTCGGGGTCCTCCTGGGTGTATTCGTAGGCCCAGTCGTTGTAGACCTTGCACCAGGCCTTGGCGCCGATGGCGTTCTGCAGCCAGGGGTAGGTGTCGATGTTGGTGGGGATGATCATCACCTGGTCGATTCCCAGGACGTCCATGTCTCGCAGACGGGGCTTGGGCTCGTAGGAGCCGCGGTGATCCAGGTATGCCGACTGCTCTTTCGTGAGGGCGGTCTCGGGCCGCAGGTTGCGCACGTTGAGGGCACGCTGGATGTTGTGCTTGAAGCCGGGCCCGGCAACGGTGGTTACACGAAAACTGCCGGCG
>JADFJS010000068.1 GCA_022566155.1 Chloroflexota bacterium
GGTGCAGCCGGCGGACGCCAAAGAGAGCATCCAGCGCGCTCAGGACCTGGCCGCGGGGGTGACAAAGCGGGAGGCGCAGCACATCGAGTGCATCGCGCAATTTGTTGCCGGGAACAGCCCTAAATCCCTGGCGCTGATTCGCGAGCACTTGGATGAGTTTCCCCGTGACGCTTTGATGTCGCGGCTGGCCCAACGCCACTATATGCAGGGGTGCAGCGGGGCCGGTGTGCCCAATTTTCCTGAAGAGCTGTTCGACATGCTTACGGGATTGGAGACCCACTACGGCGACGATTGGTCTTTCCTGGGCCAGTACGCCTTCGCCCACCATGAGACTGGACGCCTGGACAAGGCCTATGATCTGGCAACGCGGTCGTTGGAACTGCGACCCACCAATGCCGTAGCCGCCCATTCGGTGACCCATGTCTTCTTCGAGCGCGGTGAAGCCACCGGAGGCGGAGATTTCCTCGGCAATTGGCTGACAACCTTCGACAAACGGGCTACCTACCATATCCACCTCTCCTGGCATCAAGCACTGTTCGAGCTGGCGCAGGGGCGCTATGAGCAAGCCATTGGCCTGTACGAGACCGAGATCCGACCGTCGGTTGTGGCCAAGAGCGCCGGGTCCCTGGCGGACAGCGCTTCTTTGATGTGGCGCATGCAGGTCTATGCCGGCGTCGCTCCCCCGGTGCCTTGGAACGAAATAAGGGACCAGGCGGCGCCGGCCGCCGACCGTCCTGGGCCACCCTTCCGTGATGCCCATGCCGCCCTGGCCTTCGCCGCCGCGGGCGACGATGAAGCGCTGGGCCGCATGATGGACGGCTTAAGGGAAGTCGCCGCCAAAGGAAATGCCGTCGCGGAAGAGGTCACGTTGCCATTGGTACAGGGCATACATGCCTTTGCCCAGGGCGAATATTCGCAGGCAGTGCAGCTGATGGAGCCGATCGCCGGCCAGCTTGCTCGACTGGGTGGAAGCCACGCCCAGCGGGAGGTGTTTGAGGACACATTGCTGGAAGCATATCTTCGGGCCGAGCAATTCGACAAAGCCGAAGGCATGCTTCAGTCGCGCCTCAAGCAGCGCGCGTCGGTTCGCGACACCTTCTGGCTGGGTCGTGTCCAAGCCAGCAAAGGGCAGATGGCGGCCGCCGGCGCCAGCTTGCGCCAAGCGGTCCAAGGGTGGGAGAGCGCCGACCAGGAGTCTGCCGAGCTAGTCAACCTGAATCGATTGGCAGAGTCCGTGGGCTAGAGGGAATGCCGCCCCCGGGAGTAGTGCTTGAAGCAGTTTCAAACCCATGTTCAACCCTCCCGCGGGTCCTTCGACAGGCTCAGGACGAACGGTAAAGACGCCTCCTTCTGTTCGTGGTGAGCTTGTTGAACCGTTCGTGGTGAGCTTGTCGAACCACATTTTAAATGTCTTCTAGCGGGCGGGTTCCGAGGCGGATCCCCGTAAAGACGCGATGCCGGGGCTCAGCAGGATGCCTGCCGCGCTGAGGGAAAGACCCGAGAAGCTAACGATGATCAAGGCCGGCCTCAAGCCCCCCAATATCTCCTGTAAGAACCCGGTGACCAGAGGACCCAGGCCGATCCCTGCCGATGTCATCATCGTGGTGAACGCCAGTCCCACCGCCACCTGCCGGGGACGGATGCCCGGCAGGTGGAAGGGGATGGTGTACAGGATGGGCCAGAACCCCCATGCGATTCCATTGACCAACGACAGTCCTACCAGTAGGGGGATCGAACCGGTCAGGGCCAGTCCCAAGTTGGTGCCTGCCAACAGTACGCCCAGGACCTGGAGCATGGGTTTTCCCTGGTTCGTAGCCCTGACCCAATAGCTGAGTCCAAGGCCGGCGGCGCCTCCCACCAGCACGCTCAGCGCCAGCATCGCCCCAGACCATCTCAGGCCGATGTCATAGCTGTCCAGCATCAACGTTGGGAAGAAGCTAAGGAAAGCGGACCAAACCATGGTCGCCCCCAGGAAGCCGAACCCACCCACCCACAGGTCCCGGTAAGAAAGCGTCCCCCACACAACGCGGCCGTCCCGGCCCTTCTCTTGAGAAACATCCCCGCCTGGGCGGTCTGGGATACGCCTATCCCTGCCCAGGAATATCCAAAGCACCGACAGCACCACGAACAATATGCCGAATAAGTGGATAGTGGACCGCCAGTCGTCCCCCAGGCTGCCCAGGATAAAGGGCGCCGCTGCCAGGCCTCCTCCGACCACCACGCCGAAGAGGGCATTGCTGATGCTGTTAACCAGCACGATGTCTTTGGGAAGGAACCACTGTTGGGTGAGGATCGCTCGGGACGGCTGCCGGGCGATGACCACCACCCCGAAGGCCAGGCGCCCCGCCAGCAAGATAAGGAATGTGGGCGCCCAACCCTGGACAAAGATGAAGACGGTTCCCAGCAGCAAGGTGACGGTGGTAACCATCTTGGGGCTGTACTTTGATGTCCACCAACTAATGGGGATGGCCAGCGCAAAGTTGCCCCAAAAAGCCGAGGAGGCCAGCATTCCCTGCTGGCCCGGAGAAAGATGCAGTTCCGCGCTTATGGCCGGCAAAAGGATGCCCAGCGTCGCCACCACCATGAAGGCTGAGACGCTACAAAAGAGCCAAAGCCCCATCACCACCCAGCGGTATCCGGAGGCCGGTTCGGTTACCTCGATCGTTTCAGCCATGGACCACCTTGGGTAGCGGTATCGTTACCGGGGATTTCTTTCGGTTCATTCCGTCAACTGAGGTCAGGCTCGGCCGGAACGAGGCACTAGGCAATGGCAGGACCGCCGGAGACAGCGCGGTTCCGCGCGCAGCGGCCCCAAGTAACGGCCGGGTCCGCCAGACGGCCGGGACGCCGGTGCTTACGGAAGTACGGCATGCGCGCCGGGCAACATCGTCACCGGTACTGCCGATCCGATAGCTGAGGCCCAAACAGAAGGCCAGGTGCTTGTGGGCTAGTGGTCAAAACTAGTAACGAAGCTGGTCACCGGGGTACGGCTGGTTTGAGGAGACTCCGCCGGAGCTCCGATGGACAACATCACCGCCATCTTCCAGTCCTCTTCGGCTCCCAACGTCTTTTTTAGGTCTGGGTGCCGTGTGGTGCCACCGGTCTCCCAGGTGACCGCCAGGCCCTCGGCAAAACCAGCGAGAGAGATGTTCTGTGCCGCGCAGCAGACCGAGGCGTAGTTCTCCTGAGTGGTATCTTCGTTTGGGCCGGGCACCGAGTAGACAAACATCACGATGGGTGGGTCCAATATGGTCTGGCGGGAGGCCTCGGCTCTTGTGGGGTTGTCATTTCGTCCCATGGAGAATTCGTAGGCCAGGCCGGCGACTTTCTTACGGGCCTCGCTACCCTTCTCCAGAATGAAAAAGCGCCAGGGTTCCGTGAGGCGGTGGTTGGGCGCCCACACCGCGGTATCCAGCATCCGGGTCAGCGCCTCCTTGGGCACGGGCTCGTCCTTGTATCGCCACGCCATCCTTCGCCCGTAAAGCGCCTCGTACACGCTCACATCGGTGGCGGGAATGGTGACTTCGTCTACATTTACTTTGGCGACGCCGGTTGGGTCAATAGCACCGCTGGCCATATTAATGCTCCCTCTCCTGAGATTCGTTCCGGGTGTAGCACCGCGTCAACTTGGATCAAGAAGCCTCTTCTGTCATCGACAAGTTTCCTCTGGGTGCCATTAGCAGGTTCGGGGCGAACGGACGATTCAACGCGTATTTCCAAAAATGATTCCTGGATTCGATCAGACCATGATGTTCATCTGAGCCACGATGGTGCGTCCCAGAGAGTCGTCCCCTTGTATCTCTACCTTGCCAGACTGGAGCGCGTAGCCGGAGTCCCATCGGCCGCAGCCCAGGCAGACGAAGGTTTCCACGTCCATGGTCAGCGTGACGGTGGGACTTGACGGCACATCGTCCAGTGGATTGGCGCGTGCTCCCTGCATCGCGATCGCCAAACTTCGTCCCGCGAGACCGGTGACCCTAAATACCACCGTGGTTCCGTCGGGGGGCTGGACCTTTCGGCCCACAACGTAGGGCGTGGTCCTGGCAACCCGCTCCACCGAGTGTTCCGCCACAGGCCCCTCCAGATGCCCGGGCTGCCCCACCGCCCGCCGGATGTCCTGCTCGTGAACCCAGGCGTCGAAGACGCGTATGCCAATCAGGTCGGTCACTGTGCCAGGGCCAACGGGCGTTTGAGTCTCCGCCTGGAAATCCTCGTCGCTCAACCCCTTAAGGATTCTGAGGCGTTCCCCAGTGACCTCCAGGAACTCTTCCAGGACCTTGGCGCCGGGCCAGGAGCGGCGCCAGTCGACCAGGACTTCGTTGGATCGCCCGATATCGTTTTTCAAGTGAGACAAGGCTCCCGGAGTGTGGTCCGGAGCCGGCCGTCCCAGGAGACGGGATTCGCTGCCGGTCAGGTGGGAGACCTGGTCCTGAACCGACCAGCCGGGACAGTCCGTGGGCGTTTTCCAGTCGGGTTCCGAAAATGTCCTGGCCAGCCCCGCGATGGAGCTCCAGACCATCTCCATCTTGTCCACAACCTCCTGGTTGCTCATAACAGGTCTCCTTCGCCAACGAATCTTGGTCCGATTGCCTTGCCGAACGTTGGCCGTCTAACCCGCAGCCTGCTCCAGGCGGCGGCGCTCCCGGTTGGTGATCAAGCGAATGGCCTCGTCGGCTGCCATGCGGCCCACGGGTCCGGAGGCGTACATGGCGCCAAGGACCACGCCGCCACGCCCCAGGAGGAATTCCGTCGGTTGGATGTAACCGCCCCGGTCCTCCGACCACCAGGCTCCGATGGAGTCCGCATCCTCCTTAGTGGCTCCATAGGCGACAGGGAAGGTCAGCCCCTTTGCCGCTACCTCTCCGGCATGTTCAAGTGAATCGACACTGACGGCGTAGATCGAGGCGCCCAATGCTTCCAGCTCCTCTTTCTTTTCCTCGTAGGCGGCCAACTGCCGCACACAGTAGGGTCACCAGTGTCCACGGTAAAAGAGGAGGGCCGCGTAGCGGCCCGGTATCTCGTCGGGTAATACTACTTTCCCGCCACCCACCAGATTCAACGTCAACGAGGGTAAATGGTCGCCTTGCTGTAGTTTTGGTTGCATTCGTTACTCCCGGTTGGCAGAATTTACCTGCTCGGCTCGCGCTTCAATCTCCGATCCAGACAGTGTTTCCATCATACTCAGGGCGTTTGGCGGTGACAAGTTGGCTAACGTGATCGGAAGCACGGTATTTCCCAAGCACATCCGGCCCGTTGACGGTTTATTGACCCTGGGATAAGCTGCCGGTATTGCATCCAATCGGCCAGGAGGCGCGCCATGCAGCAGCTTACAAGCAACGTTTTCGTCGAGACCCAGGTCCGCGGCTGCAACTTCGGGTACGTTACGACCTCCGACGGTATTGTCATGATTGACAGCCCCCAGAAACCCAGCGACGCCCTGAGGCTCAAGGCGGAGATCGAGAAAAAGGGTCAACTTCGCTACATCATCAATACCGAGCCCCATGGCGACCATTGGACGGGCAACGCATTTTTCGATGCCCCAGTCATCGCCCATGAAGGAGTCCGGACCCGAATGCTTGGCACCGATATGGAAGGGCACGTGGCTCGCGTCGGCGCCTACGGTCCCGATGAACCCAAGTTGCTGGAGGGATACGTGGCCAACATCCCGGTGGTTACCTTCAAGAACGGGATGACCCTGCACGTCGGCGGCCACACTTTCCAGATGTCCCACATGCCCGGCCATACCATGTCCCAGGCCGCTATCATGATCAAGGAAGAGGGAGTGGTCTTCACCAGCGACAACATCTTCCACAAGGTGCACACCTGGTTGCAGGAAGCCAACCCGGACCTGTGGCTGCTGGCCCTGGAGTCCCTGCGCAGGCTCGATGAGGAGATCTTCGTCCCCGGCCATGGCGACATCTGTGGCAAGGGCTATCTGGACGAGCAAGGTTCCTTCATCCTGGAGTGGAAGGAATACGTGAAGGACGGCATCGACCGGGGAATGACCAAAGACGAGGCGGTGGCTAACCTGACCAAGATGACGGACCGCTACCCCATGGATGTGGAGCAAGAAGGGATGGCCCCCAGCGTGATGAGGATGAACGCCGCCAACCTGTACGACTACCTCACCGGCGCTAGCTAGATCAATCCATCCAAGAATCAGATCAGTGGAGGACGTTAAGACATGGGAATATACCGAATGTACACGGGAGAGGACAACGAGACCCACATAGAGGAGTTGTCGCTATCATCCCACCCCGAGATCGGGCAGCTACAGACCGTGAAGGGGATGCAGATCCAGCACAGTGCCGGCGGCCGTTTCATGGACTTTCACCAGGCGCCCAATCGGAGATGGATGATTACCCTCTCTGGGGAATTGGAGATCGGGCTTGGCGACGGCACGGTGCATAAGTTCGGCCCGGGCGACGTCCGCCTGATCGAGGACGTAACCGGCCACGGCCACACCACCCGTTACGTCACCGACCACACCTCCGCCTTGATGCCACTTCCCGATTAGGGAGGCTGAGTGGAGTTGACCGGCCGTGGAATCATAGTGATCTCCCATCGTCTGGGCCAGCCGGTCACCCTTCCTCTACGACCACGATCCCATAAACGTGCAGTGTGGGGATGGTCACTTGCCGGTCGCCCGAACCCAGGCTGGTCACCGGTAGGCGCACACCGTCCGGCGACGAAAGGATGAAGTAAGTGACCTTTGGCGCGATGTAGCTGCCGCTGGCATCGAAGGCAAACACCTTGTTGTTGCTGGAGACGACTATGTCGGCCACCTCATCGTACCCGAAGTTGACCAGGTGAATTGCTTTCCGTTGGGGGAGGCCCGGCATCTCCCGCGCAAGAAGCCAGCGCCGATAAACCCACGATTGAGCAAACGGCCAGGACGATAAGCGCATTGTAGCGTTTTCCCTGCCGACGGCCAGAGCGGCCAAGCAGAGAGATAATACCCGCCGCGATCTCCGGTAGCTGGCTCACCCTTCTCATCCTACCGCCCTACCCCCCCCGGAATTCTACTTCACCGATAGTGATTGATCCTTAAAATAAGAAAATCCCCCCGTCCCTTAATCTACAGGAGCCGGGGGGGATTTCCTAAGCAGAGTGCCGTGAGCGGGTTTGCCGCATCCGGACACGATCCAGATCGGGTTAGGCGGAGGTTGAGGCTGCCTCGATCGGCTTGTTGGTGGCCGCGTCGACCTCGAAGGGACTGTACAGCTCCAACTCTTTGGCAATCTCTTTAACGGCGGGGATGACCTCCTCGCCCATCAGCCGCAGACTGCGCATCTGGTCGTCGTGGGTCATGGCGCCGTCGCCGTCCCAGAAGAAGACGCTGCCGGGCCGCAGGTACTCCAGTACGTGGCGAATCTTGGGTATCACCGTCTTGGGCGTGCCCGTGATGATGGTGTAATCGGCCACCTGTTCTTCAAATGGCCGGAGCCCGGCGCCACCACGGCCGGCCGGGCCGAAGGCTGTGGCCGACAGGCGCCGAGCGGTGCGGGAAGTGTGGCCGGGCAGGTTCTGGATGGCGGTGTTTACCTGCCCTTCGTTGCCGGCGATGAATGGGTTGCTGACGCCCGACAGGAATTTTCGGCCCACCTCCTCGGCCATCTCATCCGTTTCGTCTACGTGGACCTTCCAGAGGTAAGCCAAGTTCTGTGTGCCCGATTCGTAACCCAGCTCGGCGGCGGTGTCGTGGTACATCTGAAAGGCCTCCAGGGTGGGCTCCATCTTGGTGGCCAGCAGAACAATAGGGTATCGGTGCTCGGCGGTCCACTTGATGGTTTCGGGGCTAACGGTGGAGGGGATCCATATCTGTGGGTGGGGCTTCTGTATCGGCATCATCCACGGGTTTACATAACGATACTGGTAGTGCTTGCCTTCCCAACGCCAGGGTCCCGGCGTGGTCCAGGCTTTGATGATGAAATCGTGGGCCTCCTCGAAACGCTCACGGTTATGGATGGGCGGAGAATTGTGGGCGAAACTCTCTCTGCCGCCGCCACGGACGAACCCGGAAACCAGACGGCCTCCGGAAATCATGTCAATCATGGCAAGCTGCTCGGCCAGCCAGAGAGGGTCGTCCCATATGGGCAGCACGTTGCCCAGAATGACTATCTTAGCCTTGTGAGTCTGACGTGCCAGGATGGCAGCGCCGACATTCGTTACACCCTGCATACAGAAAGGGGTGCTGTGGTGCTCGTTGAGCATCAAGGCGTCGAAGCCCATCTCTTCGGCGTAGATCTTTTCGTCCAGATACCGGTTATAGAGTTGTCTTCCCACCTCCGGGTCATACAGCTCATTGCTGATGCCCAGGTCTAGGCTCCGCGTCCCCATCAGACCGGTTTTCTCGTCTTGCCATGGCTGCTCAGTAAAGTGACCGATTAACATGCAGCTTCCTTCCCTTACGATTCAGAGTTTAGTAACGGGGCGGCCATCCGGTCCTCGGAATACTACCGCAGGCACCGAACGCAACGCCGGATACTGGCAGTTTAGCAAAGGCAGCCGCCAAATGTCCACCACTTGCGATACTCCATCCGCTACTCTATCAAGGCAAGCGCGGCCGCTAGCAAAAGATTCGGAACTAGGTTAACATATTGCGGCAACACGGCGAAACAACCAGCAAAGTTGGCGTAGGAGAGGAAAGACATGCCGAATGGTTACAGCATATGTGTGGGAACCGTAGGATCATCGCTGTGGCACAGCCCAGACAGCGGAAACACATGGGGCCGAATCCGGGACCCATTTCCGGGAGAAAGCCAAGTGCGCGCCCTGGCGGTGCACCCCAAGATTCCGCAGATCATCTTCGCCGGAGCCGACACCGGCTTCTTTCGCAGTGAAGACGCCGGCGCCAGCTGGGAGAAGCTGGACTCTCCCATGGATGGCATGAAGATCTGGTCCATCGCCATAGACTCCGCGGACCCGGAATTGATGTTCGTTGGCACCAGCCCGCCCTTCCTGTTTCGCACGCGAGACGGCGGCCGGTCTTGGGAAAAGCTGGGGGCGTCTATCGCCCAGGAGTGCGCCATAGGATTGCCCAGGGTGACAGCTATGGTGGCGGACCAGGGAACCGTGTGGGCCGGGGTAGAGATCGACGGCGTGTATCGGAGCCTGGACGCTGGTGACACGTGGACCCAGATAAAGGAAGGCATCACCAATCCGGACATTCACGGTATTGCCATAGTCGGGGGTCCGCAGAAATCCATACTGGTGAGCACTCCCCGTGAGATCTTTTCCAGCTCCGATGTGGGTGAAAGCTGGCGGTCTGTCGTGATGACTCAGCAGTTTCCCATGCCCTATTGCCGTTGGGTGGCGGTGAAGGCGGATGACCCCAAGGTGATATTCGCGGCCAACGGCGATGCTGCAATCGGGAGCACCGGAACGATCCAGCGCTCCACGGATGGAGGCGAGACGTGGGAGACGCGTCCGCTGCCAGTGGAGCCCAACTCGCCAATCTGGGGGTTCGCCACACACCCGTCGGACCCCAATCTGGTATTGGCCAACAGCCTCTACGGTGAGCTGTACCGCAGCAACGACGCCGGCGATAGCTGGGAGAAGCTGAAGCGGGAGTTCAGCGAGGTGAGGGCCCTTGCCTGGGTGCCCAACTAGCCCCGAAATCGTCGGGGCGGACGCAACGGATCAACCGAGAGGGGGCCCCGAAGTATTGGGGCCCCTAGACTTTAGTGAAGATGGGGAGTGCAGAGGGGCAATGCCCCTTTGCCGGTCCTGCTTGATGCATCATAGCAGTCGAAGAAGGAGCGACCAAAATGCCAACCATCAGAGAGAACAAAGCCAAGACCAAACTCCAGCAGGGCCAGGTGGTGGCCACCATTTCCGGGCTGCACAGCAGCGATATCGTGGACTTTCTTGGGCCTGTTGGCTTCGACGCCGCCTGGTTCGAGGGGGAGCACGGCCCGGTGGACTGGGATGTTTTGGGGGACCTGACCAGGGCCTGCGACCTGTGGGGCATGGCTTCCATCACCCGGGTGGCGGCCAACGAGCCGTGGCTGATCACCCGCACCCTGGACCGGGGCTCGATGGGCATCGTGGTGCCCCACGTCAATACCAGGGCCCAAGCGGAAGCGGCGGCCCAGTCGGCCAAGTACGCTCCCCTGGGGTATCGGGGCATGTTCGGCGGGCGTCAGGCCTTCGGCGTTGCCGACTACGTGCATCAGGCCAACGACCAGACCCTGGTGGTGGTGCTGATAGAGGAGCTTGAGGCGCTGAAGAACCTGGACGAGATACTCCGGGTGGACTACATCGACGTATTCTTCGTGGCCCCCTCGGACCTATCCCAAACCATGGGGCACATAGGCAATACCGGCCACCCAGACGTGCAGAAGGCCATCGATGAGGCCATCGCCAAGATCGTGTCGTCGGGCCGGATAGCGGGAACGCTGGTAAACGACGACAACCTGGCGGGCTATCTGGATAAAGGGGTCAAGTTCGTCATGACTTCCTGGAACGGCTGGGTGACCCGGGGCGCCACCCAATTCATGGCCAATGTGGCGGCCAACGTCAGGACTTAGCGCTGGGGAGAGCCGTCTGTATCATCTGTTCGTCCAGAGTTTGTCGAAGGACCAGTGGTTCGACAAGCTCACCACGAACGGTACAACAATCCGTTCGTCCTGAGCCTGTCGAAGGACCCGTCAGACGCAAATGGTTCGACAAGCTCACCACGAACGGCGGGAGCCAAGGGCGGTTCGACAAGCTCACCACGAACGGTACAACAATCCGTTCGTCCTGAGCCTGTCGAAGGACCCGTCAGACGCAAATGGTTCGACAAGCTCACCACGAACGGTATTGGTGACGCCGATCATTGGACGGATGTATGAGTCTGGTGTGCTGTCAGCGTCTTGATATCCAGTTCGTCCTCTTCCAGGGTTTGGTTG
>JADFJS010000002.1 GCA_022566155.1 Chloroflexota bacterium
CTGTGCCGCCGTTTCGTCGAGCTCTCCCGAAAAGCCGGGCACAATGTAGCCATGTCCCAGATTCCTTTCTTCCGCTACTTCTACGTGGCCGCCACAGAGGCTGAGGCCAGGAAGGACAGCCAAGACGCCCTCAACTGGACCCTGGACATGACACAGTGGCGCCGTACCTTCACCGTCGGCAGCGAAGTGAATCTACGGTTGCAAGACTGGCGAGATACCCGCAGCGAGCTGCCCCCCAGCTACGACTATCTCTGCGAGCACCGGGCGATCATCGGCACGCCCGACCAGTGCGTGGCCAAGATCAAGGAGCTGCAGCGACAGGGCATAGAATATTTCGGGTGCAACTTTTCCTTCGGCGGCCTGGAGCACGAAAAGCTCTTGCGCTCCATGGAGCTATTCTCCAAAGAGGTTATGCCCCACTTCAAGTAGCAGAGACCGCGGGCGTCCCCTTTTTATAGAATGGGTCTGGGGGGGCTCCCAATCTTCTCTCAGCTTTGACCCGTTCGCTGATCCTGGGCGCTACCCCTCGGCACGCTCCGGATGGAACCCGGAATGGTCCTCAAATGCGCCCACGGCGGGGTAGATCTGCCGGTACAGGCCTCGCATCCGCTCCCGGATGTAGCTGTGGGCCCGGTCCCTTAGCTGGCTGGGCCGGGCGTTCTGCGCCTGGTATTCCTGGCTCTGTAGCGGGCTGGCATCTTCCAACTCCCAGATGCACAGGTATCTCAGCACACCCTGGCCCTCTTCCAGCAGGAAACGGCGGGCACTTACATAGCCGGGTATACCCAGGCGTTCCGGCAGGTGCTCGTCGTTGTACCACCGATTGAATTCCTCATCGTGCTCCGGGTCCACGTCCATCATCACGACCATGATGGTGGAGCCGATGGATTGCTTTGGCTGTTGGCTTTCTTTGGTTGACATACTATTTCCTCCACATAAGGCGAGATCTTAGGTGCGCAAAGATGCCGATATAGGGGGGCCATGGAAGCCACGATCTCATCGACGGAAGTGTTGCGAGGACGTGCCGGACACACGGCGCCGGCCAGCTTGTCAGAAAATAAGGCCTAGTATACCATTGGGACGTTTAACGACCCTCAGGCTCAAAAATCCCCGGCCGGGATCACCAGCGAGGAACGGATTGATTCAGCGAGTTAATCTCAAGGTCAACGGCCAGGACCACCAGTTAGACATCCCCGCCCGGCGCCTTCTGGTGGACTGCTTGCGTTACGAGCTGGGCCTCACCGGCACCAAGGAAGGGTGCAGCGTGGGTATCTGCGGCGCCTGTACCGTTCTGATCGATGGAGAGATGGCGGCCTCCTGCATCACTCTGGCCGCGGCGGTGGATGGCGCCGAGATCACCACCATCGAAGGTCTGGCCGGCGAAGACGGCCGGTTACACCCGGTGCAGCAGGCGTTCATAGACCACGGCGGATTCCAATGCGGCATCTGCACCCCCGGCCAGGTCATGGCCGCCAAGGCCCTCTTGGACCAGAACCCCAGTCCCACCGAGGATGAGATCCGGGATTGGATGATGGGGAACCTGTGCCGGTGCACCGGTTACTATGGAATCCTGGACTCGGTGGTCAAAGCGGCTGAAGCGTCAGAAACGTCAAGGGGCGCCAATGCCAGCAACAACGCTCAATGATCGATTTTGAGTTTCACAGCCCCACCACCCTGGAGGAAGCCTTCGATCTGCTGGAGCAGTACGGAGAGGACGCCCGGGTGATAGCCGGCGGGACGGCGCTGGTGCTCCAGATGAAGCAGCGGTTCGCCCAGCCGGGCCACGTGATCGGCCTGAGAAAGATTCCGGGGTTGAACTCGATAGCGATTGAAGCTATGGGAAGCAACGGCGATACCGGCAGCGTGCGCATCGGGGCGCTGTGCACTCAACGATCTATCGAATATTCAGAGATCATTGGGCAGAAGCTGCCCCTCGTAGCGGAAACCTTCCGCCGGGTGGCCACCCCCAGGATACGCAGCATGGCAACCATCGGCGGCGGACTGGTCCACGGCGACCCCAACCAAGACCCTCCGCCCACGCTGATCGCCCTGGGAGCGTCGGCGGTTTTGACCTCCAGCCGGGGCCAGCGCGTTGTGCCGGTGGCGGAACTGTTTCTCGACTACTTCGAGACAGACCTCCGGCCGGGGGAGATCCTTACCAGCGTGGTCGTACCCCAGGCGCCTCCGGGTTCCGGGGCAGCCTACCTCAAGTTCCTTCCCCGGACCGCCGACGATTACGCCACGGTGTCGGTCGCCGCGGTGGTTACCGCCGGAGAAGACAATATGTGCCGGGACGTCCGCATCGTACTGGGCTCTGTGGGCGTCACCCCGGTGCACGCGTCGGACGCCGAGGATAGCCTGCGAGGCCGGCCTCTCAACGAAGAAAATATCCGTGCCTGCGCCGCCATGGTCAGCGATCTGGTAGACCCTCTGGACGATTATCGCGGTTCTGCCGCATACAAGCGGGAGATGGCCCAGGTGTTTACCCGGCGGGCCATACAGCAAGCAATGGCCGCTATGTCACCGGAAAAGAACAAGGATTAAGCAAGGGATCATAGATTGAAGCTGGAAAATCGCTGCCTGGTACCGGCGGACCTGGACACCACCTGGGAATTGATCACCGACATTCCCCGGGCCGCCGCCTGCGTCCCCGGGGTAAAAGACGTTTTCCTCGAAGGGGAGAACCTGTACCGAGCCTCGCTTCAAGCGAGAGTTGGACCCATGGGATTCACCATGTCCGGGACCATCCTGGTGCTGGAGCAAGACCGGGAAAAGGGCGAGGCCAGGTTTCAGGTCAATGCCTCCGACCGGCGCCTGGGCGGCTCCATCCGGGCGGACATGACTTTGCGCCTGAGCGCTCAACCCCAGGGCCATACCGAGTTGCTCATCATCACCGACACCACGTTTATGGGCAAGCTGGGAGAGATGGGACAACCCGTGATCCGCCGCAAGGCCAGCTCTACCCTGGAGCAGTTTGTCAAAAACCTGGCTAAATTATTAGAGACTCCCTCCGCCTGACGCCTGTCCCGCCGCATCCTCCACTGTCCATCCCACGCCAAGCCGGAACGGAACGCCGGCACACCGCTATCTTTATCGACCGCAGGCTTTCTCTTTGTCCCTGAGTTAACGTATCGACCCTGGGCCTACATTGTCCTTTTTACCCTTTTCCCTCAACTCCCCTCTCGGTCCCGGAACGTAATTGTTCCACACCGGGTCCCCCCAGCCACCCCACTCCAAGGTGCTGCCACCCACCCATAGGGTTTAACGCCCTGTGGGTAACCAAGGTGGCAACCCCGTGTGCCAGCGTTATGGGCCAACCCTACACTTATCTGAACACCAGGGAACGGCGAGCCGCGGATGAGTGGGCCAGGGCAGAAGGCTTCCACATCCGCCGACAACGCCGTTCCTAGCGGTTCACACATATGTGGGCAAATCTTAATTTCGAGAGGAGAGTTGACCATGACCAGTATAAGGGGCAATTTTTTGCAGAGGCTACGGTCGCTGTTGCCCAGCCAACGAGGCATCACCGGACTTGAAACCGCCATCGTCTTGATCGCCTTCGTGGTGGTCTCGTCGGTGTTCGCCTTCGCGGCCCTGTCCACCGGCCTGTTCTCCGCCGATAAAGCCAAAGACACCATTCAGGCAGGGCTTGCAGAGACCAGGGGCAGCATGGAGCTCAAAGGCTCTGTGGTGCTCACATCGACCGTCGGCACCACCGGGGTTGTGTCCAACATCGCCTTCCAAGTGTCCAACGCCGCGGGCGGCGAGGCCATCGACCTGACCCCTGGCAAAACTATCATCAAGTACAACGATGAAACCCAGTCGAGGATCTTCGACGCCGACAGTGGCTTTACCGTCACCCCAATCGGTAGTGCCGACAGCGACAAACTGCTTGAGCTAAAGGAGATCTACCAGATCGACATTATTAACCTTCATATCACCGGCGACAGTACCAGCAAGAATAATTTGTTGAACACGCTGGGTACCAACACGACCTTCAGCTTGGAAATAATTCCACCTAGGGGCGCAGTGCTCTTCATCGAACGCACCACGCCCGTTTACATGGACATCAGTACTTCGCTTGACTAACGGGCTACCTGTAAGTCGTGGGGCCGGTGGTACGCCAAGTACACCGGCCGGCACGGCAAATTCCGGCCCGGTCCAGCCAGCACAGTTAGTGGGCGCCTCACCCGAGCAGACCTCGGCGGTGATATCCGTATCCCTGGAATCCACCACCGGGGCCTGTTCCCAAATACGACCTCCGGGCACAGGGATTCATCATGGCGGATAAAGACACACGGGTAGACGCCCTGGAGGACGAGGTCAAGGTTCTCAAAGGCGAGGTCAGGCGGACGCTGGTGGACCTCCGGGCATTGCTGATGCGAGAGGACTCGCCCCTCAATGAAGGTTCGTTGGGACGCAGATCGACACCGATAGACTATGGCGCCGATGAAGGGCCTCCACAGGCACGAAAGGAAGTTACCGAGACGACAAAGGTGATCGAGAACGAGCCGGCGGCGGCTGTACCGAGCGCCCCACAACCGGCTAATCCTGGTCAAGGAATCGGAAACGCCGCTCCACCATTTGCCGGTGTGGTCCCCGGTGGCATGTTTCCACCCCAAATGGGTCCTCAACCGGGGGCAGGTTGGCCCGGTCCTCAAGCAGTCCAAGCACCACCACCCCCAGCGCCAGCGCCAGCGCCAACACCACAAGCGTCGCCCGGCCTCGATGCGGCCATGGCCGAGCGAGAACGAAGGATGGTCGAACAGGAGCAAAGGATGGTGGAGCAGGAGCGGAGGATCGCCGACCAGGAGCGGAAGATCGCCGACTCCGAGAGCGCCCGGGACCGCCGAGAACAGGACATCGCCAACGATGCAGTTAAACGGGAATCTCCCACTCCAGCCAGCCAGCCGGATTCCGTCGTGCCCGAAACAGTACGCACGTCTGTCGGAGGCAGGATGCAGGAAACGCCCACTCCAGCCAGCCAGCCGGATTCCAGCGTACCCGAAACAGTACGCACGCCTGACGAAGGCAGGATGCAAGAATCTACCCCTCCAGCCAACCAGCCGGACAGTGCATCCAAAACGGATCGCCCGCCCGAAGAAGTCAGGATGCAGGAAACACCGGCTCATGACAGGGAATCGGATCCTAGGCAGTCTGAGATGGAGCGCTCGTCCGTTGAAGTAGATCCGGAAATGAACGGTATGGATCGGCCGGAGCCGCGGAAACGTCCTTCCGGCCGGATCCAAAACCAAGAACCCGAGGATGGTCAATCCGAGGAACCATCCCAGCCGAGACGGCTTGCCTCCCGTGGAGAACCCAGGCGTGAACCAGCGAACGACGATGTAGAGGTGGACTATGAGGATGGAGATCAGTTCGCCGGTAAGGATCAGATCGATGAACCCTATGATGACGAGTGGAACCAGCCGGACCGCGACATCTCATCTGGGCCCCGTCAAGAACAGCGGGGCCGGAAGCGAGTCTACTATGACGAAGACGCGGAGGCTGCCAGGCCTCGTTCCAGACTCCAGCATCAGGAGCAAGACTCGGCCGGCGCCTCTCAAGATTCTGATCGCCCTTCCCGCCGGCGGGTCAAGCCGGCGGAGTGGCGTCAACAGACCCAATCTGATAACGGACATGGTTACCATGAGAAATATGACGAGAATCAGAATATTAAACGCAACGGTACCGGCAGCCGGGTCTATGAAGAGTACTTTCAGCTCTTGTCTGAGACTGAGGAAAGCTACGAAGATAGCGGCGAAGCCTCCCCATCGGCGCCCATGGACATCAACCTGGTAGCCAGTTTGGTGCGCTGGGCATCGATCGCCAAACAAAGGGTGGGAGAGGACCGGTTATACGACATCCTGGAACTATACCTGCAATCGGGGCATGCTACCCCGGGGCTGCGCGAACTGCTAACACAAACCTCTGGGATGGCCGATGCTATGCCCCCTGAAACCAATCAAACCGCCCAAGAGTGTGTGGACCTGATATCCCACCTCCACGGCATACTCACCGGTTCCCTGGCCATCGCCAGAGTCCCACAGTTAAAGTTGCCGGCCTAGATCGGCAGCCAATGAAATTCCCGGAGACATATCATCGAAAAATCAATCTCCACAGCTATGTTCCTGATTGCCAGCGTAATCGCCGCGCTGGCCCTGACCAACGCGGTGCTGCCCGCAATGGGGAAAAGCGCCAGCGCCCTGGTTTCCGCCAATAAATCTGCCGCCGAGCGCATCAAGACCGATATTGCCATTGTTCACGCCACCGGAGACGCGGCCAATGACCAAGTCACCGTCTGGGTAAAGAATATTGGAACTCAATCAATCAAGCAAATCGACGCCAGCGACGTGTTTCTTACCACACCCAGCAGCGTGCTAAGACTGCCTTATGTAAGCAGTTGCGCCAGCGAGTGCTGGGATTATTCCATAGAAGGCGGCGGTGCCGCCTGGATCCAAGCGGTGACGGTCAAGTTTACTATAAAAACCAGCGTGGATACCGGCAATTACAATGTTTCCGTTGCCGTGGCCAACGCAGTTAGAGCCGACAAAGATTTCAGCGTCTAAATTTAACGTTTGGGGACGGAATCAACTTTGAGAAGAGGCAGGCCGCGTGGGCATCGTATTAGCGGGGTTTGTGGTAATCACCACCTTCTTGATGACCTCGGTGTTGATGTTTAGCGCATTTTTGTCCGCTTCTGTATCCCAGGGGGAATCATTGAGGGTGATCACTCACGTTAGCAGCGAAAGACTGGGCAGCGCACTATCCATAACTAGTGCATCCGTTGTCACCCCGGCTGGGCCGGACGTGGCGGTGCAGGTGGATAACAGTGGCAGCCAATCGGTGGTCCGCTTTGGCGAATTGGACGTGATCATAAAATACACCGATTCGGACAACACCGCGGCCCTGCGATACCTGGCGTATACCTCGGGCGCACTCGGCAACAACCAGTGGACGATCGCCACCACCGGGGTGCAGCCCGATAACTTCAACCCGGGGATGTGGGACCCCGGTGAGACCCTGCCGATAGACCTGCGGGTGTCCCCAGCCATCAAGGCCGGGACCGCCGCAGAGGTAGTGGTGGGAACCCCATGGGGAGTAAACGATAAGAGTTCGATCGTCAACCCGTGAACGTGCCGGTCCAATCCCGGTTAGTTGGCGAATGTGTCTACGTGCTGGCTGAAACGTATCCCCGAAAGGAGGTGACATCGTGACTACAGGCGCAATGGCGGATGCGGGAGGGATAATATCCACCGGAAGTAGCGAGATAGACAAGAAGCTGGGCGGCGGGATCCCTGTCGGGTCCCTGGTTCTGCTGGAGGGACAATCCGACTCCGGCAAGAGCGTCGTGTCTCAGCATTTCACCCATGGCTCATTGAACACTAGAATGTCGGCCGCCTACTACACCACGGAAAACACGGTCAAGAGCCTGATGACCCAGATGGCCTCCCTTAACCTGGACGTCACCGATTACTTTCTGTGCGACCGATTGAGAGTTTACCCCCTGGAGATGTCATCCACTAAGGAAAACGACACCAAGGAGGCGTTCCGGGTTCTTTTGGACCACTTCGACAGTTTACCCGTCAGGTTCAAACTGACGATCGTGGACAGCCTTACCGGCCTGGTTTCCCACAGCGACGACCGGGCCATCATCGACTTCTTTGCCTCTTGTAAACAGCTCTGTGATCGAGGCCGCACGATTATCGCCGTGGTCCACTCCTACGCCTTCGACGACCGCATGTTGATTCGTATACGTTCGCTGTGCGATGCACACCTGGTCCTGAAGGTGGACCAGGTGGGAGAGCGGTTGATCAAGATTATGGAGGTAGCGAAAGTTCGAAATGCCGACCAGTCCACGGGAAACATTATCAGCTTCGATGTGGAACCGGGTATGGGCATGAAAATCATCCCAATCTCAAAAGCTAAGGCTTAGATCATGCCTGCAGGTGCTTTGCCATTCCCGGCCCAAAAAGGACACTCCCATAAGGGAGGAATCAAGACTTGCCCGATGTTCAAGATGTTGCCGGCGGGTCTGCAAGAGGAGGCCAAGAAAAATGAGTTTTTACTGGACTACATCCACATGCTGCCGATGGACGAGGTGGGCATCCCGGAATATTACCCCGAACTGAATCGGGGCTTGGGGGATCTAAAAGACCCCAACCTTATCTATCCGGTGGGGGAACAAACCTACATTCACATCTTTGCCGACCAGACCGATAGCCGCGACTACTACATCGCCATCGAGCCCGGGATGACGCTGGATATGGACAGCCTGATGGAGGCCCTTGAAGACCGCCTGGTTGACTACGTAGACGAGCTGGACGACTTGGATGGCGCCCAAACGGACCGGGGGCAGGTGCTGCGGAACATCCTCGCCAAGGCCTGCATAGTTGTCGATGCCAAAGACCTCAAATCTCAACGGAAAAAGAACGAGAAGAAGGCCGCTGCCAGACTTCCGGTCAGCAAGGCCGAAATGGCTTCGCTACGGTACCAATTGATACGCGACAAAGAAGGCATGGGCGTGATGGAGCCGTTGATCCTGGACCCTTACATCGAGGATATAAGCTGCAGCGGCCTGGGCTCATTGTTCCTGGAGCACAAGATCTTCAAGAGCCTGAAGACCAACATTTCATTCGGGTCCTTAGACGAGCTGGACACCTTTGTGATCCAACTGTCCGAAAAGATTGGGAAACCAGTCACCTACCGAAACCCCATTGTAGACGCCGTTCTTCCCGACGGCTCCCGCATCAATCTCGTCTTCGGCGCCGACGTCTCCAAGCGGGGCAGCAATTTTACTATTCGAAAGTTCTCAGCCGAACCGTTGAGCATGATTGAGTTGGTGGAGTTCGGAGGGCTGACCTATGAAATGGCCGCCTACTTTTCTCTCGCCATGCTCCACGGCATGAACATGTTCATTGCCGGGGAAACGGCCTCGGGGAAAACCACGCTGATGAACGCCGTGACGGTATTTCTCCATCCAAATTCCAAGATTGTCAGCATTGAGGACACACCCGAACTTCAGGTCCCTCATCCCAACTGGATCCGGGAGGTGATCAGGGGTAAGGCGGGAGACGACTCCTCTTCTTCGGTTACCATGTTTGACCTGCTGCGGGCGGCCCTAAGGCAGCGGCCCAACGAGATCATTATTGGCGAGATCCGAGGCGAGGAAGGGGCGATCGCATTCCAGGCGATGCAGACCGGCCATGCCTGCATGGCTACTTTCCACGCGGCTTCGGTCGAGAAGCTGATCCAACGCCTTACCGGCAGCCCCATCAACATTCCCAAGACTTATATCGACAACCTCAACTTGGTGGTCATTCAGAGCTTGGTACGCCTGCCCAACGGCAAGGATGGCCGCCGGATCCTCAGCATAAATGAGATCGTAGGCTACGATTCGGCGACAGATTCCTTCTCTTATATCGAAGTTTTTCACTGGAACCCTGTGGATGATTCCTACGAGTTTACCGGTTACATGAACAGCTACCTGCTGGAGGAGGTCATCGCCTTCAAATTGGGTCTCCCTCCTCATCGAAAACGTGAAATCTACAAGGAGCTCAGCCGAAGGGCCACCATCCTGCGTAAGCTAAAAGATCAGGGAGTCACCGGGTTCTATGACCTCTTCAAAGTCATCTCGCAAGCGTCCCGCCAAGGTATCTTCTGATAACGCCGCAATCAGCTTCGATCTGCTGTCCAACCTCACGTACATGGCCGCGTTGGCCACCGGCGGATCGGACCGCGACACGATTCTGAAATGGGCGATCAAGCAAGATTTCAAGACGGGCACCTTTTTCCGCCGCGTCTACCTCCTCTCCAAGCGGCTAGGGTTCGAGTACACCCGGTCATTTCGCATGGTTGCCGCCAAAGCCGGCGCCTCATCGGTAAAAAACCTTTTACTGCGGTTCGCGGGCGCCATCTCCTCCGGTGTCTCCGAGGCTGACTTTCTGGCCGAAGAGGCGAGGGTCGAACGGGACCTGTACATAAACGCCTATTACCGCAGCCTCGAAACCCTGACGAAGTGGGGAGATGCCTACGCGGCCCTGCTGGTGTCGGTTTCCCTGATAGTAGTAGTCGCGATGATGTCCACCATGATCAGCAACCTGGGTGCCACTTTCGTGATTATGCTTACCTCGACCATGGTCATGGTGTCTGCCTTTGGCGTATATATCATCTATCGGACCGCGCCATACGAAATCAAGACATATCAAAACAACCGTGGACCAGTGGAGAGGGTTTGGGCCAAGCGTCTGTTTTACGCGCTGGTACCCGCGAGTATCTTGATTGGCATATTTCTCGGCTACATTTACGGCTTCCACTATTTCCTCTTCTCCTTGGGGATTGCTCTTTTCCCTTCGGGCTTCATGGCCTGGATGGACAATGGCAAGGTTAACCAGCGAGACCAGGAAGCCGCGACCTTCGTGCGTTCCCTTGGCAATGTAACAGCCTCCCTGGGCACTACGCTAGGCGCCGCATTGATAAAGATAGACCGGCGCTACCTGGGCAGTCTGGAACCGTCTATCAGACGTCTGCAAGTACGTCTTAGCAGGGGAATCAACACCCAAAAGTGTTGGGACGCCTTCCGGGACGAGGTGGGCAGCGAGCTGATGAACCGGACTTCGCGCATGTTTGTCGACGGTGTCAGCCTGGGTGGACCTCCGGAAAAGGTGGGCGCCATCGCGGCGGAATACTCCCAGGACGCCGCAACCATGCGGGCCCGCCGCATGGTGTCGGCCGCTCCATTCTCCTTTCTAGTGATTCCCCTCCACTTCGCCATGACCGGGTTGATGACCTTCGTCCTGGAGATAATCAGAGCGTTCAATACACGAATAGAGATCGCCTCGGCAGAGCTGGCAGCGCAGTCGGGCGACGGGGCAATGGGCCTGTTGCCGGACTTGCCGATCTTCCAGACTCAGGATATGACCTTGATGTCTAACATCACCCTGGTCGCTCTGATATCCATGACCGTATCCAATGCCCTGGCGCCCAAATTCGCGTTGGGGGGGCATTCCCTGATCGTCGGCGTATTCGGCTCGATCACCTGCTTGATGACGGCTTTCAACATGGCGGTGATCCCCCCCATTGCCGCCCAGGTGATGCTATAGGGTCAACTCGAACCACCTTTTCGCCCATGTTGGGTCACCACCGAAGCAGTAGAGGCGCTGCCTCCGAACCAAACAGGTAATCAATGCGAAGGAGTATCAGAGATGGGCCTACTGGGCAAGATTATCAAACGGCAGAGTGCCGAGGACGCGGAAGATCTTGACTTCGAAGAAGAATTAGTCGATTCCCTGGACATGCCTGACGAGGAGAGTGGCTCCAGTACCGGAATCCTGGGTAAAGTCCTGAAGTGGCGCGGGAAGGGTGACTCGGAAGATGCGGACGAGGACGAGGAGCCGGACGAGATAGAGGATACGGATGAGACGGAGGATGCGGACGAAACGGATTCTGATGAGTACCCCAGCAACGCCGACGCTGCCGGCACCGCGGAAGAGGACCCTCCTGTCCAGGTAGTACGGTTGGAAGGTATTCCAGATGTACACCCTGTCGGTGATTCAAATACCAACATGACGCCGGGGCGGGGACCCGGGGCTGCCGCGGGCGCCGGGGGATCCGCCGGGCCCAGCGCTGGGCAGGATCCCGCTGCGGATTCTTCCCTGGAAGACGGCAACAATGCTGCCGAATCGCCCATAGCTGAGGTGGATGACGCCGAGGGGGATGACACTAAAGAAGGCGACTCCAAGCAAGGCGGCGCCAGCGTACCAGACCTCGGCATTTCTTTGGAAGATATATTTGGGGAGGAGGAGGAGGTAGACGAAGCCCTTCGAGACCTCGCCGACTTCGTGGAAGATGTCGCGGCCAAAGATTTGGCCAGCGACCTGCAAGAGTTCTTAGAAGAACTGGAAGCCAGGCAGAAATGACGAAGCTATCGCAGGATAGCAGGGCGTTGACATGGTGCGCCGCCGAGGTGCAATCTTGACATAAAAATGCAGGCCTGAATATACTAACCATAACAGGCCGGGGTTGGTATAAGACGGTTCTCGCCTTGGTCTGAGCCCTAATGCCGGACTGCTGTCCGAGTGGGTCTGCGAGGGGGAACTGTGTGTGGAATCGTTGGATACATAGGCCACCAGGATGCCTGGCCTATCATCCTTGAAGGGCTTCAGCGGCTGGAGTACCGGGGCTATGACAGCGCGGGTATCGCCATCATAGACCATGCCGGAGAGTTACAGTTTCGGAAGACGGTGGGCAAAGTCAACGGGCTAATCTCCAACGGCCAAGAAGACTGGATCCAAGGCTCCATCGGTTTGGGGCACACCCGCTGGGCCACACACGGAAGACCGTCCCACGCCAACGCCCATCCCCATACCGATTGTAGCCGCCGCATCGCAGTGGTGCACAACGGCATCGTGGAAAATTTCCTGGAGCTCAAACGGGGTCTACTGGCCAGCGGCCATCGCTTCTCTTCCGAAACCGACTCCGAAGTTATCTCCCACCTCATCGAGGAGGGTATGGATCGGGGCCTCGATTTCGAGGCGGCGTTCCTTAACATGGGTCAAGCGGTGCAAGGCTCTTCGGCAATCACTGCCATGCTGCGTGGAGAGGAAGGCATGCTCTGCGCCCTCCGCCTGGGCTACGCCGGAGGGATCGTTGTGGCCCACCGGGAGAATCAAGGCATCATCGGCAGCGACCTGCCCGCGATCCTGCCACTGCTGCGCCTTCAACCCCTTGGGGAACCCGTCGGATTTCTAGACGCGGGTGAGATGGCTGTAGTTACCCGGGAAGGGGTCAAATACAGAGACCTGGCCGGGAACCACATAGACAAGCAGCTGCGCGTGGTCGTTCCGGAAGACGTCCTGATCGACAAGGGCGGCTATCGCCACTTCATGCTCAAGGAGATAATGGAGCAGCCCCAATCGGTGGCCGGCGCGTTAAGGGAACGGGTGGACTTCGAGGCGGGCCTGGTTGTGCTTCCGGATTTCCCTATCTCCGACCAGGATGTGACCAACCTGCAGCGGGTGATGCTCATCGGCTGCGGCACCAGTCTCCACGCCGCCCAGGTGGGACGCCATCTGGTGGAGCGGCTGGCCGGCCTGCCCGCGGAGGCCGAAAGCGCCTCCGAGTTTCGCTACCGCGATCCTTACATCGACGAAAGGACCCTGGTGATCGCCGTTGCCCAGTCGGGCGAAACCGCCGACACCGTTTCAGCGATGCAGATGGTGCGTGAGAAGGGCGGACGGTTGATCACCATCTGCAATGTGGATGGCAGCCAGGCCACCCGTTTGGCCGAGGGCACCCTGCTGATGCGTTCCGGCATCGAGATCGGTGTGGCCAGCACCAAGACGTTCATCACCGCGCTGACTCTGTTGAACCTGCTTGCCACCTATCTCGGTCAGGTCAGGGGAACGCTGGACCGCCAGCAGTCACGCCAGATCGTGGATAGCCTGGCTCAATGTCCCCGGCTTATCGGCGAGATGCTGGCCGACACCACTTTGTACCAACGGCTGGCGCGGCGGTTTCATACCTACAACAATTTCCTATTTCTGGGCCGGGGAATCAACGCTCCCATCGCCATGGAGGGAGCGCTCAAGCTGAAGGAGATCAGCTACATCCACGCCGAAGGCTATCATGCTGGGGAGATGAAACACGGCCCCATCGCCCTCATCGACCAGGGGATGGCCACCCTGGCCCTGGCGCCTCGAGATGCGCTATACGACAAGGTTGTGAACAATATCAAAGAGGTTAAAGCCCGGGATGGCGTGGTATTGGCCGTGGGCACCCAGGGCGATGAGGAGCTTGCCGGTATGGTGGACGAAATGCTCCCCATCCCGGCTGCTCCCGAGATTCTCATCCCCTTGTTAGCCACCGTGCCTCTGCAACTGTTGGCCTACCACATCGCGCTGCAACGGGGTTGCGATGTGGACCAGCCCCGCAACCTGGCCAAGACCGTGACCGTGGAGTAACGACCGCTTCGATAGACGCCGGTTGAGCAATCTCCCCGGTCTCATCTCCGCATCCGGTTTCATCTCCGCACTTTGTTTCACCCACTCCCTGCCGGGACTCGCCAGAGTCGGGTTGCGGCACGAAAACTGCCTCTTTTCTGGGGACATACGCCCTCTGCCGGCCAAAATTCGTGTGAGCTTTCTACACCGACGAACTGCGCCAAAGTTCAAATTGACCGGTTTTTGGACCTTTTTCAGCAACTGCGTTATCATAACTGGACCGTGCTCACCGCTGATGACGCCGGAAATCCGTAAACGCGGGCGCACGAATGCTTGAACTATTGTTGGAGTGGTGAAATCATATATGTAGGCAAAATCTGAGATGCTGCCGCGCACCTTTCGTGCCGGTTGAATGAGGTTAACCATCCAGATGTATCACAAAGTCCTCCACCCGCCGGTGAGCATCGACAGCTATCTTCCGTTCCTTTCTGACCAGTTTGCAGAAGAGCTAACCTCTCTTGCAAAGGAACTGGGTCACCTTCGGTTTGTGCACCTGAACAGCACGGAAACCGGAGGTGGGGTGGCCGAGATCCTCCAGTCAATGGTCCCCCTGATGAACGCCCTGGGCATCGCCACGGAACGGATCGTAATTGACCCTCCCTCCGAATTTTTCCAGGTGACCAAGCGGATCCATAACCTGCTGCAAGGAGCGGAGGGCAGCCTATCGAAAGAGGAACTGGAGGTTTATTACGGAAGCGTCCGGCAAGTCGCCGACGATCTGCGCCGGCGGCCTGTGGCGGCCGACGTTTGGTTTTTCCACGATCCCCAGCTTCTTCCCCTGGCCGGGCTATTACCCCGGACGTCTCAGGAAATCCGCATCTGGATAGGGCACATAGACTTCACAACCCCCAATCCAAGCGTACTCGATACCTTGCTGCCGCTGGTCCATGATTACGACCGCCTGATCTTCTCGCTGCCTTCCTATGTACCAGCCCGGTTGAGCGAGACGCCACCGGTCTCCATCGCGCCCCCCGCCATCGACCCACTATCCGTTAAGAATGTTGCCCTGTCCGAGTCTGCGGCGGCCGATATAACCACCGCCCTGGGCATAGACCCGGCCAGGCCTCTGATCACCCAGGTTTCCCGCTTCGATCTGTGGAAGGACCCCTGGGGAGTGATCGATGCCTTCCGGTTGGCCCGGAATCACGTGCCCGGGCTCCAACTTGCCCTGTTGGGATTGAGCCAAGCCACCGACGACCCCGAGGCGCTGGACGTTCTCGCCACCGTGTCTAACCACGCCGCGCAGGACCCTGACATTCACCTTTACTTCGATGCCAGCGTGCTAACCTGCTCGATCGACGAAGTCGTCAACGCCTTTCAAGTCGCTTCTCAGGTGGTGATCCAAAAGTCGACGCGGGAAGGCTTTGGTCTCACCGTAACCGAGGCCATGTGGAAAGCCAAACCAGTTATCGGTGGCGACGTTGGGGGAATACGCATTCAGATCGATGACGCGGTCAACGGCTACCTGGTCAGCTCCCCGGAGGAGTGCGCCCAGCGTTTGGTGCAATTGTTGCAGGACCCTCAGTTGCGGGCCCGGTTGGGTGAAGCAGCGCGGGAGAGCGTTCGCGAGCGCTTCCTGATGCCGCGCCTGGCCTTCGACTATCTTCAGGCGGCCAAAGCCCACGCCTTCAGTGCGGCCGAGACGGCCAGTACCCCGTCAACCTAACGTCGTCCTGCGGTCAATCAAACTGTTGGTACGCGCCTACCGTCAAGGGAATGGACAAGCTCCTTGCCCATAACGGAGAAAGGATAGACCCAGCCTCTCTTGCCTCATGGATAGATCGTTGCCGTGTTGCCGCCGCGCTTCAGATGGGTTAGAGTCTTAGGGGCGTGCCACCTCGCACCGCCGTTTGGAATCCTGTTGGCGGTCTTGAAAACGCATACTACGGACAGCAGAGGTCTTCGCCATGGCTCAGACGACTGTAATAATCATGGTTGACGGTTTCGACCCAGAGTATCTGGACTATTGCCCCACGTCCAACCTCCGAAGCCTGGCCAAGCAGGGTTTTATGACCGAGGCCCGGGCGATGATGCCGACGGTGACCAACGTTAACAACGTGTCGCTGATCACCGCCAGCTACCCGGAGGTCCATGGCATAACCTCCAACTACTGGCTCAACCGCCAGACCGGAGAAGAAGCCTACATGGAGTCCGGCGATTACGTCTTGGCCGAAACAATGTTTCAACGCGCTACCAAGACCGGAGCCAGGTCTCTGTTGGTCACCGCCAAGGACAAACTGCGTCGACTGCTGGGCGACGGCGCCACACTGAGCGTTTCTTCGGAAGAGGCGCCGCAATGGGTTGTGGAGGGTGCAGGCCAACCGCCGCCGATCTACTCCTTGGAAGTCAACGAGTGGGTCATCGATGCCGGCCGCTACATCTTGAGCCAGGAGCATTACGACCTCGTCTACCTGACCACCACCGACTACGCCATGCACACCTACCCGCCGGAAGATCCCGAGTCCTCAAGGCACCTGGCCTTGTTGGACGAAGCCATCGGACGGCTGGTGGAGAGCCTGCCCGACGTTCAACTTCTGCTTACCGCCGACCACGGCATGTCTTCCAAGGACCGCCTGGTGCACCTTCCGGCGGAACTGGCCCGTCACGGGATCCAGGCGCAGGCCGTGCCAATCATCAAGGACAGATACACCGTCCACCATTCCAATCTTGGCGGATGCATCTATCTTTATCTGGGAGACGGAGACATAGACCAAGCCCTGGCAGTTATCCGCCAGATCGATGGTGTAGATCAGGCCTTGAACCGGGAAGAGGCAGCCAAAACCTTCCGGCTGATGCCCGGCCGCATCGGTGACATCATGGTGCTGGGCGGTCCGGGAGTGGTCTTTGGCGACCCGGAGCAGGTGACATTGCCGCCCACGCTGCGCTCTCACGGCTCTTTGCACGAGGAGCGGGTACCGATTATCGGTTACGGCGGTAATTTTGACGGCTTCGAGTTCAAAGAGAATAAGGACCTGGGCCGATTCGTATTTGAGCGAGTGCTGGGCTGAAGGCCGGCCTTGTGACGTTGCGTAACCGGCCGTTTTAGCGGCAACATGGCGCTGACCGGCTACCCTACTTCAGCCGCCCGATTTCTACCACCTTGATGCCGGCCGCTTAGAAAGCATCTTTTGCCCCATCTAATGGGATTGCGCCAAGGGGCGCGCAACCGATATCCTTGTCTGAAGCGTCTGACATAGTTCGCCGCCGAACACTTGAACAAGGCACAGCACCGGGCACTTCTGATCTGATCTCTCTCCCGCGCCTGTGCCCGACATGTTATGTAAATCGGTTTCGGCATGGCGATTCCGTGTCCGCTCATCGTTGACGCCGGCGCCAGGCATCACCTGGCGGAAGGACGCAGTTGGATAAGGACGATCGACCCATCAGGGTAATGGCGCCCGCTACCACGGCCAACCTGGGCCCGGGCTTCGACTGCCTGGGGCTCGCCCTGGACCTGTGGAACCAGTTAGACGTGCTACCCGGCGATCCCGGCGACGGCCCAGTGGTCGAGATAATCGGGGAAGGCGCCGATGAGCTGAGTACCGGCCAGGATAATCTGGTGTATCGGTCCATGGCTTTCCTGTTTAATGAGGCGGACCGGGAGCCACCCCCGATGAAGCTGCGATGCCACAACCAGATTCCCCTGGAGCGCGGCTTGGGTAGCAGCGCCGCCGCCATCGCCAGTGGTTTGGTGGCGGCCAACGCGCTGTGCGGACACGCTTTCACCCCCAATGACCTGCTGGAGATGGCCGCCACCATAGAGGGGCACCCCGACAATGTGGCAGCCGCCGTGTTGGGCGGCCTGCAACTAGTGCTCGCCGAAGACCAGAAGATCTACACTGCTTCCATAAATGTGCCTCCGGAGCTTTATGCCGTCCTATTCATACCCGAGTTGCGCATCGCCACTTCCGATGCAAGAGCGGTTCTGCCCCAGTCGGTGAGCCGCGCCGACGCGTTGTATAATATGAGCCGCACCGCCTTGCTGGTAGCTGGAATGGCTGGCAACCACCCTGAATATCTATCGGTGGCGACTCAAGACCGGATGCACCAGCCATACCGCCTGCAATTGTTCCCGGCCATGAAACTGCTCTTCAAGGCGGCCCTAGATGCCGGCGCGCTGGGAGTGTTTCTCTCGGGCAGCGGTTCCACGGTGCTGGCCCTGACCCGGGGACGGGAGATGACCGTGGCCTACGAGATGGCCGAGGCGGCTCGTCAGGCGAGCGTACCCGGCCGATTGCAGATCACCCAACCAACCCTCCAGGGTGCCCACGAAGTGGCTATTGAGTAGTGAGTGGACATTGACTAGCCAGCGAAGAGGAATTGCCACTAGATGCCTCTGGTAGTGCATAAATACGGCGGAACATCGGTGGCCGACGCCGCCAAGATCCTCAGCGTGGCCCGGGGGATCGGCAAGGTCAGGGATTCGGGTGTAGAGGTCGTCACCGTGGTGTCGGCCATGGGTAACACCACCGACGACCTGGTGCGGCTGGCGGAGACGATCTCTCCCGACCCGGACCCCCGGGAAATGGACCTTCTCCTGTCCACGGGCGAACTGGTGGCCTGCACCCTGATGACCATGGCCCTGAGATCCTTAGGCTATGACGCGATAAGCCTGAGCGGGTCACAGGCCGGCATCCACACGGATACCGTCTATGGAAAGGCCCGCATCGACCGCATCGATACTGCCAGATTGAAAAAAGAGCTGGCCAAGGGCCGGGTCATCGTGGTAGCGGGGTTCCAGGGAATCACCGCCGACCAGGACATAACCACCTTGGGCCGGGGAGGGTCCGATACCACCGCTGTAGCCCTGGCTGCCGCTCTTGGGGCGGAACGATGTGAGATTTACACCGACGTGGAAGGCATATACTCCGCCGATCCAAAATTGGTGCCCGGTGCGCGTAAGCTGGCGGAAATTGGCTATCGCGAGATGCTGGAATTGGCAAGTTACGGCGCAAAGATGCATCCCCGGTCCATTGAGCTGGGGCGATACTATAATGTACCCATCTACGTGTCTTCCAGCTTCAGCGACGCTTCCGGCACTCTAATCCATCAAGGACCGGATGAACAACCCATGGAAAACAGAGTCAAAATTGCCGGGATTACCTGTGACACCAATGTGGCCAAGATCACAGTACGATCCGTATCGGACAGGCCTGGTATCGCCGCCGCGCTATTTGAACCCCTGGCCGACGCCGGCATGAGCGTAGACACGATAGTGCAGAACACCAGCCTGGACCGCACCACCGATATCAGCTTCACCGTCAGCCGCGGGGATCTGCCAGGCGCACTGCGCCAGGTGGAAAAAGTTTTGGAGACCATTGGCGCCCCGGATGTGGCCAGCGACTCGACTCTGGCCTCGGTGAGCATCATTGGCTCAGGCATGCAGAACACGCCCGGCTATGCCGCCCGCATGTTTCGTATCCTGGCCGAAGGCAACATCAACATCGACATGATTACGACTTCGGAGATCCGCATCTCCTGCATCGTCAAGGAAGAGCAAGTTGAAGAGGCGGTGCGTCTGCTGCACCGTGGCTTCGAGTTAGAGGAGGCGCAGTAGGGAATCTTGCGCCCCGTCTTTCTATCCATCGTAATCCCCACCTACAACGAAGAAGCGCTGATCAGCGATACATTAGGGCAGGTGGCGGAATTCTTAAGTAACCGCGAGTACACCTGGGAGGTGGTGGTTGCCGACGACGGCAGCACCGACGCCACGGCCCGGTTGGTCGAGGACTTTGCCAAAGACAACCCGCAGGTTCGCCTCCTCGGTCTGAGCCACCACGGCAAGGGCTGGGCCGTGCGGGAAGGTATGCTGCAAGCATGCGGCCAATACCGCTTCCTTTGTGATGCAGACCTCTCCATGCCCATAGAACAGGTGGAACGGTTCCTCCCTCCCCAGGCCGTTGGACTGGACCTGGCCATCGGCTCCAGGGAAGTTGCCGGAGCGCGGCGCATCGGCGAGCCGGCCTATAGACACATAATGGGCCGGTTTTACAACGCTCTGGTACGCATACTTGTGGTGCCGGGTGTGCGGGATACCCAGTGCGGCTTCAAATGCTTTCGGAGCGATATTGTTCCGAGCCTCTTCCTGCGTCAGACGATGGAGGGTTTCGCCTTCGACGTCGAGATCTTGTTTCTTGCCCGCAAAGATAAGCTGAGTATCGGGGAGATCGGGATCGACTGGCACTTTCGGCAGGGAAGCAAAGTACATCCTCTGCGGGATTCGCTCGTCATGACACGTGACCTGCTCATTATCCGCTGGCGTAACTGGCGAGGCCGCTACGATCGAGGCTACCCCGGCAACGCAATGGAAGAAAACACGCCTGGAAATGACCGGGATGGGGGTTGACCGCCAGTGTGATTTTAGTGTAACTAGATATTGGCGGGTATTATACATAACCAACGAACAATGGAGTCGCCGGTAAAGTTACAGGGAGGTGGGGAGTTGATCACCGGCTGCTTGATCCCTGGCCTATAAATCTCGTCCTCTTCGCTCAAACCCAGCGGTAGAATTGCCTGCACAGGAGCTTGCGCGGTGGTGTGTGGAGGTTCAGGGATGGCGAATGTGGGGCGAACCAAACGCCGCGTTGTTTAGCCCGGACCAATTTTGGTCAAATAAGGGTTAAAGCAATCCCATCGGGAAATGTTAAATTCTCTCAAAAAGTGTGTGCAAAGTCACAGTTGATCAGCGTCATGGTATGTACCATATACATAACAATAACTAGAGGAGGTAAGGCACCCCTTACCCTGGAAACACTATGAATATGAATCTAACGAAATCATTGGATCAAAGCAGGCCTACACGGGAATTAAGTCGAGACGCAATCTCGCTGGCTCTGCAAGGCGAGTGGGAGCGCGCCGCCCAAGTGAACCAGCTTATACTGGATTCGAGCGCCGATGTCGACGCCATGAACCGCCTGGGCAAGGCTCTGATGGAGCTGATCCGATACGGCGAGGCCAGGGAAGTGCTGGACAAAGTGGTCAGCATTGCCCCGTACAATATTATCGCCAAGAAGAACCTCGCCAGGTTAACCCAGTTGGAAAATACACCGTTGACCAGCAGGCAAGTCCGCAAGGCCGGCAGCGCACCTCAGCTATTCATTGAGGAGAGTGGCAAATCCGGAACGACCCTGCTTCAGAAGGTGTCCACGGGTCAGGTGGTAGCCCGGATCGCCCCCAGTGAGTCTACCGATCTGGTGGTGGAGAATAACACCATCAAGGTATATACCCGGGATAACGAGTACCTGGGCCAGATTGAGCCGAAACTAGGCAGGCGGCTCATCAGGCTGATGCTGGGCGGCAACAGATACGATTCCGCGATCATTGGCGTCAACAACCAGGGCATCTCAATAATCATCCGCGAAATATTCCGCCACCGCAGCCTGCATAACGTCTGTTCTTTCCCCACCCGCACCAAGGAAGAACATCGGGTTTACCTGTCCGAAAGCATGGCCAAGTATATGGCCGGCGATGACCTGGAAGATGATGATGATGATGACGAAGCCGTCATCGAAGAAGACGAGCTTGAAACCGGCTGGAGCGAGAACGAATAGAGGCCGGCGGGCCAGGTCAAACGGGTTGCGCCGGGGACTGTATTTGTAGAAATCCAACGACCGTGGCAGAAGAAAGCTGCCCCGGCGATGATTTAACGTTAAAGCGGACTATAGACTTTTGATTCAGGGACGGGATTTTGCCGTCCCTGATTTATTGTCCGCTCTCTTGGGCCAAAGCTGCTACAGGCAGTATACATACGGAGATTTGAGCCTACCTTCAAGCTGCCACCCAGTCCGCAAAAGCAGAATACCGGCTATGTCTCCTACTGCGGCCAGTCTAGGATCGTGACTTCACCATCCGAGGTCACGATGGCCCGGTACTGGGTCACTGTGCCGTCGGGCGACACGGCGGTCATGTTGTACAGAGTGCCCCCGGTGCTGCTGCCGCCCTCGGCGGTTACCACGGTTTGGACCGCCGCCAGGGCCGCTTCCACGATCGCTCCGACCAGGTCGAGCAGAGCCTGGAAGTCGTCGGCGTGAAAAACGTGGTCCGAGTAGTAGGGGTCCGGGTTGGTGTCGTCGAATACAGCTTCGGGGTCGTCGGGGTCATAGGCGATCGCGAAGAGATCTTCTCCATCCACGTCGGCGGCCGCCCCTACGCCCACGGCAAAGACCTCGGCGCCGCTGCCGGCCGAGGCGTTGGCGATACTCTGGCCGGGCATGGATGACCCGTCAACGATCACGATCAAAAGGTTGGGAACCTCAGCGCGGTCCCCCAGGCCGCTGTCAAACTGGGTCCCGGTGACAAAGTTAAATGCCGACACCAGGTTAGCACCGCCGCCCTGGCTCGGCGCCGGCGCCAGATTCTCATCGATCCCGTCGTGCAATGGGAGGCTGCTGGAGGCGCCGGTGGTTATCTTCAAGAAGGATGAATGTTCGTCGGCGCCTCCCCAGCGGTATTGGAAAAGCCGTTGGTTGACATTGGACTTGTCGCTCCAGACCTCCACACGTACTCGTAGCTTGTCTCCAACCTCCACGTCGATGCTTGACGGATGGGCGAAGGACAGCACTTCATCGTCGAAGTTGGGTGGTGTGGTGGCTGACGCGGTAGTGAAGACGGTGACAATGCCGCCGCCGTCCTCCACGAGCTGCAATTTCCACCGCCAGCGGTTCTGTGAGTGGCCCGACTCGATCCACTGGGTGAATGCCCACGTGGCCGCAGAAATCGAACCGGCGGAGCCGAAGGCGGTTGTTTCCCAGAAGTCCGAAACCTCTTCCCACTCACCTTCCACCGAGAAATCGGTCCCTTCGGCCGGGGTATGGCTGCCTTCGGTTGAAGCGCATCCTTGAACAGTGCCCAATGGATATGGAGAGCCGCCGCCACTATTTGGAAAATAAAGGGTCGCGTTGATGGGGGCTGGAGAGTGGGAGTCCACGTCGGTCATATCGGCCACGGAGCTGGACTGGCCGCCAAAACGAGTAAGGCCGATCCTTATCCTGCCCTCGGTCGTTTCCAGGCTAAACCCGTCAACCATCGCGTTGGCCGCTTGCCTGAGCTGGACTAACTGGCAGTCATCGACGCTGCCGCTGTTGTCCAGAAGGAGCACGGTGTCGGCAAACGCAATGGCCCAGCTGTTGAATCCGACCGGTTCATAGATCAACTGTATCTCGTTGAAGAAGGCCAAACCGGGGTCCGCCTTGGTGGTGGCTTTCAGCGTCTGGATAAGCTCCTGACCCGCGGCGATGGTGAACAGGGGAACATCGTCGTCCCCGGTCTCCCAGGTCAGCGTGCAACGCTGCAGGCCGGTTATATCAGGGGGCTGGGTGCAAGGTGCCGGGACCGACGTTGGATCGGAGGAGCTGATGCCGCTGCTGGAGCCCGCCTGGTAGATGAATCCCGGGGGAAGGATGTCTACCATCTTGGTCACCGGCAGCGCGTTGGAGGTGACATTCTCAACGCTCACGGTGTAGGTAACTTCGGTCTCCCCCGGGGCCAAGATCCGAATATCTGTTACCTTTTTACGCACCAATAGCTCCAGGTTGAAACCGCACTTTGTGCCGCCGTCCCCAACGGTTACCTCGGCGGTATAGGGCGTGTGGACCTCCACGGTGGAAGCCGGGTCCCCGATCAGGTAGCTCATGGTCACTTTGTTGTAGTAGATCCCGTCGGGCAGAGTCCCGGTCGCCTCGAATGTCAGCGTCTGAATATCCTGTGGGGCAATGACGATGACCGGTGAGAAATCCCAGGTTAGCTGGTCGGGTTCGTCCCCACAGCGTTGGTCTCCAGCGGCTAGGGAGATGTCCGGATTGCCGCTAAAATTAAGGACACCATTGAAGAAACCCTCGGTCGTGTTATCGGTGTACTGAAACAGCGGGGGCAGGTAATCGATGAGTTTCTCCAGGGATATCGAGCTGGTGCCCTGGTTTTTCAAGGTGATAGTGTAGGTGAAGGTGGTAAGGGTATTCAGCGTCGCCTTGTTGGGGGTAACCTCCTTGAAGCCGCTCTGTATCTCTTGAAAGCTGTAGCCTGGCGAATCGCCGGGCGACGCAGGCAGCTCGGTTGCCGTTAGCGTAATCTGGTCGTCGCAGAATGTGAGGGTTTCCTCGCCGCCGGGGTTGTCATCAAACCAGGCCAGCCAGCGTTCCGGATCAAGAGCCAGATAGCGTATATATTCACGTACGCCCAAGTCGCAATATTGGCGCTTGAGGATCTTGGTTTTGACCCGCGAGTCGATAGCGATGGTGCTGGACAAGCTCAAGGCCGCCGTAATGATGGGCACACCAAAGGCCATAAATGCCAGGACCAACAATATGGCCACCCCACCTCTCTCGCCGGTCAACAGAGACCTCATCAGTCCAGTTTCCTGATGTGGGTTGTGAGACTGATGCTTTCCGTTGTACCTCGATCGGCATCAACCGCCAGGTCGAATTTGAGGTCGTTATTGCAAAGGGAGAAGCCCACGGACCCTGATACAACTTCCCTGGCTACGACGGTTGTTAAACCGTCATAGTCTCTGTTCAGGGTGTCGCCCGTCACCAGGTAGGTGACTACGTGGGACCCACTGCCGTCGCTCAGAATCAAGGTCACGCTGTTGGCTGGTGAGGTGGGATTACAGGAGAGGTTGGTCCCAGCCGGAGGCGGCCCATCCAAGACATTTTCCGCTTTCAGAGCATCGCCGGCGAACCTGCTGCCGGCGTGGCGCAGCTCCATCGTGGCCACCGCGCCGTCGCGCCAGTACCTCTGAATGCTGTGGACCTGGAATAGCGCGCCGCCAATCATACCCGTGGCCATGGTGAGAAGGCCCACGGCAATGACCAACTCTATCAGGGTGAATCCACCACCGCCGGCCAGAGTTGATTTCAAAGCCTTGGCTTTTTCCAGTATTGTCGCCAACTGTTGCTGCTCCGTTGGGCACGGCGATCAAACTACCGATTACTCAGACATTGCCGGAGTTTCTACTACAGGTGCAATACTGTGCCCATCTGCCGAGTCGTAGCTTGGGAGGTCCCAGACCGATCGTGGGAGAGATCGATAGGCCCTGCCGGCTCCGGTATTGCCACCAAACTTTGGTATGTGCAGTGTGCCGTTGGGCGGGATCTGGAACCGGAAATGCCCGGCAATGCCGTGCCGGAGAGGCTAGTTGGCCCTCAGCGTCTCCAATACCAGCACAGCCCGCCCCTCCACGCTGACGGTTACCACCACTCTTTCAACGGTCCCCTCGTAGCTGTCGGAGGCCTGCAACTCCAACGCTACGGCGCAGATGCTATAGCCGGTGGAGGAACCGCAGGCATTCGCCTCGGCGAGAGTATCGTACGCCACGGGCTGGGACTCAGCGGGCTTGTAGGCCTGATTGAATACGGACTCCATCTGGTTGCGGGCGAGGCGCTCGGCGATTGAATGGTCTTCCACTAAACTGGCCGAAATGTGGGCCGTGCGGACGCCCAGCACCACGGCCGTACCCACCGCTCCGAAAATAGTTATCGCCAGGACAACCTCTATCAACATCTGGCCCGAGGAATCCCGGGCCAGCCTCCAGGGTTCCAGCCAGAACCCCCGGCCCATCCGCCGCAGGAAGGCTAGTGCACGTGCTGAGCCAGTTGTTGCGATCCATTTAAAAGCTGGAAATAACATTTTTGCTAGGTTCTTCCTGGTGCCGGCTCTTGCCCATCTTCTAAAGCCTAGGAACAGCAACGCCCGGCATTTGCTGCATAGTGCTGCCGGGCATTGCTGTCCCACTAACCTATCATCGATGGATGGCGCCCCACCGCCAGCTTAGAGCCCTTGGGGCACCGCTAGCAATCTGTTTGGGCTAGAAGTTTACCCGTAGTGTCCCAAGTGTAACAGTAGGCGGTGGAGTCGTCCCTGAAGTACTCGGCTATCAGTTGCCCACTGCCGAAGTCGGTGGTATTGGTGATCGCGGCGGCGGTGCCACCGGCCGTAACTGAGGTCAAATTGTTGTCGGTGATCATGAGATCAATGGCCGCTTGCACGTTATCGAACTCCGACTTCTTGGCGCCCTCTTCACCGCTTCCGGAGAACTTGATGACCGTGGGGACGATGACCGCGGCCAAGGCCACGATAATTCCCACCACGACGAGCATTTCGATAAGAGTAAACCCCTTTTGGCTCTTGCCCACCTTCTCTTGGATGTTTTTGAGCATTTTCCGCATTTCACTTACCTCCTGTGCGGCTATTGTTCCTGCCTATCGGTCTATGAAGTGTACCGAAGCATTGCCTAACATTCTAGCAGGATAACGGCGAGATTCTGTGACATTCTACACTGGAAGATTGTGCCTTTCGTCACACTTCGCCGGGTCTCCTCTCGTATATTGATTCTACCGCGTCCGCTGCACGACGATGCCGGGAAAGTTGGATCTACCAGGCTGCCAAGGCGGCCCTGGTAATTGCCAAGTAGCGTCAGCCTGGATTATTCAGCTCCCTTACTCTTCTGCTTCGAGCACCGGGATTGTAGCCATGATGGCAAAGCTTACACCTCCCTTTTTTTCTTCGCTCACTTGCTGCACGGTGGCATTGGCGAAGGCAAGTTCATTGCGTAGGTTAGCCGAATATTCTCCGGTTTCATCTTGATATTTGTCGAAACCCTGCCTGGTAAACAGCCTGTATTGGCGTAGGCCGGCGGCATATTCGAGCACCTCCCCACTGTCGGATGCTATGCCGGTCAGAAGAAAATTACCATCCTGGGGGACCAAAGACACGAGTTCAACACCTTCGGGCAGGGCTCTGCTGGTAACGGTCTCCAGCCTGACCAAAAGATCAGCCATGCTGCCGCTCATGTCCAGAAGTTGCGTCTCCAGCGCTTGGATCTCGATATCGGCCGCCTTCAAATCACGAGCAGTGGACCTCAATCGGTTGGAATCCAGGCGCAGACCCCGCTCCCCAGCCTCCTTGTCTGATTTTTCAGCGGATCGCAAGTCCGCATCCTGCACCGCCTCGGCGACGGGGCCAGCGACGCTGAAAGCAAGGCCCGCCAACAGGAAGAGTCCGATAAATACGCCAATCGCTAAAAACGGGAATGGCCGCGGCCGGTAGCGCTCTGGCAGAATGTTGAGCACCGGGCCAGAATCACGCCAGGTTTTCCCCTTGGCCTTATCGCCCAGGAACAATCCAAGGTTTGCCGCATATTCGCTGGACGGGAAATCATCCGGGCAATCCAATGATGGCGTAAAGGGCAGCACGGGGCCCTGTAAAACCCGAGGGAGAGCTTCCGCCAACCGGCTGTTTGTAGCGAGTTGGCCGGTCAAGACAACCGGCAGGGTCTGGGTGACTTCCTCCGGGTCCACCATCTGATAAAAGCCCTCTACACGGTCCACGACCGACGCCACAGCCTCGGCTTGGTCCTCGGCAGAGGTGATGCCTTCGGGGAATTCCATCTGGTGGACTACCCTGGGCATGCGGTCTCGCACCAGAACTACCGCCGTCTGAGCGCGTTCAATGTGAACTATGATGACGTCCGGCACGCCCACGGCGAAGGCCAGCGCCGCTTCTTTGGAGTACACGGCCTTGAGCGTCCCACCGGCTTCCTCGAAGAGCTGCACCTGAGTGTCCATCTTGCTTTTAGGCACCGCCGCCGCGATAACCTCATGGCCCGCGCTGTCCCGGCGGCGGAGCCAGTTGATATCCACTTCAAATGGATCGAATGGAATGCTATTCACGACCTCGGCGTGGATGATCTCTTCAAGGTGCGCTTTGCTGGTCCCGGGCAGACGCATGTGACGCATCAGGGGTATGTACAGGGGCAGGTCTGCCACCAACCGGCTACGCCTTTGCTGGATCTCCTCCAGCATGACGCTGAGCTCGCTCTTGGGCGGGGGGGCCGGCATATCATCGGAGCCCTCTTCGGGCGTGTCCTGTGCCGGTTTACCTTCCCCTGGCGGTTGCGCCTCAGATGCGGACCCTTCTTTATCGAGAGATGCGCTTTCCAGAGAAGCCGATCTCCATCCGAGCACCTGGGCCCCCTTGAACACCACTGCCCGTACTTGACCGGACTCCATGCTGAGGGTCACTGTCTGGGCGCGGAACCTCTGGGTTGACGCTTCCAGCCTCACGGATACACGGCGCCAGATCGGGCTTAACACGCGAGTTACGCCACCCAAAGCCCCCGCTATCGCTTGACGCAAGGTAGTGACGGCCCTGGCTATCGCTTGACGCATGGTAGTCACCGCCCCAGCCGCGGAGAGTGTCCTGTACTCCCCGCCGAACTTGAGGCTGCCGCCGGCCTAGGAGTAGACGTGGGGTGGGGCACCGCGGTTGCAACCGGCGGCTTTGGAGTGGCGGTCGGAACAGTAACCGGAGAAAGGAAGAACAGAAGCGTAACCTGAGCAGACGGGTCCTCGTCCAATTTAGAGAACCTGATGTCAGTGGCGGTGGCCACAGGGACCGTTTCCCGGAGCAGGGCTAGAAATTTAGAGAAATCGACCGGCCCTCCTCTCAAGTTCAAACCTACCCGCCCGACTTGGTAGTCCATGGGCCCCACATTCTCGATCTGCGACTCGCCAGACGAGATGGAGATCAGGGTCATTCCCGTTTCCAGGGCGGTATCGGCCACGATCTTCAGCAATTCGTCGGTGGAGGAGTACTGGAAAACGCCGTTGAGGGCCTTCAACTGTAAGCCCCCAGCTTCCAGCAGCAATTTTTTGGCTTCTAACTGCTGCTTCAGCGCGTCGATGTTTTCCTCTAGCAACAGCTTCCGGGCTTCAAACAGCAGTTCTCCGCCTTTCAGCTTTGGGTCCTCGGTTTGCAGCCGCACCTTCAGGGATTCTAATCTCCTCTCCGGGTCCTTCACCGGGGAGAGGGCGGCTATCTTGCGGTCAAGGACACTGATGTCCTTTTCCAGAGAGGACTCATCGGACTGAGCTTGATAGTACCGAAACCCCTGGTATGCGAAATAGCCGAGCAGTGCCACTCCCATGATGCCTGCGATGGCGATCCAAGGCTTGACTCTTTTCAGGAGTTGTCGTAGTTGGTCCAATATCTATGGTGAAGGCACGAATATGGTCTATCGGCGCTAGGGGGCTATGGCGTCCATTCCAGACATGATGGGCATGAACATGGACAGTGCCATAAACAGTACAACTCCCCCCACGGCGAAAGTAGACAAGGGCTCCATCAGGGATAGGATGGCGGCCAGCCGGTTCTCCACTTCAGCCTCGTATGCATTGGCCAGGTTTTCCAGTGTCTGGGGCAGGAAATTGTTTTCCTCCCCCACCATCACCAATTCCACCCAGAGCCTGGGTAGGACAGGGTATTCCTTGAGGGCTTGTGCCATACCGCGCCCGGCTAAAAGGCTCTGTTCTCCAGCCGCGAAGGCAGCATAAACCACCAGGTTCTTGCACCCGCCGATGGCCAGAGGCAGGGACTCGGCCAAGGATACACCGGCATTTAGCAGCATTGCGTTGGTGCGGGAAAATGCCGCTATCTCTTTGGACACCAACAGGCTACCGATGACGGGTAATTTGGTGCTCGCTAAGTGCATCTTGTAATGGATAGTGGGGATACGGCTCCCAACCGCGTAAGCGACCGCCAGGAATACGATGACCCCGACTATGATCAATAGATTGTCCGAGATGAACCCCACAACGCCCATGGCGATGGCGGTGATCAGAGGGGTATCGGCGTCGAAGGCCTCGAAAGATTCGAGGAGGGGCGGCAGCATGACGGTCATCATGAGGACCAGCATCGCCACGGAGGAACCCATGGTGAAGAGGGGCATCATCATGGTCCGCTTGAACCGCTGAACCGCCTCGTGCTCCCGCTCCATGGAGTCGGACAGCTGCTCCAGGGCCGATGCAAGACCGCCGGTGTGTTCGCCAACTTCCACCACGCTTACAAAACGGGCGTTGAACACCGCAGGGTGCTTGGCCATCCCAGAGGAAAGGCTGCCACCTTCGTCTAGGGTCTTGCGGATGCTGGCCAGGATCTTGCGTAATACTCTATTTTTGCTCTCAGACTCCAACATTTCAAGCGAGCGTTGAAGGCTGCTTCCGCCCAGTGTCATGGTGGCTAGCTGCCGGGACAGGCGCACCAGGTCCCCAGTTTTGACCTTGAACAGGGATGGGAAAATCTCGTCAATGGGAGGAAGCTTCCGCGCAGGTTTGAGCTGAAGCAGCCTCAACCCCCTGCCAAGGACCTCTTCCCGGGCCTCATACTCGTTCTCGGCATCCACCCGGCCTTTGATCACGCCCTGCTCCAGGGTGTAGGCCACATAGTTGAACTGCATAGACAACCCTCTCTACTCCAACGTGAATAGAACCCGCATTACTTCGTAGGGAGTAGTGATTCCCGCATCCACCTTCTCCATGCCGTCACGCCGCAGATAGGTCATTCCGTCCTTGAGGGCCTGTTCCCAAAGCTTGTAACGGGGCGCGTCTTCCATGAAGAGCTGGCGGATTGCGTCGGTCATAGCCATAATCTCGAAGACGCCGGTGCGGCCCAGGTATCCAGTCTGGGCGCAAGCGTTGCAGCCGGCGCCATAGTAGAACCTCTCTCGGGTGCGTCCCATCTCTTCGGCAAAGACCTGCTGCTCAGCCAGTGGGCGTGAGGTCAACGCGCCGCAGGTGGAGCATACGCGACGCACCATTCTCTGGGCCACTAAACCTGCCACCGAAGAAACGATCAGGTAGGGGGGCACGCCAAGGTCTCTGAGGCGTATCAGCGCCGAAACAGTGTCGTTGGCGTGCAGAGAGGTCAGCACCAAGTGGCCGGTCAGGGCGGCCTGGGTGGCGATGATCGCCGTCTCCTGGTCCCGGATCTCCCCGATCAGTATAACGTCTGGGTCCAAGCGCAGGATGCTGCGCAGCTGGGTGGCGAAGGTGATGCCGGCGTCATTATGAACTTGCATCTGATTAACGTCGGCCATATGGTATTCCACCGGGTCTTCAATGGAGATCATCTTGTTCTCCACCCGGTTCATCTGCATCAGCGAAGCGTAAAGGGTGGTGCTTTTCCCGGACCCGGTGGGGCCGCAGACGATAATCATGCCATAGGGAAGTTTCAGCAATTTCCGGTACTGCTCTTGAGATTCTTCATCGAATCCCAATTGCTCCAGACCCAATAGCGTGAATTTGGCGTTGTCCAGCAGGCGCAGCACCGCCATCTCACCGGTAACGGTACCGCTAACGGCCACACGCACGTCGATCTCCCGCCCGTGGGCTTCAAAGTTAAGCTGCCCATCCTGAGGCCGCCGCCGCTCGGCGATGTTCATTCCGCACTCGATCTTCAGACGGGAGATGATGGTGGCATGCATGTCCATGGGCAGATTCATTACCTCATGCAGGATACCATCGATGCGAAACCGGATTCGAAGCCGTTCCTCTGCCGGTTCGATGTGTATGTCCGAGGCCCGGTCCTGGAGCGCCTGACGCAGCAAAAGGTTGATCACCTGAGCCGGCCCCGCCTCTCGGACCTTCCGCGAGGTAACCCGCTCGTTGGGCTGGCCATCTTCGTCCACGTCGGTGGACTCCAGCGCCTCGCTAAGGCGATAGTAGAGGTCGATGTGTTCCTGGATGTCGTCCCCAGTGGTGACCACCGGATCGATGATTCGACCGGTCCGGGCCGCCAGGTCTTGAAGGAGCTGAAGATCGGTGGGGTCGGCCATGGCCACGGTCAGATGCCCATCCTTCTGGCTCAACGCAAGGACCATATACTTGCGCGCCACATCTTCGGGGACCAACCGGACCGCCGCACGGTCAATGGTCTCGGCTCGGAGTTCAACCATGGTCAGACCCAGGTGGAGGGCAGTCAGCGTGGCCAAGACCCTTGAGGCCACCAGGTCATCCCGCACCAGGATCTGCCCCAGAGGAAGACGCTCCCGCCGGGCCTCCTCCTGCGCTCGGTTCACCTGGTCGGAGGATAGAATACCTCCCTCCACCAGCATCTGCGCTAATGAAAATCCGCGAGCACGGCCAGCCGGTTTCGAAACCGGACTTGGCGCACTTAGAGTGGAAACCTCGGTTCCACCCAGGTCTGCGCTTCCGCCCCCGCCGTTGATTTCGATGCCATTATCTTCGCGCATCTCGCTTTGATTCCCTCCGGGTGGCCAAATCGGTGACCCGTCAAAGGTGATCTGCCTGATATCCTCGTTCAGCCCAACGACACTTTAAGCTGACGCTCGTTGGAATCGGTGTCTATCCCATTGGGGGCGGCCACCTCGGACACACCTTCGATCTCGAGCAGGATGGTTCTAAGCGGCATGGGCTCCCTGAGCCTTAGCCATATGTCCATGCCCTCCCTCCGCTGGTCGGCGGTCAATCGCAACAGGTGAAAATGCTGATTGTTTCTGAGCTCGTCAACGAACCGGATCATGGCCCTGATGTAACCGGCGCTCTTTATCATCAGCTTGACGGTACCTTCGTAGACCTCTTCGTCGACCGATGGAGCGGGTACATCCAGGTCGATGGGGGGCGCTGGAGGCGGTTCCGGGACCACCAAAGGCTCCGGGATCACTCCCCCATCGTAGCGGCGCAAGACGGCCTTGACCCTTGCGGCCAGCTCAGCTATGGCGAAGGGTTTGGTCACATAATCATCGGCGCCCAACTCCAGGCCCCGCACCTTGTCCTCGTCCCGGTTTTCGCCGGTGACCATAATGATGGGAACCTGGGAGAATTCTCGAATGCGCTGGCACGTGGTGAAACCGTCGATGCCAGGCATATTCACATCGAGCAAGATCAAAACCGGGCTAATAGTCTTGATGATCGCCAGCGCTTCCTCTCCACTGCCGACGGTCTCCACCGGGAATCCCTCTTCTTCCAGGACGAATTTTTCCAATCGCTGGGTGCGGGAATCGTCATCCACGACGAGAACCAGGCCTTTCTGGGGGCCTTTTTCCTCGGCTTCGTTCGAGTTCGCTTGCGCCATGGGGTGGAAATCCTCGCCTCAGTGTCTCATGATGACCACTTTAGCAGTTTTCATTAGGGTTAACAGGGTTAACATTTCCGATTTCGATTATATCAGGATTGCGGTATTCAGGCATTGTAAACGAGCCCGGCCGGACAGAGACCTGCGATTGGGTATTGATTACGCAGGGGTATACCTATAGAATGAGGCGTTCCTTAGTTGGGGAAATACCAAGGGAGGAGGGCAGGTGATTGAATGTACTAGGTCTTCATCTTTTGCTGGAACTCAGGGATTGTAACTCCGGTCTTCTCAACGATCTCAACCACATCCGTTTGGCCATGCTCCGCGCCGCGGAAGACGCCGGCGCCCACGTTATCGGCGAGTCTTTCCACCAATTCAGCCCGCAGGGCGTAACTGGTATCCTGGCCATCGCGGAATCCCATATCTCGATCCATACCTGGCCCGAGTACGGATACGCGGCGGCCGATATCTTCACCTGCGGTTCCGGTGTCCAAGCCAGGAAAATCGCCGGTACATTGGTGGATGTGCTCGAATGCCGGGACCCAGAGATCACCGAAGTCGTCAGGGGTTTGCTTCACGAGTCCGCGGTCAGCTAACCTCCCGCTGCTAGGTCAGCGAGGTTTATGGACATTTCCGGCAAATGGTTCCTTGAGACGGTCTTTCCGGACCTTGCTGTAATGCTCAAAGTCCGGAAGGTTCTCTATTCAGGCCACACAGCCTACCAGGCGGTGGAGATCCTGGAGTCGGAGGTGTTTGGGCGTAGCCTGGTTCTCGACGGCAAGACTCAGTCCACCGAGCGGGATGAGCACATCTACCACGAGGCCCTGGTCCATCCGGCCATGCTTTTACACCCGGGGCCCCGCACCATATTCATTGGTGGCGGGGGCGAGGGCGGCACATTGCGTGAGGTGCTGGCCCACGAAGGTGTGGAGCGGGTAGTGATGCTGGACCTGGACCCGGAGGTGGTAGAATTGTGCCGCCGTTACCTGCCCCAGCACCATCAGGGCAGCTTCGATGACCCCCGGGTGGAGCTGCTGCACCAGGACGCCCGGGAGTACCTGGCCGCCAGTTCCGAGACATTCGACGTTATGATTATGGACCTTGTCGATCCCATCGAAGGGGGGACAGCCTACCTGCTCTATACCGACGAATTCTACCGCATCGTCAAGGCCAGGATGAGCCCCGATAGTATCTTGGTCACCCAATCCGGTCCAGCCGGATTACTGAGCCATCAGGAATGCTTTACCACAGTCTTCAACACTTTGACCGGCGTCTTTAACCACACCGCGCCAACCACGGTACACGTACCGGCTTTTCAGACCATGTGGGGCATGACGTTGGCGTCCGATTCGCCCTTCCCAACGCTGTCCGACGATCAGATCGATGGGTTGATCGCCCAGCGCATCGACAAGACCCTCAGATTTTACGATAGCGAAACCCACCGGAACATGTTTGCCCTACCCAAATACCTGCGGGAGAGCATCCGCTCGGAAAGCCGCGTCAACCGCGACGCCGATCCCGTCTTCATGATCTAAGGCGGGTCGGCCGAGGTAACGTCGAGGCGAGATACTCCCCCTCCCCTACTCTTCTTCGCCGTACTGTTCCATCAATGCCTGAACCACCGCCGGGTCGGCCAGCGTAGTGGTGTCACCCAGGGTCCTGCCTTCAGCAATATCCCGCAGCAGACGGCGCATTATCTTGCCGCTGCGAGTCTTGGGAAGCTCGCCGGTGAAGTAGATCTCGTCGGGACGGGCCATTGCCCCGATCTTGGTGGTAACGTGCCGCTTCAGCTCGGCGACGATCTCCTCACTACCGGTTACATGGTCCTTCAGGGTCACAAAGGCCACGATGGCCTGTCCCTTTATCTCGTCGGTCCTGCCGATGCAAGCGGCCTCGGCCACCTTTGAGTTGTCCACCAGGGCGCTCTCCACCTCCATGGTGCTGATGCGGTGGGCGGAAACGTTGATCACGTCATCCACCCGTCCCAGGAGCCAGAAATAGCCATCCTCGTCGATCTTCGCCCCGTCGGCGGTAAAGTAGATATCGGGGTAACGAGCCCAGTATTGCTCCACGTACCGGTCCGGGTCGCCGTAGAGGGTCCGCAGCATGGCCGGCCAGGGACGCTTGATGACCAGGTACCCGCCGGCGCCCGGGCCCACGGGGGCGCCGGACTCGTCCACCACCTCGGCCTCAATGCCCGGAAAGGCCCGGGTAGCGGAGCCCGGCTTCAGCGTTGTGATTCCCGGCAATGGGGTAATCAGCACCATACCCGTCTCGGTTTGCCACCAGGTGTCCACCACGGGGCAACGTCCGCCGCCGATGTTCTTCCAGTACCATACCCAGGCTTCCGGGTTGATGGGCTCCCCCACCGTGCCCAGCAGCCGCAGCGACGTCAGGTCATGCCTCTCCGGGTACTCCTCGCCCCAACGCATAAAGGTGCGGATGGCGGTGGGGGCGGTGTAGCAGATGGTGATTCCATACTTGGCGATGATGGCCCAGAACCGGTCCCGGTCCGGCCAATCGGGAGAGCCCTCATACATCACCGTCGTTGCGCCGTTTGCCAGGGGTCCGTAGACGATGTAGCTGTGGCCGGTGACCCAGCCGATGTCCGCCGTGCACCAGTAGACGTCGTCCTCCTTCAGGTCGAAGATCCACTTGGTGGTGGCATAGGTGCCCACCAGATACCCACCGGTGGTGTGTACGATGCCCTTGGGTTTGCCCGTGGTGCCGCTGGTGTACAGCAGATACAGCATGTCCTCGCTGTCCATCGGCTCGGGTTCGCAGGTCAGCGGCTGGCCTTCCACCAGGTCGTGCCACCAGATATCGCGGCCGTCGACCATATTTTCGTCGGCATGGCCGGTACGGCGCACCACAATCATCTTCTCCACGCTGGGGGCACCGTCGAGGGACTCATCCGCATTCTGCTTGAGCTGGATGATGTTGCCCCGCCGGTAGCCTCCATCGGCGGTGATCAGTATCTTGGATTGAGAGTCGTTGAGCCGGTCGCGTATGGCTTCGGCGCTGAACCCGCCAAACACCACGCTATGTGGCGCGCCGATGCGGGCGCAAGCCAGCATCGCGATGGGCAGCTCGGGGATCATGGGCAGGTAGATGGTGATGCGGTCACCCTTTTTGACCCCCAAGCTCTTTAATCCATTGGCGAACCGGCACACCTCCCGGTAGAGGTCCCAGTAGGTATAGACCTGCCGGTCCCCGGGTTCTCCCTCCCAGATTATCGCGGCCTTGTTGCGCCGGGCCGAGGTCAGATGCCGGTCGATGCAGTTGTAGGAGACATTGAGCTTGCCTCCAACGAACCATTGAGCATGGGGAGGGTCCCACTGCAGGACTTTGTCCCATTTCTTGATCCAGTCCAGTTCGTCGGCGAATTTGGCCCAGAACGCTTCCGGGTCCTTTAGGGCCTCTTCGTATATATTGGGGTCCGATATGTTCGCTTGTTTCTTGAATTCCTCGGAGGGCGGGAAAGTACGGTCCTCATGCAGTAATGCCTCGATGCTTCCCGAGTCCTGTGCCATCTCAAAAACCTCCGGGGTTACGTTCTGCTTGCACCTGTTAGACGACGGACCCGCCTCGGCTGGGCCAGACTGCATAGGGTGCCTGACTCACGCATATTTAACACAAGGCGGCTGCCTTTGCAAACCTCGGTGTAACTCTATCCGATACGCGAGGCCCCAACAATTGGCATACGAATTGACGTACAATCTCTAACCATGTCCATGCCCGCCGACAAGCACTCCGGCACGTTGAGTTCCACCACAGGAGGGCGCTGGGGTGAGGTCATGGTGGCAGTTGTCGCCGGCCTAGGCATGTTCCTGGGAGCCCTGGACATTGCGGTCAACGTCGGATTGCCCTCGATCACCACGGCCTTCAACACCGACCTGGAAACCGTGCAGTGGATCATCGTGTCATTCGTCGCCACCCGAGCCGGTCTGGTGATGGGCGCGGGCAGCTTCGCCGACCGGTTCGGGTTGCGGGAAGTCTACATCTTTGGCGCATCGGTTTACCTGGTGGCCATGATCTGCATCGCATTATCGCCCAACCTGGGATCGGTGGTGGGGTTTCGAGTCCTTCAGGCCCTGGGGACCGGGAGCTTGTTCGCCGTCTCCCCGGCCATACTCGTCAGGCTATTCCCGGCCGAACGGCGTGGGCTTAGCATGGGGTTTGCCACCGCCAGCCAGGCCCTGGGGATGCTGGCCGGCACGCTGGGCGCGGGCCTGCTGGTGCAGTGGACCGGGTGGCAGGCCGTGTTTTTGGGTAGGATTCCCTTCATCGTTTTGGCGCTGGTGCTCGCCGTCATGTTCCTGGGCCGGGAATCCCGGCCGAGGCTAAAGGCATCCTTCGACATCGCCGGGGCCACGTTGCTGATGGCCGCTCTCATATGCCTGGTTGTCGGCATGCGGCTGGGGCGTTCCCAAGGGTGGGACCACCCGGCGGTGCTAACCTTGCTGCCGCTGGCGCCCATACTCCTGGGAATATTCTGGTGGGCCGAGGGGCGAGCCCAGTGGCCGGTGCTGCCCCGGGAGTTTTTCAGAGTCAGAGGGGTCGTCTTCGCCGGCGCCAGCGTGTTTCTGGTACACCTGGGCGTGTTCGTCATCTGGTTCATCTTTCCCTTTTACGTATCCGACGGCTTGGGACGGGGACCGTTTACCCTGGGGGCCTTGCTGGCGGTGATGGCCGCCTTCAACGCCGTCTTTTCCGGAGTGGGAGGATGGTTGTGTGACAAGGCCGGCACCATGCCCGTGGGGATGTGCGGCCTGATAATGCTAACCTTAGGGTTGGTTTACGTGGGATTCCTCGACAATGATTCCAGCCTGACCCAGGTAGGCCTTCGCATGGCCGCCGTCGGCGCGGGGATGGGGTTGTTTCAAGCGGCGGCCTACACGTTGATGATGAGCAGCGTTCCCGACCAGCGCTTTGGCACGGCGGCCGCCTCTCTTTCCTTGGCCCAGTCTTTCGGCACGGTGCTGTCGGTGGCCGCCATCGGTGGCATCTTCACGCTGATCGAAGACCACCGCCTCGCCGGCCTCGTGTCGGCAAGCGTCACTACGACCCAGGCGATGGATCTGGCATTCGTGCTGGCCTTCCAGGACGTGTTCCGGCTGGGAGCGGTTTTAGTGGCCCTGGGCGCCGGCGTTTTCTTGTTCAGCCCCAGGCGGCGGAGGATGGTCCCGTAACGCTGGGCCGATGATCGCTTCAGGATGCCGGTGGTTTTGCCAGGTAATCCATCGGCGCATTTCGTCGCGATTCATTGCCTTGACGCCCAATCGGGCCGTTGCTAAACTGCAAGAGCATGGGCGGTTAGCTCAGCTGGTTAGAGCACTTGCTCGACACGCCTCCCGCTCTTAACGCTGTGCTTCCGTAGCTACAGCCCCCTTTAAAATGTGTCCAGTTATGTTCTCTAAAAAAGCCCGCGAATTAATCGCGGGCTTTTTGCTAACCAGGCAGTAATCAGGAAAGAAACTACATGGCACCAGCGACAGTACTCGAACTCGTGGATCGTCTTGAGGATGTGAAAAAGGCAATCGGCCAGGCCCAGGCGTCTTTTGGCGCTGATTGGATCTCTAATAGCGATGTTCGCTCGCAGTGGTTCGATGGGGTTTTTAAGTCCCTCATAATTACACAAGCCCACCTGCATCTGTATAAGAGCTATCTAGGCGATTACTCATGGTGGCAAACCATTGCACCCAAGATGCCACAGAGCCACATGTCGTGGATTCTGTC
>JADFJS010000165.1 GCA_022566155.1 Chloroflexota bacterium
GAGTTGAGGCCAGGTCACTCGGGCGGACCGCTGGTGGACGATCAGGGCCGGTTGATAGGGATCAACACCATGATGGCCGGCCCCGAGGTGGGCATGGCCGTACCCGTGCACGTGGTCAAGGAGTTCCTGCGGCAGGAGTTGGGGTCGGAGGGCGCCGGGCTCCTGAAATGAACTGCTATGGTACAATTTTAGCGTCTTCCAAGTCAGGCCCGGGAGGTGACATACGTGACCACACCAGCAATGTCCCTTCCTACGGAGGCCCTCCAACAATTCTGCCGCCGCTGGAAGATCAGCGAACTGGCCCTGTTCGGCTCGGTGTTGCGGACCGATTTTCGCCCGGACAGTGATGTGGATGTGCTTGTTACATTCACAGGTGACGCTGACTGGAGTCTCTTAACCCACGTGCAGATGCAGCAGGAACTCGCCGCCCTGTTGCAACGGCCCGTCGATTTGATCAGCAAACGCGGCTTGGAACGGAGCGCCAATTGGTTGCGGCGTGAGGCCATTCTCAACACGGCCCAGGTGATCGTCTCAGCAGACGCGGCCTGAAATGTCCCGGGATGATGCCGTCCTCCTGGATCTCGTAAATGCGGCCCACTTGATCCAATCCTTCGTCCAGGATATGACCAAAGAGTCCTTCATGGTCGACCTTAAAACCCAGTCCGCCGTACTCCACCAGGTCGCAGTGATCGGTGAGGCGGTCAAGCGGTTGTCACAGGGTTTTCGCGAATCGCATCCTATCCTGCCATGGCTATCGATGGCAGGTATGCGCGACCATCTCATCCACGGCTATGACGCCGTCGACCTGGAGGAGGTCTGGAAGACAGCTACCCATGACGTGGCTGAAGTATTGGTCAAACTCGAACCGCTGGTTCCTAGGCGGCCGGTCGACTGAGCATAAACGTGCAGATCCAGAAAGTGGCATACTCGCGGATTTCGGCATCCGGCCCGTGAGTGGATCGCCGTCAGTCTCGAGTTGAGGCCCGGTCACTCGGGCGGGCCGCTGGTGGACGATCAGGGCCGGCTGGTAGGGATCAACACCATGATGGCCGGCCCCGAGGTGGGCATGGCCGTACCCGTGCACGTGGTCAAGGAGTTCCTGCGGCAGGAGTTGGGGCCGGAGGCCTCGGCTCACGCGCCGAATTACTCGGGATTTGATTGCTCGATTGCCTAATCCCCCAGAACCACCCGCACCATTCTTTTTTCCAGGGACAGGGCAAGCTGGCTGGCCAAGTCCAGGCGCAGGTGGTCGCCTACGGTGCCAACGAAGGCTACACCCAGCAGACGGCCTACCCGGAAATCCACCACGGTGGAAGAGAACAGTCCGGGAGAGCCGCCCTGGAGCACTTTCAGCGCCACCGCCTCGTCGAATAGGCCGGCCGGCTCCAGCCGCTCCACCGAAACGAGCTGCTGGCCCTCGCTCAAGCCCTCGCCAACCCTCTCTTCGAAGTCCTTGAGAAAGACGTCGTGCATCCAGTTGTGCACCGATTCCGGGTCGTTGAACAGGTGCGCTACCGTGGCTGCCACCACATTGGTGCCATCCAGAACCGCCATGGAGAAGGTTGGCCCAAACTCGCGCATATACCCGTTGACCCGGCCGATCTGGCGGAACCGTTGGGCGGTGCTGTCGGCGAATCCCTGCTCCGCCATGGTTTCGTTGTCCAGCTCTCCCTCGCGCATCATCTGGTGGTCCTGAAATTCCTCGGGGAGCTCCTTTTTTTCCAATACCATAGACTCAAGATCGCCTTCGGTGACGCTGTATGAAGCTCTGTCCATCGCCATGTTGCCGTTTGTTTCCTCCTGGGAAAATGCTGCCGGTTTACCCGCTAACCATCGGGTATACGTGGCGGCCTCGAGACATCTCCGCCGGCACCTGACTCTTGGTCCATGAAGCGCCGTGGTCCTGGCTGCTGTAGACCAACCCGTCTCGAGTGCAACAATGGATCTGGGAAGGCGCGGCCGGGTCTATCGCTATCTGGAACATCCGGTTGGGGGCGATCTCTCCCAGGTCCAACCTTTCCCAAGACTCCCCGGCGTCTCGGCTGCGGAACAACGCGCCCTCGTCTTGGGTGCCCTGGGGAGCGCCACCGCCGCCGGCGCCCGCGGCCAGGTACATGGTCTTGGGATCGTCGGGTGCGACGATGAGGCCCCGGCAGTAGCTGCCGCCGGGAAACATCTCCTCAACCTGCACGTGTTCCCACCGGTTCCCGCGGTCACGGCTGCGGAACATGGCCACCTGGGTGATTATATGGACGGTGCCCGGCGCGGCTGCGCTCACCTGCACGCCGTGCAGGTCCAATGTATTGTTACGCAGGTAAGGGCCGTCGATGATCGACTCCCAGCTCTCGCCGCCATCCCGGCTGGCCAGCAGGCCGCCGACTTCGATAGCCGCGTACATATCCTGTGGGTCGGTAGGGTCCGGCGCGATACCGATCACTCGCTTTGCCAGTGGCGGCATGTAGGTGGTGATATTGGGAAAAACCACCTTGTCCGTGTTCATTCTGCGCCAGGTCTCTCCCCCGTCCTGGGACCGGCTGATCGAGCAAGGCTCGTACCCGGCGAAAATGGTTGCGGGGTCCTGGGGTCCGAAGGCCAAGGACCAAACATCCATGCCGGGACCGGGCGTCTGTAGGGCCTCCCAGTGGTCACCCCGGTCATCGCTCCGGTAAACACCCTGGTTGGTGCCGGCAAACAGCCGCTTCGGTTCGTCCGGGTGGACTCTCAGGGCCCGGATCTGGGGATCCGACG
>JADFJS010000166.1 GCA_022566155.1 Chloroflexota bacterium
AATGCTAGAAACGGCGTATATTACCCAGCCTGAGAGGTATAGCCACCGTAGATGTGGGTCGGGTTTTTTCGAGGCAGCACTGTTGTTGAGGGTATGAAATGCCGTTAAGATTAACCGTCGGCTTTTCCGACAACCCCCGCGTACAACCACTGAAGGACGGCACGGTCAAGCCGGAGAACATCGACCTGGACTTCGTCACCCTTGGCCCCAGCGATCTCTTCCAGCGCAACCTCATGTATGACGAGTTCGACGTTGCGGAGATGTCTATCTCGGAGACCCTCCTGGCCATGGAGCGAAGCGATGGCACCAGGTGGGATTGGGCCAAGCTGCCGGTTTTCTTGAGCCGAGGCCACGTCTGGCCCAACCTTTACGTCAACACAGCCTCGGGCATCGAGAGTCTGGCCGACATCAAGGGTAAGCGGATCGGCGTTCCGGACTACGATATGACCGCCGCCCTATGGTTCAGGATCACGCTCAAGGACCTGTACGGCATCGAGGCCAGCGACAACACCTGGTATAACGGACGGACCAAGGAGCTGAGCCATGGGGGATCGCTGGGTCTGGACAAGGCCGGCCCGGTGGGCGTCACCCACCACTGGCTCACCGTGGACCAGACCTTGGATGTGATGCTGGACCGGGGAGAGATCGACGTTTGCACCGCCATACGCCAGACCGGCCGGATCACCGCCGGTGACACCACGGTCATCGACCGGTACGGCGGCACACCCATCGACGGAAACCCCAGGATACGCAAGCTGCTGCCGGACAACGGCAAGGCGTTGGTCTACGAGTACTACCAGAAGACCGGGTGTTATCATGCCAACCATCACGTGATCGTCCAGAACCGCATCCTGCGGGAACATCCCTGGGCGGCCCTGGAGCTCTACAAAGCCTTTCAGCGGTCCAAGGAGGTTGCCTACGAACGGGCACGGAGGCAGCAGGCGGTATACATGTACTTCCCCGGCAGCGACTTCCAGGACCAGGCCTCGGTTTTGGGCGAGGACCCCTATCCCATAGGCATCCGTGGCATGGGCAAAAATGTGGAGCGTGCCATACAAGGTTCGTTAGAGCAGGGCCTGATCACCAAACCGCTGCGGCTCGAGGACATCTATTACCACACAACGCTCAACACGTGACGATCGATCAGCGCCGGAACGGCATGGCAAGGGCCGTGCCAACCGCTGAGCAGAACCATAGGTCAGCGCATACCGAAAGGAGGAGATACAGATGTATCTGTTAGAGGTGTCGAACCCCGTGGCCCAGCAGAGGGGCGTGGTGACTGCCAGGTCCATAAATCCCAGGCCGGCCAGCCTGGACAATAAAAGGGTGGGCCTCCTGTGGAGCGGCACCCATGGCGGTGACGTTGCCCTCAAGCGCGTCGGCGAGATGCTCCGGGATAGGTTCGAAAACCTGGAAACCAGGTTCTATGCCGGACACGGCTATCCCATCACTCCATCCCTGGTGAAGCAGGCGGCGGAGGAGTGTGACCTGGTGGTCGGCGCCACCGCCGATTGAGGGACATGCTGCTCGTGGATGGTCCACGACATGATTGAGATCGAGAAGATGGGCAAGCCGGCAGTGCCCATAGTATCCGGCCGGTTCGAGGGTGACGCTATCGCAAGCTCCCGGGCCTTCGCCATGCCTGACCTACAGTTTGTGCTCGTTCCCCGGATATACCGCAACCTGGCTATCGAAGAATGTGTCAGCCAGACCGAGTTGGCCATCGATGACATCGTCCGCGTCCTGACCAGCACGGAAGATGCCGGCGAGCGAACCAAACCTGCCGTCACCGCGGGGGTGGAGCGATTCGAGGGAGACGACCGGCACGACGCCGTGCTCCACATGAACGAGGAGTTCTTGAACCGTGATTGGGGAGACGGTTTTCCCATGCTGCCCGCTACTCAAGAGGCGGTGGAAGCGCTTCTCAAGGGCACCAACCTGCCGCCGGATCACCTGGTTTGCGACGTGCCGCCCGGCTTCGGGTTAGGCACCGTGGAGAAGATCGCCATCAACGCCGCCATGGCGGGCGCCAAACCCGAACAGATGCCGGTGATCATCGCGGCGGTCAAGGCGCTGTCGGAGATCGGCCCCTATGGTGGGAAGTCACTGCTGATGTCCACTTCTTCCCACGCCCCGTTTCTGATAGTGAACGGGCCTATTGCCAAGGAGCTTGGCATCAATCCCAGGTCCGCTTTGGGCCCGGGGCGGGACAACAGGGTCAACATCACCATCGGCCGCGCCTTCTCTCTGTGCTTGAGGAACATCGGATATTGGTATCCCAACCAGATGGACATGGACACCATCGGTAGCACGCGGAAGTTTGTCCACTGCATCGCCGAGAACGAAGATATGAGCCCCTGGCCGCCTTTCCACGTGGATCGAGGGTTCAAGGCTGAAGAGAGTGCGGTCAGCATCTTCATCACAGACGGCGAGCTGGATACCCAGGACCAGGGAAACACAACGGCGGAAGGGCTTCTAAAAACCTTGGCCTATGGTGCAACCTTTGGGACCCGCAGCCTGGGTGAGCGCCACGGCGCCGAACGGCTCATCCTGATGCCTCCCGACGTTGCCCGTCCCGTAGGAGCCCAGGGGTTCACCAAGAGAGGGGCCAGGGAGTTCATCCACTTCCACGCCAACGCCAGCCTCGGCAAGATGATCCAGTACATGCCTCTGGAGGGAGAAGCCAGGGTGGCCGCCAACTGGAAATGGCTGGAAAACCTGACCGAGGAA
>JADFJS010000069.1 GCA_022566155.1 Chloroflexota bacterium
CCAGCCGGGCTCCATCTTCTTCAACACTCGGTACCTCCGAGACATGTCTGGTCACTCCAGCATCTACGCGCATCAGACCAAGGCACGGAACCCGGAGGACCTCGGCGTTCAACTGGACACGCAACCCAAAGGCCAAGTGTCTGGGACGGTGCAACCAGTCGACCGGATCTGGATGTACATCGACCTCATCCCGCAGGAGTGGGAGCTCGGTGACGGCGACCTCCCCGAGAAATGGCTCTTCTGTGTCGCAAACGATGAAGTCCTCATCTCGGCTGGGCCGATGGACCACCACCATGACATGTTCCCGATTTCGGTGTGTGCGCCGGACGCAGGTGGCCACGAACTCACGCCGACCAGTCGGGTCGAAATCATGCACGGCCTCCAAGGCATAATGAATTTCCAACTCAACAGCCGAGTAGAAGAGCAAATGCGCTTCCTCCGTCCTCACTACGTAGTAGACCCTCTTATGATCCACATGCCCGACGTGAAAGCGAACGAGAGCATCATTCGGACGAGACAGCCGAGTTTGGGTCGGGGCGTCGAGAACGGCATCATGCAGCTCAAGATGCAAGACGTAAACCCCCACCTCATGGCAGAACTGAATCAGATAATGACTATCAGCCGTAATTCCGTGGGAGCGCAGGACGCGGTACAAGGTATTCAACGGAACCAAGGGGAGCGGGTAACGGCGACCGAATTCGACGCGACACGGAACGCCGCCCTCAGTCGTATCCAAAGGGCGGCACAAACCATCTCGCTCCAAAGTATGCACCCACTCGCCGAGATGTACGCCTTCCACACACAGCAGTACATGACTCAAGAAACGTGGGTCAAGATGGGTGGTCGGTGGGAAGAGGTGCTCCGGGCCGAGTTTGGTATCGACGATATCGCCATCGCCCACCGGATCGGGCCGGTGCCGATCGGAGAGATCAGCCTGGTGGTTGCGGTGGCTTCCCCTCACCGAAAAGAAGCCTTTTTCGCCTGCCACGCGGCTGTGGACCGCTTGAAGGAGACCGTACCCATCTGGAAGAAGGAAGTATACGAAGATGGTTCCCGGTGGGTCGCCTGCGAAGACCACGAGTTTGAACCGGGTCACGAGGCAGCCGCCCACGCCCCCGACGGCTGATCGTTATAGCGAATACCCAGCCGCCTGTGTTTAGCAACGTCATTGCGGAAACTGGCAACGCCAGCCGCCATAGGGCCCCCACCGACCGGCTCCCCCGCTATCGGCGGCCTCAAGCGGATCGATTCGCGGGCTCCCCAGCCGTTGGCGATGACCGATGATTATTCCCAGTGCCCAAGGCTGCCCCAAGCGCCTCCCGGAGAGTGCGGACGGCAACTACCTCGATCCCCCGGGGCACATCCGCGGGCTCCACGGTGCCCTGGGGCAGGATGCAGCGGGAAAACCCTAGACGAACGGCTTCCTCAAGCCTACGTTGCCCCTGGGGCACGGAGCGCAGCTCGCCGCTCAGCCCAACTTCCCCAAAGGCCACTAGACTGGAATCCACCGCTCTATTGTAAAGGCTGGAGGCCAGGGCCAACACCACGGCCAGGTCCGAGGCGGGTTCAGTGACCCGAAAGCCGCCGGCTACGCTAACGATGATGTCCTGCCCCGAAAGCTCCAACCCAGCGCGGCGGCTGGCAACCGCGGTCAGCATCAATAGCCGGTTGTAGTCCACGCCGTTGACGACGCGGCGGGGTACGGGTATCTGGGAAGGGGAGGTCAATGCCTGGACTTCCAGCAACAGGGGCCGGCTACCCTCCAACACCGGTATCAGGACCGAACCGACGGCCTGTTCGTACCTCTGAGACAGGAGGGCTTGAGAGGGATCGGGGACTTCCACCAGACCTTGAGCAGTCATCTCGAAGACTCCCACTTCCGTGGTGGAGCCGAAGCGATTCTTGCCGTTGCGCATGATGCGGAAACTGGTCAAGTCTTGGCATTCCAGGTAGGTGACCACGTCCACCATGTGCTCGAGCACCCTGGGCCCGGCCAACGAGCCATCTTTGGTCATGTGCCCGGCCATGAATATTGGGGTCCGCCGCGCCTTGGCCCAGCGCATCAACCGCAGGCCCGCCTCCCGCACCTGGGCCACGCTACCCGGGCCCGAGGGTACGTCCTGGCAAAAGAGGGTCTGGATGGAATCGATCAACGCCAGCTTGGGCTGAAATTCCTCCAGCCGCTCCACCACCAGGTCCACGTCGGTTTCCGAAAGCAGGAATACTCGGTCTCCGTTAAATCCCAGGCGCTGAGATCGCAGCTTGATCTGGTGAGGAGACTCTTCCCCGCTGACGTACAGGACTTTATCACCGGCGTCGGAAATCATCTGGGCGATCTGGAGTAATAGTGTTGACTTGCCCACGCCCGGCTCACCGGCCAACAGCACCACCGACCCCGGCACTATGCCGCCGCCCAACACCCGGTTCAACTCCTCCCAGGGCAGTTGAATCCTCGGCTGGTCATGGGGATCGAGCTTGGAGAGCTCCTGGAGGGGTTCGGAGGAGGAATCAAACCACCGGGTGCTGGGTAGACTGGCGGGCGCCCTGCTTGTCTCCTCGAGAGGCGACGTGGAACCGCAGGAGGAGGCGGGACAGAATCCCATCCACTTGGGGCTCTGGTAGCCACAGTCCTGGCACACAAATACGGGCTTTTGACGTGCTTTGGAGCCGACCAACCTCCCCTCCTCCACCTGGCCTGGGCCAATTATAACAGCAGATGGCCCCACATGTGGGGCCATCTGTCAGTAATCGATCCTCCGAGGAACGGGCCGGCTAATTGGCGGGCAAGGCAGGAACCTCGGCAGGGTCCTCGTCGGTAGTCTCGTCGGTAGTCTCGTCGGTAGTCTCGTCGGTAGTCTCGTCGGTAGTCTCATCGGGTGTCTCGTCGGGAGACTTGGCGTGTATGACTATCGCATCGTCTTCCGCATCCACCACGGCCACGTCTCCGGCGTTGAGGGTTCCGCCAAGCAGTTGCTCGGACAGAAGATCCTCTACCTCATTCTGAATCAGCCTGCGCAGCGGCCGTGCTCCCATCACCGGGTCGAAGCCCTTCTCCCCCAGATGCTTGCGGGCAGCGTCGGTGAGCTCCATCCCCACTTCCTTCTGTTTAAGCTCATCGCGAACCTGCTCCATCATCAGGTCCACTATGGACAGAATCTCCTTTGGGGTGAGCTGATGGAACACCACGGTGGCGTCGATGCGGTTGAGGAACTCCGGACGGAAGAAGCGTTTCACCTCATCCATCACCTTGTCCTTCATCCGCGCATAAGAGCTCTCCTCGCTCTGGGCATCGTCCGACTTGATGCTGAATCCCAGAGAAGTTTCCCGCTTGATCAGGTCCGAACCAAGGTTGCTGGTCATGATTATGATCGAGTTGCGGAAGTCAACCCGCCTGCCTCGGGCGTCGGTCAACTGGCCGGCGTCGAATATCTGAAGCAGGATGTTGAACACCTCTGGATGCGCCTTTTCTATCTCGTCCAACAGGATGCAGCAGTAGTTCTTGCGCCGCACTCCTTCGGTCAACTGACCGCCCTCGTCGTACCCCACGTAACCCGGAGGCGCTCCGATCAGGCGGGCCACCGTGTGCCGTTCCTGGAACTCGGACATGTCCAGCCGAATCATGGCATCTTCATTGCCGAACATGAACTCGGCCAGGGCACGCACCAACTCAGTTTTACCCACACCGGTGGGACCCAGGAACATGAACACTCCGATGGGCCGGCGTGGGTCCTTCAGGCCAGCCCGCGCCCGGCGAACCGACTTGGAGATGTTCACAATTGCCTCATCCTGGCCGATGATGCGCTTGTGAATCTCTTCCTCCATATTGAGCAGCCGTTGCGTCTCTTCCTGGGCCAGCCGGGTCACAGGAATGCCCGTCCACATGGCGACGACTTCGGCTATGTCTTCTTCGGTGACCACCGGCCGCTCATTGACGCGGCCTTCCTGCCATTCCTTTTCCAGGGTATCCAGCTCTTCATTTTTCTGGATTTCCCGGTCACGCAACTCGGCGGCCGTCTCGTATTGCTGGGAGGCGATCGCCTCATCCTTCTCTTTCCGCACCTGCTCCAAGACTTGCATGGCTTCTTTGACCGATGCCGGAGTGACGCTGCCCCGCAGCCTTACACGGGAGGATGCTTCATCGATCAGGTCTATGGCCTTATCCGGAAGGAACCTGTCGGGAATAAAGCGCGACGACAGTGTGGCCGCGGCTTTGACAGCTTCGTCGGTGATATCCACCTTATGGTGGTCTTCGTAATGAAACTTGATGCCCCTCAAGATCTCTACCGTATCTTCATAGCTGGGCTCTTCCACTCTGACCGGCTGCAGGCGGCGCTCCAAGGCCGGGTCTCGCTCCACGTATTTTCGATAGTCGTCCAGCGTGGTGGCGCCGATACATTGGAGTTCACCTCGGGCCAAGGAGGGTTTGAGTATATTGGAAGCGTCAACCGCGCCTTCGGCCGCGCCTGCTCCCACAATGGTGTGTATCTCGTCGATGAATAATACGCAGTTGCCAGAGGCTTTAACCTCTTCGATAACCTTCTTCAGTCGTTCTTCAAATTCTCCGCGGTACTTGGTGCCGGCAACCAGCGCGCCCATATCCAGCGTGACCAGCCGCTTGCCTTGGAGAGTCTCCGGCACATCACCTTTGCCGATTAGCTGGGCCAGCGCCTCTACGATGGCGGTCTTGCCTACGCCGGGTTCCCCTACGAGGACCGGGTTGTTCTTGCTGCGCCGGCTAAGTATCTGGACCACCCGCTGAATCTCCTTCTCCCTGCCCACCACACGGTCCAACTTATCCTCACGGGCGGCTAGGGTCAGGTCAACACCCAATTGGTCCAGCGTCGGCGTCTTGCTGCCGGTGCGGGACCCCTGCGTGCTGCCGCCGGAGCTGTGACTCAGTATCCGGTGGGTCTCGGCCCTGACCTTGTCCAGGGTTACGCCAAGGCTCTCCAGGACACCGGCGGCCACACCTTCGCCCTCACGCAACAGGCCGATGAGCAGATGCTCGGTGCCGATATAGGTATGGTTCATACGGCGGGCTTCGTCGACGGCCAACTCCACGACCTTCTTGGCCCGGGGAGTCAGACCGATCTCCCCCTCGGCGGGTTTTTCGCCGCGGCCGATGATGAACTCCACCGCGGAGCGTACCTTTCCAAGGTCTATGGTGAGACTGGATAGTACACGTGCCGCCACCCCTTCGGTTTCTCGAACTAGACCCAAGAGGATGTGCTCGGTTCCTATGTAGTTGTGGTTGAACCGCTGAGCCTCTTCCTGGGCGAGGGAAAGCACTCTTCGCGCGCGCTCTGAAAACTTCTCGAATCTACTTCCCATAATATTGCTCCCGGTGGGTAAAGGTGAGGGCGTTTAGAGACTGAGACGTTTGAAAATGCCGGGCAGGATTCCAGCAAGCGGTCAAAATCCACCTTTGCTTGTACGGTATCCGTCCCAGCACTACCCAACCCTATCGCCTGCCGCTACGGGTATCGCCTGAATCAAGGCGTATTACAATTATAGGGCACGTGTCACGGGGTGTAAAGATTATCCAACGGCGGCAGTCACAAAATAGGCCGCCGGGCTGGGCCCGTCGGCATCATCGGCGGCGCCGTCCCTGTTGACTGATCGGCGGCGGACTCAGGTTAGGTGCTAGCCTGAAAAAATTTTAAGGTGATTATTTCTCAACCGGTGAGGAACCAGATGTTGATATACCTCCCGGCGGTGACCTATTTTCCCACTCCGTCGCCAGAGCAGTATCGTCGGCGCTGGTGCGTTTCACTACCGTGTTCGGGATGGGTACGGGTGGGTCCACACCGCTAAAACCACCAGGAAGCATGTCTACCCTGCAAGTATCCCCTATTCTCTGCTCTCTGGCAAGGGGTTAGCACCAATTGTGTTAATCCAATATTGTTTCGTGCGGCGGCTCAATCATGTTGACTTTCCCGGAAGGTTGCTGCTAAAGTTTTCCAAACAAATAATTTGCAATAACGCCCGGCAAATCGCCCGGTGTGAGGTACGGAGGGATGGGCAGAAGGCTATTTAAGGAGCTCAATAGGGCCTACGGCTTCGACGAAGTGGCGATCGTTCCCGGCCAAGTAACTATCAACCCCGACTTGACCTCCACCAAGATGACCATCGGCGATATCACCTTTGATATCCCGGTTCTGGCATCTGCCATGGATGGCACGGTATCTCCCCATTTTGCAACCCTGATGCACCAGATGGGCGGCCTGGGCGTGCTCAACGCCGAAGGCCTATACACCCGCTACGAAGACCCATACGCCGCACTTGAAGAGATTATCTCCATGCCCCAGGAAGAGGCAACCGAGCACCTGCAACAGATCTACAGCCAGCCTCTTCAAGAGCACTTGATCGGAGAACGCGTTCAGGAGATCAAGAGGTCTGGCTCGGTGTGCGCCGTCTCCTTCACCCCGCAGAATACCAAACGCATGTCCCCGCTGGCCGTGGAAGCAGGCGCCGACATCGTGGTCGTCCAGTCCACGGTGACCACCGCCCGGCATATGTCCAAGAGCTACCGTGGACTGGTCTTCTCCGAGCTGATTAAATCTCTCAAGGTACCGGTCATTGTGGGCAACTGCGTTACCTATGAAGTAGCCCAGGAGTTGATGGAAACAGGTATCGACGGGATCCTGGTGGGCGTAGGGCCGGGAGCCGCCTGCACCACGCGGGAAGTGGTGGGAGTTGGTGTCCCGCAGGTTACCGCCACTCTGGAGTGCGCCGCCGCCCGGGAGGACCACTTCCGCCGCACCGGCCGCTACGTGACGGTGATAACCGATGGTGGGTTGCGCACCGGTGGAGACGTATGTAAGTCCATCGTTAGCGGCGCCGACGCAGTCATGCTCGGCACGCCCATCGCCCAAGCGGAAGAGGCGCCCGGACATGGTTACAACTGGGGCATGGCCAACGCCCATCCTGAGTTGCCCCGAGGCACCCGCATCAAAGTGGGCACCAAAGGTACTCTGCGGCAGATACTCTTCGGCCCCACATCGGTCACCGATGGCACTCAAAACCTGATTGGGGCCCTCAGGGTAGCCATGGGCATGTGCGGCGCCTACACCATACGCGATCTGCACAAGGCCGAAATGGTGGTTGCCCCGTCCATCAAGACCGAGGGCAAGTTCTTCCAGAATCTGGGGTAGCCCGGCCAGGGGGCCGGTTTCCGCCTTTGGCTTCGTCAGGCCTACTTGCTACCCGGTGTCCATACTACAAGCGGCGCCCTTTTGCTTCTTCATGAGGGAAGTTTGTGCCCGCCACGTCATTTGCTACAATCAGGCCTGTGTCCCTTGGATGGGTTATGGGGGAAAGAGGCCTGCCTGCCCTTTTGATCTCAAGGAGCATGGACAATGTCAGAAACCCTGCGAACCATCGAGATTCTCGATCCGCGGTCTGAAGAAGTTCCCGAAGAGCGGGGCTTGGCCCCCGGATTTCCCGACCTCCGGGGCCGGGTCGTGGGCCTTTTAGAAAACCGCAAGCACCACGCCGAACCATTCTTGCGAGAACTCGAAGAACTACTGGTCAATGTGTACGGCGCTAAAGAGGTGATCTACGCCACCAAGTTCAGCTACAGCGCTCCATGCCCCCAGGAAACCCTGGACTCGCTGTCGGCCCGATGTGACGCCATCATCCACGGCGTCGTGGATTGAGGGTCCTGCACGGCGTGGGGTCTCCACGACACAGTGGCCACCGAGTCCAAGGGAGTGCCGTCGGTCAGCGTCATCACCAGCGCGTTCACCCGGGCGGCCCATGCCCGAGCCGCCTCTCTGGGCATGCCGGGCGTCCGCATAGTCGTCATACCCAGCCCGCTGGCCACCCGCAGTGTCCACGAGGTGAGGGAGATGGCCAGGGGGTTCGCGGCGGAGATCGTGGGCCTCTTGACGACCTCCTGATCCATTCCCACTTCCCATTCCGGCGAATCACCGCCATCTAAAGGGCGTAAAAACTAAAGGGCGTAAAGACATGGTGGACCGTCCAATCCTTCAATCGCGCCGCGTCCGGGTCCCTGATTCCTTCGATGCCATCCAGGATTACTGCTGGCAGCAGGGATGGACCGATGGCCTCCCGGTGGTTCCGGCCACCGAAGACCTGGTACGCCGGATGATGCATTCCTACGGAGAGGACCCTGGCCGCGTGCTAGGTGTGATTCCTCCCGGGATCGCCCGCGTCACGTTGGAGAAGGTGGCTATAAACGCCGTGATGGCCGGCTGCGTGCCCGAGTACTTCCCGGTGGTCGTGGCGGCCGTGGAAGCAGTACTCCAAGATGAGTTCAACCTTGCCGGCGTCTCTTCAACCACCGGCGGCGCTACCCCGGTTATCATCGTTAACGGACCCATAGCCGAAGAGCTTGGGATAAACGGCGACGTAGCGTGTTTTGGGCCGGGGTTCCGCGCCAATGCCGCCATCGGCCGGGCCGTGCGGTTGCTGATTCGCAACGTGGGTGGACTCATCCCGGGAGAGATGGATAAGGCTACCCTGGCCTCACCGGAACGATACAGCTTCTGTTTCGCCGAAAATGAACAACGCAGCCCGTGGGAGCCCCGTCATCTGGAGCTGGGATACGGGCCCAACGCCAGCATCGTCACGGTGGCCGGTATCCGGGGCATCTATCAGGTGATGGAAACCACCGTCCCCACCGGGACCGAAGTGCTTAACACCATCGTGGGCACCATGAAATCCGTGGGGATCTCGAACTACTACCAGACCGGTACCGGGGCCCAGATAGTCCTGGTGATATGCCCCGAACACGCCGCCGACATGGCCGGCTCGGGGCTGTCCAAAGAGAATATCAGGGAGTTTATCTTCCAGAACGCAAGGATGCCCCTGGGACAACTCAAAGACGTGGCCCATTACGGCAACCGCAACTGGCCGTCTTGGATAGATGAAAGCAATCTTGAAGAGCGGGTGCCAATCGTGGCAAGCCCGGACGATATCGTGGTTGTAGTAGCTGGAGGGGACGGGCGCCACTCGGCCTGGTTGGCGGGTTGGGGGGTCACCAGAATAGTGACCAAAGAGATTGGTCTGCCGGAGTAAGAAACAGAATCCGTCAACATACGCGGATATGTCCAAGCGACCCGCCGAAGCTATACTATCTTCGGTAGCATGATTTCCAATTATCTTGACGAAACCCAACCATTATTGCTATAATGAATAACAATAATCTAAAGGGTTTCAATAATGGCTCACCAACTACCAGTTGTTTCATTAACCGAGGATCGAGAGCTCCCGGAGTGCCGCCACCACTGGGTCATCCAGTCGGCCATGGGCCCGGTCAGCCAGGGTGTGTGCCAGGCTTGCGGAGAAGTGCGGGATTTTAAGAACTACGTAGAATCGGCCTCCTGGGGCGATACCAAGTTGGGTAATCGATCCCGCGGGCAATCCAAGGACGACGTGGCCGGAACGGCTGCAAGCCGCGGGGGCGATAAAGAAGAGACCAGTTAGCCGGCTGCGCCAGTCCACGGTCATCGCGCCCAGCTTCGTGCCATTCCTCTAAATCTGTCCCCTCGCGCCCCTTCCTTTTTCGACCTCAGTGGGTTCCATACCCCTAACTACCTGCGCTGTTCGATCCGGATCTTCCGGAACCATGCCACGATTATGCCGCTGTGTATGGTCCACCGCCGTCCCACGGCCACAGACCCGTACGGCTACCCTAGCCGAGGGAACATGTGGACATCCGTAGTACCCAAAGTCCACACAATTACCACATCTTGTATTTTTCCCCTTGACAGTGGGGTATCCGGACAGGGGTTATAATACCCTTTGCCGGAGGTGCCAATGGCTGTCTCGAGATCCCTTAGCCCCTTTACTCATCTACACGTCCACACCGAATTCAGCATGCTGGACGGTATCAGCCGCATTCCAGACCTGGTGGCCAAGACTGCTGAGCTTGGCATGGATTCCCTGGCCATCACCGACCACGGAACATTTTACGGGGTGATCGATTTCTACTCGGCGTGCAAGGAAGCGGGTATCAAACCCATCATCGGCTGCGAGGTCTACGTGGCCCACGGCAGCCGGCTGGACAAGAGCGGCGCAGAGCGCAGCCCCAATCATCTGGTCCTGCTGGCCCGGGACATCACCGGGTACCGGAATCTGATGCAATTGGTAACACGAAGCCACGTAGAAGGCTTCCATTACCGCCCCCGCATCGACAGAGAGCTGCTGGAAAAGTACCAAAAGGGATTGATAGCTCTTTCGGGCTGTGCATCGGCGGAGCTTCCCCGGCGGATCGCCGATGGCAACATGGAGGAAGCCCGGACGGTCGCCCTGTGGTACAAAGAGCTATTCGGAGACGGCTACTTCCTGGAGCTGCAACAACACGAGCACGTGCCTCAGATGTTGGAGATCAACCAGGGCTTGATTACCCTGAGCAAGGAGCTGGACCTGCCGCTGGTTGTGACCAACGATGCCCACTACGTACGGCAGAGCGAATCGCCGCTACAGGACGTCTACATCTGCATCCAGACCAATACCACGATAAACGATGAAAAGCGCCTCCGGATGGAGGACGACTCCTACTACATCAAAACCCCTCAGGAGATGGGTCTGCTGTTCCCCGAATTTCCTGAGGCCATGGAAAACACCCAACGGATCGCCGGCATGTGCGATGTGGAATTGGAGTTTGGCCTGACCCACCTTCCCAAATTCCCCACGCCTGACGGGGTCCCGGCCCAAGAATATCTAA
>JADFJS010000070.1 GCA_022566155.1 Chloroflexota bacterium
TCCAGTGTCTCGTAGTTCCCTTATGCAACCGGCATTGATACCGTTCGTGGTGAGCCCTTCGACAAGCTCAGGGCGAACGGACAAATCTTACGGTTAGTCCCGGATGTCAGTACCGGAACCCGGAATATCCAGCGGTCACGCCTCTGGAGGCCACTTGGTGCCGCCCACAGCCGGCCTTGCCTCTGGCGAAAGCGCCAAGCCGTCGGCAATGACCCGGCCAAATGCGTCGAGTATCACCTCTCCCCACTCCTGCGCATGGGATATCCGATAGGCCATACGTTTGCCGCGGCCGGCCGCGCGGCGGTTCTCTTCGCTCTCCCCGGAAATTTCCTGAGCGATAACGCCGTCCATGGCATCGATGGAGGGCACCAGCTCGCCGGCGGTCTCGACGAATCGGGCTATCTCTTTCATGGAGGAATCCAAGACCACGAAGACGGGCACCGTCCCGGCCCGGTTCTCCGGAAGGAAGCTGTTGGTCAGTTCCAGCTCGTCGTCCCGGTTAAACACCTTCACCGACAGCTTGGACGTACTCTCGGCCATTCGCAGGATGGTCGGGGTGGTGCTGACGGCGTCGCCACACCAATCAGCGGTAAAAACAGCCAGCCGCAGGGGCTCCGCCAGATCATCGAACTGGGATTTGACCTTGGCTGGAACATCCAACGCATTGTAGATGTCCAGGAAGGGCTGTTTGTTGACCTTGATCTGGTCGATGTACTCCTGGGTGCTCATCCCCTGGTTGAACTTTTCTTCGGTCAACGCCATGGCGCTCGCCTCCCCCAATGGAATCGAAATGTGGAATCGGCGTTTGAATCATCCCCCGTAGTTTCTCAGTAACGGCCCTGATTGGCAATGGGCGGGCCGGACGATGATGCCGGCGGCGGTTTCCGGTACCGGCGCGCCGTGCTAGAATCGTGTATCCTCAGTGCAATGATCCAACGCGCAATGATTCAACGATAGCTTGGCGATGGAGACCTGCCCCAGGTGACCACCGAAAAAGTAGGACCTTACCTGAAATACGCCCTGTTCTGCCGGGACACCGAAGAAGGCCCCGGCGATGAACTGGCGCTCAAGGGCGTCATCGACCTGGTGGATCTGCCGGAGCCGGTTGAAGCCTCCGGTGAGGACCAGCGGGTACTGGCCGAAGTGGATGTCAACCTGGTCTTCTGCATCAGTGGGGCATCGCCCGGGCCCCACCACCTGCTGGTGGCGATCAAAGCCCCAGGAGCGCCCTTGGACCTGCCGCCCCCCCAACGAATAGATTGGGAGGAAGGCATAATATTTCAGCGCTGGATCAAGGTGTTTCGCATCCCGGTGCAGCGGAGCGGGCTCCACGTGGCTGCCATCCTGTTCGACGGGGCGCCCCTGGGCGAGGCCAGCTTTCTGGTGCGCTTCATTGGTACGGATACGGGCGCGGATCCGGAGTGATGGAGAAAACACCGGCCAACCAAGTTGAATCCCAATCTCCGGTTGTCTATAATACCTTTATTATTCTAGGCGCCTGGCCCACAAGGGGACGGTTAAAGTGGCCAACGAAACCGGCAAACGCTATATTTGCTCGCAATGCGGCTCCGAGTTTATCGTGACTAAGGGAGGCACCGGCAGCGTCATCTGCTGCAGCCAGCAGATGGAGTTGAAACGGTAGCCATATCGGCGCTGTGTCTCCCCAGTCCAGAGAGGAACATGCCATGGCTAACCAGCTAGGAAAACGCTACGCATGCGAGACGTGCGGCAGCAGCATACTCTGCACCAAGGGCGGTGAAGGGGTGGTGATCTGTTGCGATGCCGAGATGGCGCTGCAACAGGCCCGTAAACTTCCCTCTTCCGACTAACATCCTCTTCTGAGCGTACACCCCCACTCGAACTCTCCCCTTGCAGGGAGAGACGGCAAATCCCTTCCCCCTTGAGGGGGGAAGGTTAGGATGGGGGTGAATCGTATCCTATCGACAAATCTGCCGCGTATGCTATTTGAAGAAAGGTATTACGTGGCGGCCCACCAGCTTTATCGAATCCATTATTCTGGTGTGGGCCAGATTGCCCATCTGCATAAAGCAGAGCAACACCTTGATCCTCAAAGAACTTTAATCCTTAGTTTTCTGGAAAGGGTCGGGGGCCCGCCGCCGGCGGATTACAAAAGAGGTTTCCCCAGAGTCGCCTCAAGCTCTACTACGCGTTCAGGATCTCCCGCCGCGACAGCACCCGCTCCATCAAGGGCCGCATCCCCAATTCGCTGGAGATAGCCAGGGCCTCATCCAATAGGGATCTTCCCCCGATGCGTTCATCGAGGTGATTGTAGTAGCGTCTGAGGAGGTCTCAAGCCCATCGGCGCGTCTTTGGCTTGGGGCGATACCGAGGACGCAATGGGCACGTACCACCCCTTCGGTTTCATATGGCCTGGCACCTCAGAAGCACCTTGCCGGTCCACGGCACATCACTCATAATCGCTTCCAGCGGGGCCGCTCCTTCGATATCCCAATGAGGTGCCGGGCTCCGCGGATGATTTTCCGGCGGCCCGATGAATTCTGAGCACACGGGACACAAAGGAGACGCCATGCCAGCGAAAACCGGAGCGGAGTATATCGCCGGCCTCAAGGAAAGACCCAGGGAGGTGTGGATACGCGGCGAACTAGTGGAGGACGTAACCACCCATCCCGCCCTGCGCAACGGGGTCCGCTCCGTGGCCGCCCTGTACGACATGCAGACGGACCCGGCGCTGCGTGACGGGATGACTTTCAACTCCCCCTCCACCGGCGACGCGGTGGGGCTGTCTTTCATGATTCCCCGCACCGCCGATGACCTGTCGCAGCGGCAGGGCCTGATGTCCCGCTGGGCCTGGTATAGCTGCGGGATGATGGCGCGGACACCCGACTTCCTCAACGTTAACCTGACTGCCTGGGTGGCGGCGGCGGAGTACTTCGGGCGAAACCGTCCTGAGTTCGAGAAGAATGTGCTGAACTACCACGAGTACATACGGGAGAACGACGTCACTCTCACCCATACCCTGGTCAACCTGCAGCCACGGCGCTCCGCCTCGGTGGTGGACAATCTGGACGACCAGGTGGCCCTAACGGTGATTCGCGAGACCGACTCGGGGATCGTCGTCCGGGGCAGCCGGATGCTGGCGACCCTCGGCCCCATCTCCGACGAGATCGCGGTCTACCCAACCAGGACTCACCTGCTGGGCGAGGAAGCCTGGCGCCAGGCCTTCTCATTCGCCATCCCATGCGACACCCCTGGGCTCAAGTTCTTGTGCCGGGAAAGCTTCGACCTGGACCGGCCCCACTTCGACCATCCTCTGGGGTCCCGGTTTGAAGAGATGGACGCCGTGGTTTTCTTCGACAACGTTGAGGTGCCCTGGGAGCGGGTGTTCCTGCTGGGCGACGTGGACATGTGCAACAACTACGGCGGCGCCACCCAGGCGGGCGGCCACACCGCCCAGCAGGTCACCACCCGCTGCGTGGTAAAGGCGGAGTTCATCCTGGGCTTGGCCTCGTTGATGGTCGAAACGATCGGGTCGGGGACCGTGCCCCACGTGCAAGAAAAGGTGTCGGAGCTGATCGTATTCTTGGAGCTGCTCAAGGCCTGCCTGCGCGCCGCCGAGGCCGACGCCCAGGTGAACGAGTGGGGCGTGATGTGCCCGGCAGCCGCACCCATGCAGGCCGGCCGCAACCTGTTTCCCCGCATGATCTATCCCCGGATGGCGGAGATCATCCAGCTCCTGGGCGGCGGCAGCCTGATGGCATTGCCCGCCGAGGCCGACTTCGAGACCTCGATAGGGCCCGAGGTGGAGCGCTACCTGGCCACCGACAGCGCCAGCGCCCGGGACAGAGCCGGGGTCTTTCATCTAGCCTGGGACGTAGCCTGCAGCGCTTTCGGTGGCCGGCAGGTGCTGTACGAGCGGTTCTTCGGTGGAGACCCGGTGCGCAACGCTATGCTCATGTACAACACCTATGACCGGGAGCCGTCCATGCAGCGGGTCCGGGAGTTCCTAGACCGCAAGGACTAAGGTGTCTCGGAATCGATCCTTCGGAGCCTACAGCGGCGGATTCCCCTTGGCATTTCGCCGTTGAAGGGTTATAGTTATCTCTAAATCAGCGGAGGACGGTGCCTTCGCTGACATATCCGGTGAATTATCTACGTTGGAGGAGTCAACATGGCTAAACCCAAGAGAGTAGGACACCTGGTCCTGAACGTAAAGGATCAAGAGGTATCGACAAAGTTCTACACGGAAGTACTCGGCTTCGAGATCTCCACGGAGCGGCCTGGGTTCGGCACCTTCTTGACCTGCGGCAAGATCCATCACGACCTGGCTCTGTTCCAGGCGGCCCCCGATGCGGCGCCGGTCCAGGAAGGCGCTCTGGGCTTGAACCACATGGCATTACAGGTGGAAGACCTTGACATGCTGAAAGAGTACTACCAGCGGCTGCAGGAGTACGGATTGACCGACCTGCGCACCACCGACCACAGCATGACCAAGAGTATCTACCTCAAGGACCCCGACGGTAATGGCATCGAGCTCTTCTGCAACAGCCAAGACTCCGCCGAGGAAGGCCTGGCCGAGATGCGGCGGCCCGGGCGGAAGAACGTGGAACTGGTGCTCGGCTAGAAGATCAGCTCAAAATGACGGCCCAAGCGGGTCCATCGGATCACATAGTCTGGGGAATAGCCGTAAAAATCACCCGTTCGCCCTGAGCTTGTCGAAGGGTCCTTCCGCGGACGGATGGTTCGACAGGCTCACCACGAACGGTATTGGTAACGCCGAAGATTTCAAAGAAGTACCAGCACGGCCGCCCTACGATAACCCCTGGTTCCTAACTGGACCGCCTATAATCGGCGGTCCAGTCTGTTTTACACGAACTTCCATCGCTCGATCGCGAGCTACTAAACATGAGCCACCGAAAGGGGGAGAATCATGGGAAAGCTGGAGTTTGCCATCTGGGACTCTTTTCCGGGCTACGAGATCGCCAGTGCCAAGACGGCCGCGGACGTTTACGAACAGCACCTTAGCGAGGCGCAACTGGCGGAGGAGCTGGGATACGGTTCTTACTACACCATCGAGCACCAGAACTCCCACGTAGGCCAGATCACCGCGCCCAGCGTATACCTCGCCGCCCTCGCCCAGCGCACCACCCGCCTCCGTTTTGGGGTGATGATCTACCAGCTCCCCTTTTATAACCCGGTCCGGCTGGCCCAAGAGGTGGCTATGCTGGACCACCTGTCCCGCGGCAGGATGGAGTTCGGCACGGGCATCGGAGTGTCCGAGCACGAGTTCATCCGCTGGAACCTGCCTTTCTTCGAGCGGCAGAAGATGTCGACGGAGGCCCTGGAGATCATCGTCAAGGCGTGGACCCAGGATGAGGTAACCTACCAAGGGGAGTACTGGCAGTTCGACGAAGCTCTTCCGGCGCCCAAGCCCTACCAGCAACCCCATCCACCGATCTGGGTCGGGGCCCACAGCCCGGCTTCCATGGAGTTCGCCGCCAAGAATAACTACAACGTTTCCCAGAACATCGACGTTGACCCGGTGATCGCGGAGAAATTCGAGTATTTCCGCAAGGTCTGGCGGGAGTGCAACCACCCGGGTCCCATGCCTCGCACCTTTCTCATGCGGGCAGTCCACGTGGCCGAAACCGATGAGATAGCCCGGGAAGAGGCGGAGCAGCACCTGTTGGCCTCACGGAGTTTGGGCCGCGCGGAGATCGCCAAGACCCGTATCGGCTTCAAGGGTAACGAAGACACCCCAACCAGCCGGGAGCTGGGCCGGGTGTTTCAAGGGATGAGCACTTCCTACGACTTCTGGATCGACAACGGCCTGGCCCTGGTGGGCAGCCCAGACACGGTGATCCGAAAGCTAAAAGAGCAGTACCAGCTGATCGGTTACGACATATTTTGTGCCAACCACCGGTTCGGCCCAATGCCCCACGAGCAATCGTTAAAGTCGCTGAAGCTGTTTGGCCAGGAGGTTATACCGGCTTTTGCCGAGTAGCATTGGGGGAACTTCTTTTGGAAAAGAAGTTCCCCCAAACCCCTTCCAGAAAACTTATTCCTGGAGTTCTTTCTGGAGAGGTTTCCAAATTCGGTGCGTCAGCGAAGGGCGGGCACTACCTCACGGCTGAACAGCCGAAGGGAGTTCATGACCTTGTCCCTGGGGATAAGTCCGCCCACGTTCATCTCTGCGATCACACCGGACAAGCCCAGTTCCTCAATGATTTCTTTGAGTTGATTGACCACGGATTCGGGACTGCCGTATGCCAGGCGGTCGCGCAGCAGGTCCTGGTAAGTAAGGCTGCTCAGGCGCGTACCCCGTTCCGCCCTCTGCTCATCGGAGGTTGTACCCGGCCCGGCAGCGGAGTCGGCAAAGGTCTGGGCCAAGCGCTGGTAAGAGCGCATGCTGCTCTCTTCCGCGTCGGCATGAGCCTGTTGGTCGGTCTTGGCTACGTAGATCGGTATCCTCAGAATTATGTCGCCGTCTCCGGTATGTCCGGCATCCTGCCTCGCCTGGCGGTACACCGCCAGATTTTGGGCCACCTGGGGCCGGTCCATACCGCGCAATCCCACGAATATGTTGTGGCCGGCGGTGCCCTCCCGGGGGAATGACTCACTGGTGGTGACGGCAACGCGGACGGGAGGGTAGGGCTTCTGGTAGGGCTTGGGCAAAACGCATAGGTCCTTGAAAGTATAATACTTCCCCTGGTGGGAAAACGTCTCGTTTGACCAGGCCGCCTCGATGACGTCCAGGCACTCCTGAAAACGCTCCCGGCTCTCGGCGTAGGGGATGCCGTATCCTTCATAGGACTTGGGGAACCCACTGCGCCCCACTCCAAAGTCGAAGCGGCCCTGGCTGATCTGGTCCAAAGTGGCAGCTTCCTCGGCCATGCGGATGGGGTGCACCAGGGGCAACACGTTGACCGCTATCCCCACCCTCAACCGCTCGGTGCGGGCCGCGATGGCGGTGGCCATGATGAGGGGCACGGACACTATGGAAGGTATGCCGCCGCCCTGGGCATCCAGAGGGTTCCTGGGGGCCGCGAAGTGCCGCTCCGCCAGCCAGACGCCGTCCAGCCCTCCCTCTTCGGACTCCTTTGCCAAGTCAAACACATCTTGAAACGACTCTTCCAAGGTAGAGCCGTACCGGTACTCACATTCCATTACTAGGCCAAAGTGCACGGGAACCTCCTGCCCTGGCGGGTATCGGCTATCAGCCGTTAATTCCCTGCCATCTTCATCCAGGATTGTATTAGCGGGCTGTGAGGCTGTCAAACTTCTGCCAAGCTTCGCCGCGTTCGGGAACGTCGGGACCGCCATCACCGGGCAGCGGCCAACCATTGACTGGCCTCGCCCGCCACCGTACACTGGCGGCGGCTCAGGCTGAAGATAGCTACGATGAGCCCAGACGGGCAATAAACATTACCCTTGGGAGGCGTTATGTCCGGCTTCCGGCTACTGGCCTGTTTAGCTCATCCCGACGATGAGGCCTTTCCCATGGGTGGCGCATTGGCGATGCATGCGGCAAGGGGCGTGGAGGTTAGGCTGGTGACAACCACCCTCGGAGAAGAGGGTGAGATTCGCCAGCCGGGAGCGGCCACCCCGGAGACCCTGGGCAAGATTCGCAGCGTTGAGCTGGCCTGCTCTGTCCGAGCACTGGGCCTGGCCGGACACGAGACCTGGCAGTACCGGGACTCGGGCATGGCCGGGAGCTCCTCCAACGCCGATCCCAGCGCGTTCGTGAATGCCGCGCCCCAGGAAGTGGTGGAGCGGCTGGTGGCGGAGATCCGCCGTTTCCGGCCCCAGGTGGTGCTAACTTTTGAACCGGGCGGGCTGTACGGACATCCCGACCACATCGCCATCTGCCGCCACACCACCGAGGCCTTCCAGCGGTCCCCGGACCCCGAGTCCTTCCCCCATCAGCTGGTCCATGGGATCAGTCCACATGCCCCGGCGCGCCTGTTCTATAGCGCCCGCCCCGCCGGTTTCCGGATGGAGTGGGCCTTGTCGCTGCGGGCCGCCGGTGTCGACTTCCCCCTGCCCGCTCCGGATCGAGCCCAGGAAGGCACTCCAGTGGACGAGATCCACCTGGAGTTGAAGCTTGGCGAATATCTGGAGACCAAGATGGCCTCGATCCTGTGCCATCGTACCCAGGTCGCCGCCGACTGGCCCTACCACCGGGTGCCCAGGGAGGTGACGGCCGGCATCCTGGGGAGAGAGTACTATATCCGGGCTTTTCCCCGGGTTGAGCCCGGCGAAGAGGTGGGGACGGACTTTTTCCACGGCCTTGAGCCGGAGCCGGCCGGTTGAGTCTGACCCCGTTGGGAACCCCTTTCTTGTAATCCGCCTCAGGCGGACCAAACCCTCCTCAAAGAACTCAAGCCTAGCCCAAAAACTCCTGGGACCAGCGGTCGTAGTCCGCCCGGCGGGTAACCTGAGCGATGAGGCCGGCCGAGGCCAGGTTGGGTCCCAGGTCGGCCGGGGCCACCCCTTCCCGCAACGCTTTCAACGTGTCGTAGACGGCCTTGATCGAGGCCTGAAAGGACAGGTGCCCCTGTAGGGCGATGCGTACCCCATTGGCCGACAGGAAGGCCCGGTCGTCTAGCTCACCGCCAGCGCCACCAAGCAGCAACGGCAGGCTGGTCGCCGCATGCACGGTCTCGATCTCCTCTCGGGTGCGAGCTCCCGACAGGAACATTGCGTCAACCCCCGCTTCCTCATATGCCTTGACCCGGCGGATCGCGCCCTCCAATCCCTCGGAACGTATGGCGCTGGTGCGCCCGGCAATCACCATGTTGGGATCCCGGCGGGCGGCGAGCGCGGCCTTCATCTTGCCCACGCCCTCCTCCAGGGAGATCAGCGGATCACCGCTGCTGCCGCCAAAACTTATGGGAAGTACCGTATCTTCGATGGTCAGGGCGGCAACTCCGGCGGTCTCCAACTCCTCCACCGTGCGCATCACGCTGAGAGCGTTACCGTAGCCGTGGTCGGCGTCAACCATCAGGCTGAGGTCGCCGGCCCGGCTGATCCTATGGATCTGCTGGGCAAACTCGGTCAGCGTTAGAACCACCAGATCGGGGGCGCCCAGCACCGTGCCCGAGGCGATGGACCCGGCCAGCATACCCACCTCGAATCCCAGGTCCTCGGCGATCCGGGCCGATATCGGATCGAAAACTGAAGCGGGATACACGCACTGGTCCCCCGCCAGGACGGATCGGTATCGCAATCGTCGTTGAGTTAGTTCCATGAGGCTCCTTTTCATCGCCGTACGATATACTTGGGCTTCGGAAGAGTCGGCCCATTCTACCATAATCAGGAACTATTGAGGTTCTTTAGGAGGGGCCGGAGACTGTATGGAAATCCTTGGCGTGGACTTTAGCGGCGCCAGGCCCGACAACAACACTTGGGTGGCCCGGGGCCGGTTGGACGGCAACGAGTTGGTGCTGGATGACTGCCGGCCGGTGAGCAGGTCCCAATTGGCCAGCCTGTTGGAGGCCCTGCCCGCCGAAGCCGTGGCATCCCTGGACTTTCCCTTCTCCGTGCCCGTGGATTTCGCCCGCTTCTGGATGCCGGAGGCCCGGACCATGCCCGATCTGTGGGACGCCGCTGCAGCCATGACCCTTGAAGAGTTCTTCTCCCTGCGGGACACCTACGTGGCCCGATGGGGCGAGCCCAAGCGCCTGGGCGACTCCTACCACCCGGAATCCTATTCCTGCCTGCACAAAGTCAACCCCAACATGGTACCCATGACTTTCTACGGCATGAGGATGCTGGCCGAGCTGTGGCCCAAGGGCTGCGAGGTGCCTCCACTGGCGCTTCAAAAGATGGGCAAGGTCGTCTTGCTGGAGGCCATGCCCGGCGCGGCCCTGAAGGTCTTCAAACTACCCTACAAGGGTTACAAGGGGGGAAGGGACGCGCTGGACAAGCGGATCCAGATCCTGCAGGGGCTGGCCCGGCGTTCCGGGATCGGCCTACCCAACCTGGCAGAATTCCGCGATCAGTGCCTGGGCAGTCACGACTGTCTCGACGCCGTGGTGGCCGCGGTCATCGCCGCGCTCTGGTGCACCAATATCGACCAGTTCCGTCACCCCGAACCCGCAAGTCTCGATATCCCAAATCCTGCCGCGGCGCTAGAAGGCTGGCTGTATGCCCCAGTGTACATCCCCGCCTACACCGGGTAGAAGCTGGTGCTCACTCCCTCAATCGGATCCAACGCGCCAACCGTTGGCGCAGGCACGTCATTGCATGCGCCAACCCATGTTGCCCGACGCGCCGCGAACCGTTAAGCTCTGCTACGACCACAGCGATACGTCTGAGGACGAGGACGGACAGGCCGCAGGTTGGTCTCGGTCCGAGCGCACGATTCTAAATGGTCATCGATGCAGAAACCAAGAACGATCGCAAGAACGAGAGGAGGTAGTAACCATGCAGATAGTACGAGTGTACTCCGGCGACGACGGTGAGTCTCATTTCGAGGACCTGACCCCCGATCAGCTAGCGGAGATCGTCTTTCCCATCGGCGCCGGGCCCATCACCTTGGGGAGGCGCCCTTCTCCCTCCTTCTCCGACTACCACACCGCTCCCCGCCGCCAGTACGTGATAAACCTGGCGGGCATCGCCGAGTTCGAAACCGCCGACGGTACCGTACGCCGCCTGATGACGGCGGAC